>CP036352.1:1544496-1853395 GCA_007753915.1 Phycisphaerae bacterium RAS2
GCCTGCGATCAAGTAGGGGAGTCGGGCAGGGCCTTTGTGCGCGGGAATCATGACGTGGACGTGATCCACGCTGCATGGCGAACAATGGTCATGAAAGGACACGACGGCGCGTGGACAGATACAGGTGAGCACGCTGCCCGTCCTATAACGGCGCATCGCTCGGCAGCTCAACCCGGCCGCTCCCGGCCACGCATTCCTGCCGCGATCTGACTTCAGTTTGGCATCACCGGTCTCGATAGAACATAGAGTGCGGCGATATGGGACGCGACGGGGTGGACCGTGCGCGCCGGTTGCCTTTGCACGCGCGCAAGGATGCGCCGGTGATTCATCCGATCGAACAAGACAATGATCAATTAACGCGCGACCGTCCGAGCCTGCGCCTGCATCGTGGCCGTGAAGTGGGGATGGGCGGTCGAGAGGCGGCCGCATCGGTCATCGGCCGGCCGGTGAGCGCAGGCGATGCCGCGATACCGCGGAAGCTCCTTGTCATCGCCAGCCGCTTTCCGCCCGTCGCTTCCGTTGGCGCGATTCGCATTCGCAAGTTCGTGAAGTATCTGCGTGAGCACGGCTGGGAAAGCGTCGTCGTGACCGGCGCTCAACGGCAGCCGCAGCCCTCGAGTGAAGACGCGCGGCGAGCCTGCGACCTGTCGAGTCTTCAGGACGTGCCGGCTGATCTGGAAGTGCATCGTCTCGGCCCGAATGCGGACGATGGACCGCGCCGATGGAGCCGCGAGCTGGGCGCGTTAATTGGTATCCCTGGTTCGCTGGTGGGCTGCGACGCGCAGCGGTGCACCGATTGGCTCGCGTGGCGCATGCAGGCGCTCGGTGAGCGGCTGGCGTTCCCCGATCGGGGAATCTGGCGGACTTCCGAGGCGGTTCGGCTGGCGGTGGCGCTTCATCGGCGGCACGCCTTCGATGCGATTTTCTCTTCGGGTATGCCGTTCAGTGATCACGTGATCGCGCTGCAGGTGCAGGCGCGGTTGCGCCGGCCCTGGGTGGCCGATTTTCGTGATCCGTGGGTGGAGTACATTCACTGGCCGCAGTGGACGACGCGGCTCGGTGCGGGGCTGACGCGTCTGGCCGAAGCGGCGGTGATCTGGCGCGCGGCGGCGGTCGTGAGCGTGAACGATCACATGACGCGGCGATTCAGCGAGCGTTATCGCCGTGCCGCGGGGAAGTTCGTCACCATTGAGAACGGCTTTGACCCCGGCGATTTTCCCGCAGCGCCGCAGGCCGCGCGGCGCGAGTTTCAACTGTTGTACGCCGGTTCGCTTTATGGCCAGCGCGGGCCGGATACAGTGCTCGCTGCGTTTCGCCGTTTCGTGGAGCGAACGCCCGGCAGTGCCTCGCACGCGCGATTTGATTTCATTGGTCGCGTCGGGCCGTTTGCCGATCGGTTTGATCGCGCGGAGGACGCGGGACGTGTGCGCTACCTCGGAATGAAGCCGCACCGCGAAGCGATGGAAGCCATGGCGGGCGCATCGGCCAACGTGGTCCTGCTGCCTCGGACGGCGGGCGGCGAAGGCGACAGCACGGCAAAAATATACGAATGCATTGGTATTGGGCGGCCGATTCTCGCCGTCGTGCCGTCGGGCGGGGAGGCGGCGCGGCTGCTCGAGGGCATGGCCGGTGCACAAGTCTGCGAGCCGGACGACGCGGAGGCGATCAGCCGCGGAATCGGCGTGCTGTACACGCGCTGGCTGGCGGGGGCCGATCACGTTTCGCATCCGGCGGACCGGTTGGTGGCGATGACGCGGCAGCATCAGGCCGGTTGCCTCGCGGGCGTTTTGAATCGCGTGGTCGGTCGGCGCGCCGGCAAGGGAGCGGTGTGAGTCATGAGTACGTTTGTGCAAGGCCGAACGTTTGAGACATGGACCGGACGGGTGGTGCGAAAGCTTCGCCGCCGGCGAAACGAAACGTGCATTCACGTTCTCGCGTATCACAGCATTTCCGCGCGGCCGTCGGTCTTCACGGACGGCACGGGCCTGCGACACGAGCCGGCGGAGTTTGAGCGGCATCTGGACTACCTCCTCGCGCACTATGAGCCGATGCGTTTGAGCGATGTCGTCGCGCGGTTGGAGCGCGGCGAGCCGGTGCATCGATCCGTGGTGATCACGTTCGATGACGGCTTCGCCGATGCCATGCACACGGCCGGGGCCATCACGGTCCGGCGTCGCGTTCCGGTGACGATTTTTCCGGTGACGGGGGTTGTCGGGAATCAGGACTTGATGTGGCAGCACAAACTGGCGTGGCTCTGCGCGAACGGGCACGGGGATCGCGCTGGGCAGGCGCTGTCGGCTGCGGGAGTCGGATCGCGCGGGGCCGAGGAAACGGTGGAGTCGTTCGCGCGAAGATGTTTTCATGCGGGCGTGCCTGAACTGCTGGAGGAAGTCGTGCGGCGCGTCGGCAGCAGCGGGCGAGAAATCGCGTCGTCGCTGCGACCCTATCTCGAGCCGGAGGACATCGCCCGCGCCGAGCCGGACCTGTTTGAATTCGGCAATCACACGCATCGACATGTCATACTTTCGGCACTGGATGAAGCCGGTCAGCGTGCGGAGCTGGAAACGGCGCGCGATTTGCTGCGTGCCTGGACCGGTGCGGCGCCGATCGCGCTGGCCTATCCGTTCGGGCTGAAGCGGCACTACACGCAGCGCACGACGCAGCTGGCCGTCGAGACCGGGCATCGTGCCATGCTCGATGCGCGACGTCGCGTGAATGTGACCGGTCGCACGCGGGCGACCGAGTTGAGTCGCAAGCCCGCACCCGTAGGCTCCCAGATCGATTTCGAAATGCTGGTCGAGGACTGGCCGGCGAACTCGGCGGCGCTTGAGCAACGATGACGATGCGTGACTGGAATTCATCCGTGCGCGGTGGGCTTCAGCGCGAGGGCGCGGCGCCTGTGCTTGTCGTTGCGCCGTACGTGGGTGAGTTCGGTTGGGAGCTCATGAACTGGCAGGGACGCGTGCGATGGGAAACCCAGCGCGGCGTCTGGCGGCGCGTGCTGATTTGCGCTCCAAGCGGCCGAGGGGAATTGTACGACGCGGGCGCATCCGCGTGCGCCGACGACGTGCAGTCGACGAGTATGCGTTTTCTGCCGGCGGAGACGGATGATGCGCCGGGAGAGGCGAGCGAGGATCATCGCATCGCAGCCGACGGTCGGCCGATGGAGCCCAAGTGCCTGGAAGAATACGCGCGAGTGCGGTGCATCGCGGCATGCGAAACAGCGGGTGAGCATGAGATCGCGGACGCGCTGCGAAGTTCTGATTCATCGCATGTGCGACTGCTGACACCCGGATTTCACGGGGAATTGTGGCCGGCGACGGATCGGCATCAGCAGTTTGTGTCATATCGTCGGCCGCGTGCAGTCGCGCTGGATGTGCTGCTAGTGCCGCGGACGCGGAGCACGGCGACAGAGCGGAATCAACCCGCAACCTGGTGGGATGAACTGGCGGATCGATTGCGCGAACGCGGGCTGCGAGTTGATCGCTATGCCGCGACTCTTGACGAGGCGATTGAGCAGTTGTCGGCGACGCGCTTGGCGGCTGGCGCTTCGACCGGCGGCTTGCACCTGGCCAGTCTCTGCCGGTGTCCGCATTTTGTGTGGGGCCCCGGAGATGAGCGGCGCTGGACACGGCTGCGCATGACGAATCAGCAGCGCTACGAGACGATCTGGAATCCGCTCGGCACGCCATGCAGGTATGAACCGTGTGGCTGGACGCCGGCGATCGAAGCAATCGAGCGCGGAATCGTCCGCGCGCTGGAACAGATTGGACTACCCCGGGGGGCCGGCGCGCGGGGCAGTGTTTCCAACAGCCGGTGGCGGGCAGCATGGCGCGTGCGGCGTGGCTTGTCGCGATTGATGTTTGCGCCCGTGGACAGCGCCGTGCCGTGGCGGTTGCGAGAGTTTGTGAGGAACAGCGTGGTATGACGGATCGGTGTCCACAACCCGGTCGGCGGCGCGTGCTGCTATTGAGTTATCACTACCCGCCGATGGGCGGCAGCGGCGTGCAGCGTGCCGCATTTCTGGCACGCCATCTCTGCGAGCTGGGTTGGGACGTGCATGTGCTTCGCGCCGGACACCGGCACCATCCTCTGCGCGATGAGTCGCTGGCGGGCAGCGATCGGGATTCATCGGGGCCGGCGGTGCACAACGTCTTCGGATGGGATGCCGGGGGCGCAGCGACGAAATTGGCCCGCTGGATTCCTGTCGCCGCGCCGCGAGCCTGGGTGGAAGATCGGATTTACTGGCGACTTGATCGTTGGCAGCGCCGGTCGGTCGGCGCGGAGCCGCAGCAGTGGTGGACCGGAGCGGCGGTTCGCGCCGCGGTGCACCTGGCGCAGAACAAACCGTTTGACGCAATCATCTCGACGTCGCCTCCGCACTCGGTGCACCGGGCCGCGATTGAAATCGCCCGGCGGCTGTCGAATCCGTGGATCGCCGACCTGCGCGACCCGATCACGGACAATTTCGCGTATCAGCCGCGGTGCAGCGCCGAACACGAGCAATGGTCGGCGCTGGAGCGCGACATCGTGTCGCGCGCCGAGATCGTGGTCGTAACGTGTGAAGACTTGAGAGACCGACTCTCGGCGCGATACGGGCCCGGCGAAGCGATTCGGGTGATCCCAAATGGCTACGACGAGGCGGCAGGCGCGACGATTCAAGGAGCCGGCGAGGGGTTGCGAGAGTCGCTTCAGCGGTCACGTCCGTCCGAGTCGCTGTGCATCACCAGCGTCGGTTCATTTTACCGAGATCAGTCGGCGGGCCTGTTGCTGGGAGCCTTGCGGCGAGTCAATGCCGGGGCAGCCGAGCCGCGGGTGCGATGGCGCATCGTGGGCAGCGTTTCGGCGCAGCAGCAGGCGTTGTTTGAGCCTGGCGATTCGCGCTTTGTCGAACGCGTCGGATATGTCTCGCACGGCGAAGCGCTGGGGGCGATGCGTCGGGCGGACGTGCTCTTTCTGATGACGCCGGCGAATGCGGGCGGGGCATTGTGCATTCCCGCGAAGACGTTCGAATACCTCGCGTCGGGGCGGCACGCGCTGGCTGTCGTTCATCCCGGAACGCACTTGCATCGGATCCTGCTCGCCGCTGGAAACGTGACGATTGTAATGCATGGCGACGATGCTGACGAATCGCTGGCGCGCGCGCTGGAGACCTGCCGATCGCGTTTCATCGCCGGACAATTGCAGGCTTCGCGCGATGTTGCGTTCGTCAACCGCTTCACGCGACGAGCAATCGCGGAGCAATTCGCGCTGCTGTTGGAGGGGTTTGAGGGCCGACGCGGGATTGATGCGACCGCGCAGGCTCGTCAATCAGCGCAAGCGGAACGTTGCAACCAGGAATGCACGGTAGCCTCGCATTCAAGTCGCTCATCGCGAAAGGGGGCTGCACGATGAACGTGCTTTGGCATATGCCGACGCTGCGCGCCAACACGTGCGGCTTATCACGTCGTGCGCTTCGATACGCCGGCGCGCTGCGCGAGGCGGGGCACGACGTGAGCTTTCTCGTCCGGCGTGACAGCACCGACATCGTAGCCGAGTTGGACGGATTCCCGGTGCATCGTGTCGACACACGCCGAGCCGAGGCGCCGCACTGGTCGCTTCAGGCGCTGGCTCGCCGCGCCGCCGTGAAGCGCGTATTGCGCGGGCGCTCAACAGATTTTGACTTGTTCGTCACATGCCAGCCGGAGGCGGTGCTCGCGCACGAGTCCGGGCGGTCGGCCGCGCCGTGCGTGTTTGTATGCGGCGGCTCGACGCTTCTGCATGACGATGCCCTGGCCGAGCGCATGCTGGATCGCTGCGCTGGCGCACGGCGATTGTGGAATAGCGCGGCGCTGGTCGTCGATCGGTGGTTCAAACGCGACGCAGAACGGCGAGCGATGCAGCGAGCGGACGCCGTGGTGTTCAACAGCCAGACCACGTTTTGCCGAGCGCGTGAGAGCTACGAGATCGACAGCCCGAAGATGACGGCAATCGTAGGCGGCGTTGATACGCGGGTGTTTCGTCCACCGACCGGCACGCAACGGGACGCGGCTCGCGCGGCGCTGCGATTGCCCGCCGATTCATTCGTTATCGCGTGGACCGGTCGAATTTCAGCCGAGAAGGGTGTTGAGCGGCTGCTGGAAGCCGCACAGGCGGTGTCCGGTTTGGCGATGACCGTGCTGCTTGCCGGAGATGGTCCGGAGCGAACGGCGATGGAAGCGCTGGCGCGACGGCTCGGGCTGGAAGCGCGAGTTTGCTTTGTCGGTGCGTTGGGTGATGTACGGCCGATACTGCACGCAGCCGACGTATTCGTGTTTCCGTCAGTCGGAGAGTCGTTCGGCAACGCGATGGCCGAGGCGATGGCGTGCGGACTGCCGTGCATCGGACTGCGTTCCGACGGGCGAGGCGTGAAGAATGCGAATATTGAATTGCTCGACGACGGGCGGGCGGGGTTGCTTGTGGACCCGGCCTCACCCGTTGGATTAGCCCAGGCCATTGGACAGCTTGCCGCATGTGCCCGACTGCGAGAGGAACTGGGTCGGGCGGCGCGTGCCCGCGCCGTGACCGAGTTTTGCTGGCGTGCGGCCGAGGCGCGATTCGTCCGACTGGCCGAGCGCGTGGCGCGCGTTGCGCGAGGCGCCACTGTTTGCCCGGCCGAATGGGATGCGGCGCCTGCTCCGGGGACTTCCATGTTTTCAAACAGACTCGTTTCGGCCATGCAAGCAAAGCAGGACGCCGCCGCGCGCGAGCGCCTGCAACTTCGAACTTCGTGAGGTCCGTTTCATGCGTTTCGCCATTTATGTCGGCATCCTGATCGCGATCATCCCGCTTGTGTTCTCGCGGCCGTTCTTCGGCCTCTGCGCGTACCTCGTGGTGTCCATCCTTCAACCGAAGTACCTCTGCTGGCAACCGGATTTTCAGGATGCCTTTCTTGTAGGGCTCCCGCTCGTCATTGGAGCAGTGGCGATCGGCGTCAAGCGGCACGCCGTTCGGCCGGTACGGGATGGACGGGGTCAGGTCACGGCGTTGAAGTCGATTCAGGAGCGCGCTCCATTGTTTGAAATGGCCTGGCCGCTGCTGGTGCTCGGGCTGCTGATCGCTTACATCGGCGCGACGCGGCCGCTCTCGGGGTATCCGCTTGCCGAGACCTCGTCGGCGTTTCGAAGTTTGTGCAAGGTGCTAATCGTCACGGCGATCCTGACGGGGATGTGCTCCGAGGCGAAGCGATTTCGAATCCTTTATGGTGTGGTGGCGGTCTCCGCGGCATTCTGGGCGATCAAAGGGGGATTGAAAGTCGCGCTGCTGGGACCGCATCAGGTTTACGGCAAGACGTATGACAACAACTTGTTCGCCCTGACGTCTGCGATGGCCTTGCCTATGTTGTTTTATTTCGGGCAGTCGCTGAAGCGACTTCGCTGGCGATGGCTGTTTGCCGCGGGTTCGGGTCTGACCTGTCTGGCGATCCTCGGGTCTGGCTCGCGCGCGGGGTTTGTGGCGCTGGCGGTCGTCCTGTGGTGCATGGCGTGGAGCAGCAAGTATCGTTTTCGCGCGATCATGGCGGTGTCTCTATTTGTCAGCATCGTTTACATCGCCGCCGGCGACGAAGTACGCGATCGCGTTGCCTCGATTATCAATTTTCAGGAGGACAAGTCCGCCAGCTCCCGCTTCGTTACATGGACGGCCGCGCGCGACATGATGGCCAGCAGGCCGGTCTTCGGCGTCGGCTTCGGCAATTTTGAGACGGCGCGGAAGGCGGCGGGCGGTGGCGGAAAGGCGGCACACAACATCTTCCTGGAGGCCGCGGCCGAATTGGGAATCTTCGGGTTGATGTTCTGGCTCCTGCTGGTGCTGGGGAGCATATTCAGCCTCTGGCGGTTCATGCGCTGGTCGCGCCGGCTGCCCGCCGATCTGAAATGGGCCTACCTTTGGTCACGCGGATTGCTGCTTGGGTTGGTGGCGTTCTGTGTGCACGGGCTTTTTCACAACGAGGAATTCCTTGAGCTGATGCTCACGATCATCGGCATGAACGTCGCGCTCCAGGCAGCCACCCACAGGACCTTGCGGGAGCGGCGATTGCGACGATCTTTGGCAGATCACGGTACCAATTCAGCAGATTCGCTGTCGGAGTCCGGTCACCCAGGGGCCTCGAGGCTGCCGGCCATACCGCCTGTGGCCGGGGCCTATGCACGGCCTCGCCTTGGCACTGCATAAACAATTTCGCCAAGTCGGAAGGATTCACCGCTTATACTCCGGGGCATGTCGCATGATGTTCCGCACCGCTTTCGTCACATCCTGATCTCCCGTGCGGTGGTTGCGATGCCGCTGGTCGCTGGCCTTGTGTGGACGTTGACCCCGGCTTTTCGGCCGAGTGCGGCAACGTTAACGAGCGAACCGTTGCGATTCTCTTACTGGGGGGGAGTTGACGATCACCGCATGTGGTCGGAGATCGTGGACGGCTTTCACGCATCCCAACCCGGGCTGCGCGTGCGAGGCGAGTGGCTGCCGTTGTCAGGCTACAGCGTCAAGTTGAGTCAACAGTTCATCGGTCGAACCGCGCCGGACATCATTCTTTTTCAGGATGAACCGCTGCCGCGCTATGCGCGAGAATTTGTCGAGCTCACTCGCTGGGTACAAACTGATCCCATCGTGCAGGCGATTTGTGATGACTTTCAACCCGGCGCGCGCGAAGCCTTGCAGGTTGAGTCGCAATTGCGGGGTGTACCGGTCATGGGGGGCGTCACGCTTATCTACTGCAATCTGGCCGCGTTTCGGCGCGCGGCTGATTTCCACGGACGGCCGATTCTCAAACCCGGGCCTATGTGGACACTTGACGAGTTTGTCCTGTTGTGTCGCGATCTGACACTCGATCTGAACGGCGACGGGCGAACCGACCAGTATGGGTTTTTTCAGCCGCACTGGGTCTATTATCTTCCGTTCGCGTGGTCGTGCGGCGCAAGTCTGACCGATGAATCGGGATCGACCTGGGCCTTGGCGGGCGCGCCGGCTGAACGGGCATTCGCGCTTTACGCAGACCTGCGCCATCGTTGGATCGTGACTCCGTCGCCAGGCGATTACGCGGGACAGAATTCCGACACGGCGTTCCTGTCGGGTCGGGTTGCGATGTGCGTCAATGGTCCATGGTTTCAGACGTTTCTCGCAGGTACGGCGCTGGAAGGCGACTACGCGGTGGCGCCGATTCCCGCCGGACCGGGAGGCTCGGCATCACGCGCCACGTGGGACGGGCTGTGCATCTACCGCGGTTGCGAGGGTGAGCGGGCCGCGGGAGCACGGCGGTTCCTCGCCTATGCACTTGGCGAGGCAGCGCAAACCGTCGTGGCCAGACACCAGCGTGCCATACCGGTCCGCCGGTCGTGCGGAGCAGCATTTGTCGAGTTCGGCGGAGGCGCCGGATCACCGGCAGATGTGTTTCTCAATGAACTGGCCCGTGCGCGGATGCAGCGCGCCACACCGGACTGGGTTGAAATGAGCCGGTGTGTCTCGCGTCACCTGACATCGGTCCTGCTGGAGGGCGATGCCCGACGTTCACCATCGGAGGCGATTTCGGCGCTCGCGCGAGAGCGTGTCATACGCGAGCGCTTTTCCGGAGCGCGGGATTCTTCTACGCGAGAGAAGCCATGAGCGACCATTGCTCCGGGAAGCAGGCTGCGCCGATTCATCGTGAGGCCCGCTGGCTCCTCGCGCCGTGGTGGTGCGGGTTGGGGTTGGTGTTTGGCGCGCCGGTGGCGGGTCTTATTCTGATTTCGTTTACGAACTGGGATGGGCTGGACGTCTCGCGCGCTGAATGGGTGGGGGCGTCGAATTGGGGACGAATTCGACAGGACTTCATGTTGCATCGCGCGTTTCGCAGTTCGCTGGCTTTCACCGTGCTCAACGTGCCGGTGCAACTGGCTGCAGGATTGGCGCTTTCTTTGCTTGTTCATCATTCGAAGCGACGCGGATTTTGGGCGACGGCGTTTTATTCGCCGCACGCGCTATCCGGAGTCGCGACCGTTCTCGCGTGGTGGTGGTTGTTGAATCCACAGGTCGGGCCGATCAATCGAATCATCGAAGGAGGGATCGGTTTGCTCGATGCATTGCTCGCGACCGTCGGATCTCCGGCGACCGGGTGGCGGGCTCCGACCTGGCTTTTTTCACCGCAGTGGTCCCGGCCGGCCCTGGTATTGATGAACGCGTGGCATGCAGGTGGCGTCATGATGATCTTCCTCGCAGGCCTGGGTTTGTCGCAGCGGTTTCTCCACGAGGCCGCGGCACTGGACGGCGCTGGGCCGATTCAACGATTTCGATCCATCACGCTGCCGCAGCTCGCGCCGTTCATCGTGCTGAACGGCGTGACTGGCATGGTCTTCTCGATGCTTGCATTCAACCAGCCGTTTCTGCTATCCAACTTCCAGCAGCAGGACAGCCTCTTGTTCGTCGTGTACTACATCTATCAAATCGGCTTCGAGCAGAACCAAATGGGGTATGCGGCAGCTTTGTCACTTGCGATGACCGTTTTGCTGTTGGCACTGACCGGCACGGCAGTTTGGGGGACTCGCCGTTGGGTCAGCCTCGGCCGAGAAGCGGAGCCGGCATGACGAACTTGCCCGATTCAGCATGGCTTGCGCGGCTGGGCCGATTGCTGCGCGTCGCGGCGCTCGCATGCATTCTGGCGCCGGTCGTGTGGGCGATGTGGGCGTCGTGGGTTCCGATCGAGCGACTGCACTCCGGGGCGATGCCCTGGGCAGTTGGCGGCGGCCGCGGGGGATGGGCGAATTATGACGAAGCGCTGACACAGTTTCCCTTCCTGAGCTTTGCGGTGAACTCCATTGTGCTGTCGGTCGCACAGGTCTGCGGGACGCTTTTGAGTTGTTCGCTGACGGGCTTCGCACTCGCGCAGTACGACCGTCGCGGCAACCGATTCTGGTTCAGCGTGTTGCTGGCGACGATGATGATTCCCGGGCAGGTGTTGCTCATAGCGCAGTTCGTGGTCTACCAGCAACTGGGCTGGGTCGGTTCGTATCGCCCACTCATCGTTCCGGCGTGGCTGGCGGCGTCGAGTTTCTTTGTCTATGTATTCCGGGAGTATTTTCGCAACGTGCCGCGTGCTTACGAAGAGTCCGCTCGGATTGATGGCGCGTCGCCATGGCAGGTGTATTGGTATGTGATGCTGCCCATGGCTCGCCCCGTATTGGCGGCGGTGGCATGTTTGGCGCTGCTGGGCGCGTGGCACGAGTTCTTGGAACCGCTGGTGTATCTCTCTGATTATCGCCGGTATCCCTTGAGCGTGGGACTTCGCATGATGCAATCGATCGAGGGCAGCCGCGGCAATGTGCTGATGGCCGCCTGCATCCTCTCCATGCTCCCGCCGCTGGCGGCGTTGTTCTGGGCGCGTCGCGCGCTCTTTGGCCGCGCCGAAGAGCCGCCGTTCGCGTAGAATTCAATTGATGTCCTACTCGGTCTATGCCAACCACCGCGTGCCGTTTGACGTGCTGCACGAGGATGCCGCGCTGTTAGCGGTTAATAAGCCCGCCGGCGTCGTCACGCAGCCCGGCAAGGGGCACGAGCGAGACAGTCTTCTGAACGGACTTTTTACGCGATATGGCAATGCACTTCAGAACCTCGGTGAAGACCGCGGCTGGGGATTGCTGCATCGGCTGGACCGCGATACGTCGGGGCTAGTTCTCGTGGCGCTGCGCATTCGATCGTACGAACATCTGCTGGATCAATTCAAGCGGCGATTGGTGAAAAAAACCTATTACGCGATCGTGAGCGGGGTGCCGCGAACCCGGCAGGGCGTCGTCCAGTTGCCCATCGCGGAGGTCGTCGGCACGCGCAAGCGCGCGGTCGCCCGGCGCGACGGCAAGCAGGCGATCACAGCTTACCGCGTGCTCGATTCGCAGCCGCAGGCGTCGCTGATCGAGGCCATGCCCAAGACCGGCCGCCTGCACCAGATTCGATTGCACATGGCGGAGCTGGGCCATCCGGTGCTGGGCGATGAGATGTATGGGTTGTCGCGCAGCAAGGCATCGGCGGCCCCGCAGATGCGGTTGTGTCTTCACGCCGCCGGACTGTCATTCATTCACCCCGAAGAGGGCCGGCGCATGAATGTGGCGTGCGCGGTTCCGGGAGATTTTCTTGCGCAATGCAAGCGGCTGGGACTGACTTTTCCACAAACGTAACAATTGCACGCGGCCAATAGGGTGGCTGTCGCGTCTTCGGACCCGACCTACGGTGATTGCCGTAATTGTGAGCGTGGCCGATCTTCAGCGACTTTCGGACAGGATCTTGTGCAGCTTCTTGAGGGCTTCGGCCTCGATCTGCCGCACGCGCTCGCGCGTCAGGCCGATCTTCGCGCCGATGTCCTTGAGGGTCATCGGCTCGGTGTCGTCCAGGCCGTAGCGCAGCTTGAGAATGGTCGCCTCGCGGTCGTTGTCGAGACTGGCGACGAGGTCCTGGAGTTTCTGAATTTCCGATTCGTCGAACAGTTCCTCGCCCGGTTCGGCGGTTTTCTCGTCGGGGAGCATTTCGGAGAGCAGCAAGCCGCCGTCGGAGGAGGCGGATTGCGTCGGCGCGGCGTAGGCCTTGAGCGCGCGCTTGATGATTTTCACCTTGCGTTCCGGCAGTTCAAGCCGTTCGGCGATTTCCTGCATGGTCGGCGTGCGGCCCAATGATTCGTTTAATTCGGTGTGCGCCTGTTTCCAGCGGGCGATCAGTTCCACCATGTACGCCGGAATGTGAACCGGCTGAACGGCGTTGATCAGCGCGCGTTTGATCGCCTGCTTGATCCACCAGCTTGCGTAGGTGCTGAAGCGCGAGCCCATGTCGGGGTCGAATCCCTCGACGGCGCGCATCAGGCCCAGGTTGCCTTCCTCGATCAGGTCTGCCAGCGGCATGCCGCGATTGGAATAACCCTTGGCGATGTTCACGACGAGGCGCAGATTCGAGCGAATCATGCGCTCGCGCGCCGCATTCCCCTCGGCTTCGAGCTTGTCTTTTTCCGTCAGCGCCAGTTCACCCCGCGCGAACTTGGCCGAGGCCGCCATGCCGCGGGCGATGGCACGCGCGAACTGCTTCTCCTCGTCGGCCGTGAGCAACGGCGAGTCGTTAATCTGCTTGAGGTACTGGTGCAGTCCCGGTTCGATTGGAATGACGGCGGCCTCCCAGATGCTTCCGGTCCTCGGACCGGACAAACTCCACCGGCCACCACAGCAGGCAGCCGAAGTCACAGGGCGGATGACGCGAACCTCCGCGCGAATCGGCCCTCTCGGTTGACGAATCTATCGGCGCACCCGGTGGTCGAAATCGGCTAATCCCTTTGCGACCGCAACGGGCCGCCGAACCGAGAAAGCCGGCGATGGATGCGGGCGTTTCTCGGACCGAATCGGCGAGCGCGCAAAAGCAAGACCCATCGGCCGTGTTCGTTTACGGACGAACCCGGTCCATTGAGTATAGTCGCGCGATCGAGTTACTCGGCCTTTTCGTCGGATGAATCGCCGGACTTCTGTGCATCGGAGAGGAAGGCCGTGCCGTCGATGATGCCGGTGGTTTCCTCGCCGGTGCTTCCATGCAGACCGCCGCGGCGCTGCTTGGGCGCGCCGCCCGGTTTGCCCTCTTCGGTGCCGCCGTCGGAGGCCCAATCGGCACGCTTCTTGGAGAGGCCGATCTTGCGGTCTTGTGTATCGACGCGGAGGATTTTGACCTCGATCTCCTGGCCGATCTCGACTTCCTGATGCGGGTCGTCGATGCGGTGATCGGTCAGTTCCGACACGTGGAGCAGACCTTCGAGGTCCTGTTCCAGCTCGACGAACACGCCGAAGTTGGTGATCTTGGTCACCTTGCCCTTGACGATCATGCCCGGAACGTACCGATCGGGGACGGCATGCAGCCACGGGTCCTCGGTGAGCTGCTTGAGGCCCAGGGCGATACGCTGTTTCTCCTGATCGACGCTGATGACGACGCACTTGATGTCGTCGCCTTTCTTGAGCATCTCGCTCGGATGGCTGACCTTCTTGGTCCAGCTCATGTCGGAGACGTGCAGCAGGCCGTCGATGCCTTCCTCAATCTCGATGAAGGCGCCGTAGTTGGTCAGGTTGCGCACCTTGCCGGTGACGACGGTGTTCGGCGGATACTTCTCGGCCACGCGCGTCCACGGATTGGTCTCGGTCTGCTTCACGCCGAGGCTGATTTCCTGCTTGTTCTTGTTGATATCGAGGACGACGACCTCGATCTCCTGGCCGACCGTGAGCATCTCGCTCGGGTGGCTGATGCGACGTGTCCAGGACATCTCGGAGATGTGGACAAGGCCTTCGATGCCGCCTTCGAGCTTGATGAACGCGCCGTAGTTGGTGATGTTCACCACCGCGCCCTTCACGCGGCTTCCGACCGGGTACTTCGCTTCGACCTCGTCCCAGGGATTGACCTGCGTCTGTTTGAGGCCGAGGGCGATTTTCTCCTTCTCTCGGTCGATCGAGAGGACCTTCACCTTCACCTTCTCGTCGATCTTGAGCAATTCGCTCGGATGGCCGACGCGATCCCAGCTCATGTCGGTGATGTGCAACAGGCCGTCGATGCCGCCAAGGTCGATGAAGGCGCCGAACTCGGCGATGTTCTTGACCGTGCCCTCGCGGATCTGGCCCACTTCGATGTCGCCCATCAACTTGCTCTTCGACTCGGCGCGCTCTGCTTCGATCAGCTTGCGCCGCGACACGACGATGTTCCGCCGGTCGGTGTCGATCTTGAGCACGACGGCTTCGATCGTCTTGCCGAGGAAATCGCCGACATCCCCCGGTCGGCGCGTGTCGATCTGACTCGCCGGCAGGAACACCGGCACGCCGATGTCCACCAGCAGGCCGCCCTTGATCTTGCGGACGCACTTGCCGCTGACCCTGTCGCCTTCCTTGCAATTCTGAAGGATTCGCTCCCAGCCGCGGATGCGATCGGCCTTGCGCTTGGAGAGCAGCACGACGCCGGTGTCGCCTTCCATCTGCTCGAGCAGCACCTCGATCTCGTCGCCCACGTCGAACTCGGATGGGTCTTCCCATTCGTTGAGTGGAACGTAGCCTTCACTCTTGAGGCCCACATCGACCACGACCTCGTTGCCGCTGATGCCGACGATCTTCCCTTTGAGGATCGATTCGGCTTTGCATTCGGAAATGACCGTGCCCAGGGCCGCGTCGATCGCGCCCGTGCTGGCGTCGGCGCCGAAGGCCGCCTTGAGTTGCTGGTTGATCTCGTCGTCCGAAACGTCGATCCGGGCGAGCATGTCGTTGTCGATGATGTGCGTCATGTTGGGAGACTCTCTGATTGCAATCTTCCCGGCTGACCTCGCGCCGGGAGTCGGCAGCGCGGCCGGGCGGCCCGGATCGTTGAAGACCCGTGCCCTGGTACTTCCTCCCAATCTCCGTCAGCGGACCAACCGCCAGAACCGGCCGGGCAGGACAAGCCAAGCCCCGTAGTCTATCGGCGGGGGCAGGGGTGTGCAAACAACGCTGTTGGGAAGGCTTTTTGGGCGAGCGTGAGCAAACCGTCGGCCCGGCGTTATAATTCAATAGATGTTGAAATATGCGGCCGGCTATCGGTGGGCCGAAGCCATGAATTCGCCCGCTCAACAGCGGCGTTCATCGGCAATCGGGATCATCGCGGCGGCCGGATGGATGGCTCATGTTCGGTTTTCAGGAGAGTTTCAAGGCCCTGGCGGACCCGACACGGCGGGAAATTCTCGCGGCGCTGCGGAACGGGCCTTGCAACGCGGGCGAGCTGGCCGAGCGGCTGGGCATCGCCCCCAACGCGCTGTCGTTTCATTTGAAGGTGCTCAAGACCGGAGACCTGATCACCGACCGCCGCCAGGGGCAATTCATTGAATACTCGCTGAATACAAGTGTCGTGGACGACCTGATCCGCTTCTTCATGGAGCATTTCAGCAACGGAGAGAAGAAGGGGGCCTCGACTGACTCCGGGCGATCTGCGGGGCGCAGCCGGGAGGGCGCGCCCGCCTCGGGTCGGCCGGACGCGGATGAGAGCCATCGCGGGCAACGCAAACGCCCCAGGAACCAACGGGAGAAAACGCCATGATGTCGCGCAATCACTATCTGCTGATGATTGGAATGATCCTTGCCGGCGCGGCCTTTGGCGGCGCGTTTTACAACTCGATACCGGACCCGGCGCCGACGCACTGGAACCTGAAGGGCGAGATCGACGGCTACGGCCCGCGCTGGGTGGCGGCGTTCCTGATGCCGATCATCGCGGCGGGACTGGTCGGCCTGCTTGCGGGTCTGCCGCTGCTCGGGCCGTTTCGCGAGAACTTCGAGCGATTTCGCAGCACCTACGGGCGTATCTGCGTCGCCGTGTTGACGCTGATCATGGCGATTCATGTGGTCTTTGTCCTCGGCGCGACGGGGCGGAATATGCAGGTCGGCGCGACGATCTCGATCATCCTCGGCCTGATGTTGACCCTCCTGGGGAACTACATGGGCAAGGTGCGGCGTAACTTCTACGTCGGCATTCGCACGCCGTGGACGCTGGCCAACGATGTCGTTTGGGAACGCACCCATCGCGTCGGGTCGAAGATCATGGTCGCGGTCGGCCTCGTGATCGCTGCGGCGGGATTCTTCTTGAACGATCTGGTGTGTTTCATCGTGATGATGAGCAGCCTGGGATTCCTCGTCGTGTGGTCGCTGTTGTATTCGCTGATGCTGTACCGGCGACTGGGATCGCGCGATGATCTGAACTCGCCGAGTAAGGCGTGAGTTTGGTTTTTCAATGCTACCGACTCGACACGACACGGCTCCGATTCGACGATTCGGTCGGTCACGCGCAACGATGGGTATCGCGCAACGGAATGACAAAAAGCGGGATTCGAAGGCCCGCGCGGTATGATGGGCAGTTATGTCGCGCGGACCGAAACTGACGGCGGACTTGTTGCTGACCACCTACACGCAGGGGATTTTCCCGATGGGCGTGGGTGGGCGGATCGGGTGGTTCTGCCCCGATCCGCGGGCGGTTCTGCCGCTGGAGGGGTTTCGGCCGTCGAAGACGCTGATGCAGACGGTTCGAAGCGGGCGGTACGAGGTGCGCATCGACACGGCGTTTGAGGAGGTGATGCGCGGCTGTGCGGCGCGGGAGGAGGGGAGCTGGATCAATCAGCGGATTGTCGATGTTTATTGCGAATTGTTTGAACGCGGCTATGGGCACAGCGTGGAGACGTGGCGCGAGGGGCAATTGTGCGGCGGGTTGTACGGCGTGGCGCTGGGGGGAGTGTTCTTCGGCGAGAGCATGTTCCATCGAGCGCGTGACGCGAGCAAGGTGGCGCTGGTGGGATTGGTGGAGCGGATGAAGACGCGGGGGTTCACGTTGCTGGACATTCAATATCTGACGCCGCATCTGGAGCGATTCGGGGCGGTGGAGATTCCGCACGCGCGGTTCATGGAGTTGCTGCGCGCGGGGTTAAGCAGCTCGGCGAAGTTTGGAGATTGAAGCGCGCGGGGCACGGTAAAAGGTAAATCGTGAGCGGCGGGCGAAGCTGACGAATGGCAATCCGTCGGTTCCTTATGTTGCCGCGCATGAAAACGCCCGCCGGTGCGGATCGCATCTCGACGGGCGTATCTTATTCGGTCTTGCGGCCGGAACGCCGCTCGCGGTTTTGGCGAGCGGGGCGCGGGCCGCCGATTCGAGCGGGCGGTTACTTCTTGCCCGTGAGAATGGCTTCCTTGGCGGCCTTGGCCACGCGAAACTTGACAACTTTCTTCGCGGGGATCTTGATCGCCTCGCCGGTGGCCGGGTTGCGACCCATGCGCGCCTTGCGGTTGACCAGGACCAGTTTGCCGATGCCCGGCAGCGTGAAGCTGTTCTTCGCCTGCTTGTAGGCGGTGTCGACCAGCGTGTCCATGAAGGCGATGACCTGCTTGCGCGTCATCTCGTTCTTCTCGGCGAGGTGGCTGATCAGGGCTGACTTGCTCATGCTCTTTGCGTTTGCCATCGTGACTCCTTTACGTAGCAATGCGGTGTCAAAGGCCGCGACCATGCGGCCGTGTGGACGCAAGCCTAAACCCGTCGTGTCGATTTAACAAGCAAAAATAAAGGGAATTCGCGGTACTGGTAGCGCTCGAACCGAGCCGCGCGCGTAAGCAAGCGGGTTCCATCCATTTGGCCACCCCAACCCGGTCCCTCACGGTCGCGGCTCGGATTGTCAGGCAAACCCGGCCAGTACCGAGATCGCCGCCCATCGGGGATCTTGCCGGGGTCGCGAGGGCAAGCGCGGGTCGTGTGGAGCGGCGGATTAGTTTGGCGCAAGAAACGGCCCGCGGTCGATGAGGACCACGGGCCGGGGTTGTACATCACAAGAGTGCCCCGCCCGAGCATCGGCGAAGAGAAAGCCGATGACCGACCGGCGGGTTGGAACGGCCCTAGCAGCCGCCGCCAATAAGGAGCAGGTTGACGAACTCATCCACGTCGTCGCTGTTGAGGGGGCCGCTGGCCGGCGGAGCGGTTTGAGCACAAACGCCGACACCCATCGCGCCAATGTACATCTGCGTGAATTCAGCGATATCGCCGCCATCCACGAAGGTGTCGCCGTTGACATCGCCGGGGCAAGAGCACGTGGGGACGCTGGGAACGACCGTCGAGGCCGGGAGCGTCTGGGCACCGGGCTTGAATTGAACCAGCGTGGCGTTGCCGGTTGTCGGGGCGACGTTGGCGTCGAACCGGAAGTTGTACATCGTGCCCCATCGCAGGGCGTTGGCGTTGGGATTCTGGGCGAAGGTGTGCGCACAAGCCCAGGTCACCGCGCCGCCGGAGTTAACGCCGGTCCAATTGGTGCCGTCACGGTTGACCCAACTCTCGCCGTCGCCGTCGTTGTACTCGACATCACGGAAGTCGATGTTGGAGACAGTGACGCTCGGATCGACCGGGATGCTGAAGGAGTAAATCGAGCGGTCGGAATTGAGATTCTGGACCGCGTATTCGTAGTGCCACTGGCCCCCTCCCAGGTCGGTGGCCTTTGCGCCGACGATGACCCGCGCGACCATCAGATCGGGATCAGCGTTTGCATCTTCGGGCGTCGTCACGTTTGTGAGGGTGACCGACGAATCGAAGTTCTTCCAAGCCTGGATGCCCGGCTCCTGACGGCGAGTCTCGGTGTTGGGATTGGTGCCGAAGTAGCCGAACGTCGCGGAGGTCACGTTGCCACCGCCGTCCGTCGTGACCGTGACGGAAACCTGGCGATGTGATGCGTTGTTGTTCTTGTTCCCTGCTTCGGCGTCGTCGGGTGAGACGTACTGACCTTCGATGTAATAGCGAACAGCGCCGAGTTGAGTCGTCGCCTGCTCCAGATCCGTCATGCGGACGCGACAGCGGCGAGCGACGCTGCCGGAGAAGCCGGGAGCGCCGGAGGGGTGTGTGTGCGCGCCGGTGGTCGCGTTCACGGCCCACTTGGGGCCGGCGCTGCTTTGTCCGCCGTTTCGGCTGGCCGTGTAGGGATCGGAGCAACCGATGCCGAGCCGCGAGCCGGTGCCGGATGACTGGCAGTTGGAGCAGCAGGCAGTCTGCTGAAGGGCGGTGAAGCCGTGTTTAAGCCAGCTTTGGCCCACCTGTTCGAAGCGATACGCGCCGTTGACTTGCTTCAATCGGAAAAGGTTTTGACCGATGACCGGGTGCGTAAGAGACGGAGAAGCATCCCATCGAAGTTGTGCGTTCCCCAGATTGCACGAAGTGGTGCCGACCGACAGCGCCTCGTAGGGGGAGGCGGCGGAGTAGTTGGCCATTTCCTGGCCGCTTTGAATCTGGCCGAGCGTGCCGACGATGACGTCCGGGCCGCTGGACTGTTGGCCCGATCCGGGGCAGCCCTGGGCGAAAACCTCGCCGGGTGCCAGAATCGAGACAGCGATCGCCAAGGCAACCCATCCACCCCACACCTGTTTACAACTTGACTGCATAATGACACTCCCTCAAGCAGCAGCGCAATGCCGCTCTCCACGTTCGCGGGCGCGACCATGCGCCAGCGTGTTATCCAGGACTAAAACGAACACCCACCTCCAGCGGGATCCACGAGGTTTGCTTCCTCCAGAATACCACGAAACACAGGTCCAAGTCCATGCGGCAGGGCCGAAAATTCACTCGCCTGACAGCCCGGAGCTACGTGCCTGTGCATGACGGCACTAAATCCGCCCCACGCCGGTGTGCCAGCCAGCCGGGTGTCCCGCTTCGAGTAAAAACCCGCACGGATGAATGAGAAATTAATAGGCTGATGGAGATTGCGCAGGCGGGTTATGGCAGTGGTTTGTCTTCGATTCTCTCACGCCGGCCATACACCCACGCCACTTCAATTGGTCCGCGTCGTACCCTGTATGCCACCGTGAATTGAGCCTCCAGCAACGCGATGGGCGGCCAATCAGGCGGTCGGTCGCCATACCCAAGCCGGTTGTTGATGTGCAGGAGTATCCATTCGGCCTGATGGATGTCAGGTTGCGGTGGAAGTTTGTCGGATTCCTCGGTCAGGCCGCGGGGCGTCAGGTGAACCGGCCGAGGAAGCGATGCAAGAACATTTCGCACGATGCGATCTTCCCACAGGAAGCTCACGATCTGATCGGCCGGGCGGACGCGCTCGCTCTTTGCACACCATTGCAACAGCTCTTCCACGCCGTCACTTGGGGTTTGAATGAGATTGCGATAGCCGCGCGACTCGCGGCCCATCCAGCGGTCGCCGACGCGGTCGTAGCCGTACAAATGGAAGTATGGAAAAGCGGTCGCGCCTCGGACTCCCAGGTGCACGAGGCATGCGGCGATCAGTGTGGCCGCCAGCGCGGACGCCGGTGCGCTGCGTTGCCGAAGCCTGCGGACGGTCTCGACAGCGAACGCAGCCGTGAGAACGACGATCAACGGGTACACACCCATCAGGTAGAACGTCTGTCGCAGCGGAAGGAAGCAGATCAGGACAATGTAAAAAATGATGGCGATGATGCAGGGCCGCCATCGGCCGTCGGTTCGCTCAACGAAGGCGGCATAGAGGAGGGCGACAGCGGTCAGCAGGCCGAAGGGGATGGAGAGTTTGACGAGGATGATCCCGGCATAGAGTCGCAGGTGATCGCTCCAGAGGGCGAGCGGAATGCTGTTGTCCCACCGCAAGGTGCGGCGTGCGATCTCGCGGAGAATATCGTGCGAAGTGAGGTGTGCGGGCATCAGGGCGCCGAAGGTCAGACCTGCAAGCATGAGCATGGCAACAAGCCGCCCCATGGGGGACGACGGAAGCGAGGAGCCCCTGAAAAGAACTCGAACCACACCCAATAGCCATGCAGCAGCGGCAAATCCCCATGCGACAACCGCCCGATCACGCGAAGCCATGGCAAGCAAGACAGCGCACAGCGAGGCCGCGAGACCAACGGCGAGCGAGCCCATCAACCATCGATCGATCTTGCGATGCGATGCCGGCTGGCCGGTGCTTTCAGGAACTGATCGCGGTGAGCGTGAGGAAGTTGCCAGAACGCACAAGACCGGGACAAGAAAGATCGCGAACAACTTCGCGCCGATGGCCAGCCCGAGCAGAACCCCGGCGATCAGCCATCGCGCCGGAGTCGGACGGCGGAGGTCGTGAAGATAGGCGAGCAGTGCGGCAACGACCGCGCAGGAAAATGCGATGTCGCCCTCGGTCATGGCGATTCGTGCGAAGGAGAGGAAGTACGGCGAAGCGGCAAGCAGCGTCGCAGCGAGCAGGGCGGTCCAGCCGCCGAAGAGCAAGTGCGCGAGCGATGCGGAAAGGACAATGGTGAGACCGCCGAGGACGAGGCTGACATCGCGACAGAGTTGTAAGTCCGAGCGGCCGGTGAGCTTCATGGCCGCGGCACAGAGGTACATCGGGAGGCGTGTTTGCGAGGCGTCGAGCGCGGGGGACTCGCCTCGGAGCGGGTCATCGCGCAGGGCGACAGCAATGTCGTGATCGACCTGTTCGTCCCAAAGTGTTTCGAGCTGCGCGGCGGAGGATCGCGCGATGAGCATCGCAGCCAGCGCGATGATCGCCGCGTAGATCAGGCACGTTCGATGGGAAGGGCTGTTCGCCATCGTCGCCCGGAAACGGCTAGGGTTGCGAGGCAATGGCCTGGGCCAGAGGGTTGACCACGAGCGGCACGACCTTCTCGCTGACCCATTCCTCGGCGCGCAGGGTCAGTTGACGATGAACGTCGAGCAGCGACTCGCCCTCCGTGAACCCCCAGTATTTTCGCACGGTGAGGAAGACGCCCAGGGGTTGCTGCTCAAACTGCTGCGTTCGCACTTCATAGGTGGACGTGCGGCTCTTGATTTCCAGATAGACCTGCGTGTCGCAATTTTCGGTGATGGCGACGCCGAGGAACGGCTGGGCGTCGATCACCTGCGCGGCGGCGTCCTGTGTGACGAGTCCGGCGAGCGGTCCGTCAGAGAAGAACGTGTCCGCGATCAGTTGATCGTGGTTGCCGCGAAACTCGAGGTCGAAGCCATAGACGACTTCGAGATGATCGTAATCCAGTTCGCCGAGGGTCAGGTGGTATGGGGCCATTTTCAGGACGACCTGTCCGAAATGCTCGGCGTCGTGGGTCGTGCCGGGGTTGAAGTGTCCCAGGCGAAGAGCGGACTCGTCGAGCCGCAGCCAGCGCCGCGCGCCGTCGACGGATTCATCCTCTTCGAGCAGCAGGGCGCTGTCTTCGCGGCGGCGAAGCTTGCGCAACGTGGGGAATTCGCGCTTGACGCTGTCAAAAAAGTGGAGCACGGTCTCGCGCTCCAGGGCCAGATCAAGTTTGAGGAACAGGCGCGAGGCGATATGAAAATCGTCGCAATTGGCACCGAACGCTGCGCTCATGGCTCCATCCTCCCGAGCGGCGGGCCGCCCACTGACGCGTTCATTATGCGGGCGACGTTGTTTGCAGGCAACCCGCGCCGCGTCGCGCGATCGTCCGCGCGCCGGTGCGCGGGTTCGATCCGCGAATCTTGACGATTTCGCTCGCTCGCGGAACAATTGCGGCGCGGTTCCAATCGGGTCGGCGTTCGAAGCGAGAATGCCCGGCCGGGTTTGATGCAGTCCCGCCCGGCGTGAGCACCTATGCCCAAACGAAATGTCGCGTGGATTCTGGTGATTGCGGTCATCACGCTGCTGATGTGGCAGCTTCCGCAGAAAATCGCCGAGCGCGACGTGATTTACCGCGCGTTCGGACCGCTCGCCGACGCGCGGGCGCAGATTCACAAACGCCACGTCAACGTGACCGATGACGACGAACTCGTGCGCGCCGCAGTCGATGCCGGCATCCGCGCGATGGTCGCGCAGCTTCACGATTCGCACGCCATTTATCTGACCCAGGCCGAATACGAGCGCTTCCGCAGCAGGACCGACGGCGTCTTCGGCGGCATCGGCGTCGATGTCTGGTCGACGCCCGCGGGTTTGGAAGTGTTGAGCCGTGAGCCGAATTCGCCGGCGGCCCAGGCGGGGATTCTGCCGGGTGACATCATCACCCACGTCGATGGTCAGGCCGTTAATAAATTGACACTTGTCGATGCCGTGAACAACCTGCTCAACGGGCCGCCCGATACCGACGCCGAGCTGACCATCGTCCGCCCGTCGGACTCGGTCGCGAAGCCGCCGCGCGCGATGCGAGTGCGTCGCACCGAGATTCACGTGGATTCGATTCGGGGCTGGATGCGGCAGGGATCGGGGGGGTGGAATTACGTGCTGGATCCGGCCGAGCGCATGGCCTATGTGCGGCTGACCAAGTTCACGCAGGATGTTGACGAGCGGCTGGACAGCGTCATGTCGGGCCTGCTTCAGCAGGGCCTGCGGGGGTTGATTCTCGATTTGCGCGACAACACGGGCGGCTTGCTGGACAGTGCACGCGAGACGGCCGATCGATTCCTGGACGCGGGATTGATCGTGCGCACGGGCGGCCGTCGCGTGGATGACAAGCAGTGGTTCGCGATGCGCGACGGGACGTATCCCGCGTTTCCGATGGTGGTGTTGATCAACGGCTCGACGGCGAGCGCGGCGGAGATTGTGGCGGGGGCGCTGCGCGATCATCGGCGGGCGCTCGTCGTGGGTGAGCGGAGCTACGGCAAGGGCAGCGTGCAGGAAGTCGTGGAGCTGGACAACAACGGCGGCGCGATCAAGCTGACGACATCATACTATTTTCTCCCGAGCGGGCAGTGCATCGATCGGACGTTTCGCGCCGGCGCGAAGGATGCGTGGGGCGTCTTGCCGTCGGTGGAAGTTGCGATGCCGGATCGCCAGCGGAAGAAATGCGTCGATGCGTGGCGCGAGGTCACACGCGAGCTTGTGCCGCCTTCCACGCAGCCGACCACGCAGCCGGCCGTCGAACCGGTTGACGCGACCGCCGCGAGCAAGAAGCTGCTTGAGGCCGATCTCCAGTTGAAGAAGGGCTATGAGTTGCTGCTGGAGCGCCTGGCCTCCGGTGTGCCGGCGGACAGCCCTGCCTCCACTCAACCCGGCGTGAATTGAAGCAGTTGGGGGCGTCGAGCCGGGATAGGCATGATTCTAGGGATCGAAACATCGTGCGATGAAACGGCCGCGGCGGTTGTGGCGGGCGGTCGCGATGTTCGCTCCAACTTGATCGCCACCCAATATGACCTTCACTCCAAGTATGGCGGCGTCGTGCCGGAGCTGGCATCGCGCGCGCACCTTGAGCAACTCGACGCGTTGATTCAGGAGGCGCTTGCCGAGGCGCGCGTGACGCCGGCCGACCTCGAGGGCATCGCGGTGACGGTTCGGCCGGGGTTGATCGGCTGCCTGCTGATCGGCGTGACGGCGGCCAAGGTGCTGGCATGGGCCTGGGGCAAGCCGCTGATCGGCGTGGACCACATCGAGGCGCACGCGACGAGCGCGGCTATCGCACTGGATCACGATCCGTGGCCGGCGGTGTCGCTTGTGGTTTCGGGCGGGCACACGTCACTGTATCGTGTGGAGGACGAGAACTGCCTGACGCTGCTGGGCGCCACGGTGGACGATGCGGCGGGAGAAGCATTCGACAAGGTGGCGAGCATCCTGAAGCTGGGATACCCCGGCGGTCCGGTCGTGGACGCGCGAGCGCGTTCGGGCGATCCGGGGCGCGTGCGGTTTCCGCGGTCGATGCCGGGCGACGGATTGGACTTTTCGTTCAGCGGATTGAAGACCGCTGTCTTGTACCACGTTCACGGACCGGGGCGCACGTCCGGCGGACTGGAGCGATTGACCGGGCAGGACGTGGATGACGTGTGCGCGGCGTTTTCGGCGGCCGTCGTGGATGTGCTCGTGGAACGCTCGATGCAGGCGCTGGACCGAACCGGGCTGCGCACGCTGCTCTTGGGCGGCGGCGTGGCGGCGAATTCGATGCTGCGGCAGCGACTGTCGGAGCGGTGCCGGGAACGCGGCGTGACGCTGCATGTGACGCCTCCGGTTTATTGCACGGACAACGCGGCGATGATCGCGGCGCAAGGCCATCGGCTCTTGGTTCGCGGACGGCGGGACGATTATCGAATGACGGCATCGGCAAGCCGCGGTTGATCGGGCCAGGACGGGTTCGAGAGGGGCTAAACGGTTGAACCGACGGAAGATACGACGTACAATCCACTGAAACCGCGACGAAGACCTTCCAGGCGGACACGGAGTTGTCGGGGTGCGAGGCGGCCTGTTGTCCGGTAGCATGGATCCTGCGGCAGCAACGACGGACGACGAGTGCAGGTTGCTCATGGGTGGATGAGCGCGGCGGGTGGTCGCCGCCACGCGTCCGCGAAGACAAACCAGACTTCGAGGCAGCTCAAGACGATCGCATGGCTAAGAAGCGCAAGAAGCTCGGTGAGATCCTACAGGAGCAGGGGCTGCTGTCGCGCGAGGACGCGGACCGGGCGGCTGTTTACGCGAGCAACAACCAGAAGCGCATCGGCGAAGCGCTGATCGAGCTGGAGATCGCCTCGGAGGACGATGTTTACAAAGCGCTCGCGAACCAGCATGGACTGGAATACGTCGAAATCACGAAGGGGCTGATCCCTCCCGAAGTGCTGGCCCTCGTGCCGGACAAGATATGCAAGCACAACCTGATCCTTCCGCTGGCGAGCGAGAACGGTCACATGAAAGTGATCATTCACGACCCGCTCGATCTCGACACGCTGGACATGCTGCGGTTTCGCCTGGGCGTGAGCGAGGTCATTCCCGTCATCTCGCCCCGGTCGCGCATCAAAGCGTACATCGACAAGTATCTTTCCGGCGCGGAGCGGTCGCTCGACGAGTTGTCGCGCAGTCTGGATGCCTCGGTCGACGCCTCGCTGGATCAGGACGCGCGCGGAGCCAAGAAGACCTCGGCGGCCGACGAAGACCCCGACGCTCCCATCATCAAACTCATCAACATGATGATCAGCGAGGCCGTGCGAACGCGAGCCAGCGACATTCACGTCGAGCCGATGAACGACCGCGTGCGCGTCCGGTATCGCGTGGACGGCGTCTGCCTCGAACGGGAAAACGTGCCCAAGCGCCTGCAGAACGCCGTGACCACGCGCATGAAAATCATGGCCGGCGTGGACATCGCCGAGAAGCGCGTGCCGCAGGACGGTCGCATCAAGATGCGCATCAGCGGCAAGGACGTCGACTTTCGCGTGAGCTGCTGCCCGGCGGTGCACGGCGAGTCGATCGTGCTTCGTATCTTGCGGCCTGATTCCGCGGCCGTCGGCGTGCAGCAATTGGGCTTCGAGACAGACGACTACGAGCGATTCACGAAGATCATTTCGCGGCCGAACGGCATGTTCCTTGTGACCGGTCCGACCGGCTCCGGCAAGACGACCACGCTCTACGCCGCGCTGCAGGAACTGAATCGACCCGACAAGAAGATCATCACCGCCGAAGACCCGGTTGAGTACGTGTTCCCCGGCATGAACCAGTGCCAGGTGCGCGAGGACATCGGCCTGGGGTTCGACAAGATTCTGCGTTCGATGTTGCGCCAGGCACCGAACATCATCCTCGTCGGTGAAATCCGCGATCTGTCGGTCGGCGAGATCGCTGTGCAGGCCGCCCTCACCGGTCACCTTGTGTTTTCGACGCTGCACACGAACGACGCCCCCAGCGCCCTGACGCGACTGACGGACATGGGCATCAAGCCGTTCCTGATCGCGAGCAGCGTGCAGGCGATCATGGCCCAGCGCCTCGTGCGCATCCTCTGCAAGGAGTGCCGCCAGCCCGACACGAATCCCGATCCCATCCAGTTGAAACTCTGCGGTTTCAAGCCCGGGCAACTGGAGGGCAAGACCATCTATCGCCCCGGCGGATGCTCGGCCTGCAGCAACACGGGGTACCGCGGCCGGCGCGGCATTTTTGAGATGCTTCTCATGAACAGCGAGCTGCGTGAGCTGGCGTTCAACCGGGCCTCGGTCACGCAGGTGCGCCGTGCGGCCAAGGCCACGGGCATGCGCACCTTGCTGGAGGACGGGCAGCGCAAGATTCTCGCCGGATCGACATCCGTCGAGGAGATCCTCCGCATCGCACAGGACGAGGTCAGCGGCTGACGGGATTTGGATCACTAAACCAGCATGAACGCGGGCGACGGACCCGGTAAGCATCCATGGCAACGATTCACATTGACCGTTTGTTGGAGACCTGCATCAAGAAGGGCGGGTCGGACATCCATATTTCCGTCGGAAGGCCGCCGGTCATTCGACTGCATGGTCGATTGCGCCAGCTCGAGACAAAGGTGCTCGAGCCGGAAGACTGTGTCGCGCTGATGAAGTCCATCACGCCCGACCGCAATCAACAGGAGCTGCAAGAGGAAGGCGGCACCGACTTCGGCTTTGCCTTCGGCGATGCAGGCCGTTTTCGTGTTGCCGTCTTTCGACAGAAGGGCAACATATCCATCGTCCTGCGTCTGATTCCCAGCCGGTTTCTGTCGTTTGAAGACATCGGTCTGCCGCCCATCTGTCGCGCCCTGTGTCGCCGGCCGCGCGGATTGTTTCTCGTCACGGGGCCGACCGGCTCCGGAAAGACGACCACGCTCGCGTCGATGTTGAACTACATCAACAACGAGATGGATCGCCACATCGTGACGGTCGAGGACCCGATCGAGTATTACCATCAGCACAAGAAGAGCCTGATCAATCAGCGCGAAGTGGGGAACGACGTTCCCAGCTTTGCCGAAGCGCTTCGGCGCGTGCTGCGACAGGACCCGGACGTCATCCTCGTCGGTGAAATGCGCGACTTGGAGACGATCTCCAATGCCATCCTCGCGGCCGAAACCGGCCACTTGGTCTTCTCCACGCTGCATACTACGGGTTGTCAGGGAACGGTGAATCGTATCATCGATGCCTTCCCGCACGAGCAGCAGGATCAGATTCGCGTGCAGCTTTCGACCTCGCTGATCGCCGTGTTGAGCCAGGCCCTCATGCCGCGCAAGCCGTCGGGCATGGTCGCGGCGTACGAGTTCATGGTCGTGACGCCCGCCATCGCGAACCTGATCCGTGAGAACAAAACCTTCCGCATCGATTCGGCCATTCAGACCGGCAAGAAGTACGGCATGCAGTTGCTCGATGAGCACCTGTGGTCGCTGTATGAGCGAGGCTTGATCGAGGCCGATGAAATGCTCGACAAGGCGCGCCACGCATCGGAACTTCAGGAGAAGCTGGAAAAGGCCGGCAAGCTGCACGAGGCCGGCGATGCGATGATCACGCTCAAGGACGAAGCCGCCGGCGCCGAGGGCGAAAAGGGCAAGGAATAGCAAACGTAGAGTCATTGGACTTGATACCGCCGGCGGCCGCTCGATGCGGTCCATCCGGCGATGATGGAAATGCGATATGTCCGCTGCCGCACCTGCACCATCGACACGCGAGTTCAAGGGTCGCCTCCTGGGGCGCATCCTCATCAAAATGGGGAAGGTCAATCGCACGCAGGTGCATGAGGCCCTGGGCGTGCAGAAGACCAAGCGCGGCCCGCTCGGCCAGATTCTCATCGACCTGGGCTACATCACCGAGGCCGATCTGAAACTCGCCCTCGCCGCGCAGATCGGCATGGAGCCGATCAACCTCGATGCGATGGACGTGCAGGCCGACGTGGTCAAGCTCGTTCCGAACCAGATGGCCAATACCTATCGCATCATTCCCGTTGCCTACGATTCGGCTTCGAACACATTGAGCGTCGCCATCGCCTCGCCCGACAACTTCCAGGCGACCGACGATCTCCAGAAGCTGCTGGGCTACAACATCCGCCCGATGATCGCGTCGGAAGATCAGATCGCGACCGGGTTGAATCGGTATTACCCCGAAGGCTCGGCCCAGTCGATCAACGACCTGCTCACCGAGATCGGCGGCGACGCGGAGCTGTCCAAGTTCGAGGGTCGCGGCGAATCCATCGACCTGGAAGAGCTGAAAGAGCTGGTCAACACCAACCCGGTCAAGCAGCTGCTCAACCTCGTGCTGCTGCGAGCGATTCAGGACCACTCCAGCGACATCCACTTCGAGCCGTTCGAGAATGAATACAAACTGCGCTATCGAATCGACGGCGTGTTGTACGAGATGGTCCCGCCGCAGCGATTCCTGGCCATGGCCATCGCCAGCCGCATCAAGGTTATGGCGAACCTCGACATTGCCGAGCGCCGCCTGCCGCAGGACGGTCGCATCAGCCTCACCGTCGCCGGCAACCCGGTGGACCTCCGCGTCGCTGTTCTGCCGACCCTGTTCGGCGAGTCGGTCGTGTTGCGTATTCTCGACCGCAGCAACGTGCAGCTCGACATCGACCGCATCGGCATGCGCGAGGACGATCTGAACGTTCTCAAGCAACTCATCAATCGCCCGCACGGCATCGTCATCAACACCGGCCCGACCGGCTCCGGCAAGACGACGACGCTCTACGCATGCCTGAATCACCTGAACTCGCCCGATACCAAGATTCTCACCGCCGAGGACCCGGTCGAATACGACATCGACGGCATCATCCAGTGCCAGGTGAACGTCGACACGGGCATGACGTTCGCCCGCGCCCTGCGCAGCTTTCTGCGACAGGACCCGGACGTGATCCTCGTCGGTGAAATCCGCGACCTGGAGACGGCCCAGATCGCCATTCAATCCTCACTCACGGGCCACCTAGTCTTCTCCACGCTGCACACCAACGACGCGCCGTCGGCCGTTGCCCGCTTGCTCGATCTGGGCGTCGAGCCGTTTCTGATCACCGCGACATTCGAGGCCGTCGTGGCGCAGCGCCTCGCGCGGCGCGTGTGTAAGAACTGCAAGCAGCCCTACACGCCGACGCCCGAGCAGCTCATGGAATTGCAGCTTCGCCCGGAGGACGTCGAGGGTCGCACGTTCTACTTCGGCGCCGGCTGTGACTATTGCAACGGCACCGGCTATCGCGGCCGCGTCGGTATTTTTGAGACGATGGTCTTTAATGAAGAAATCCGCGACTTGGTCATGAACAACGCCTCGACCGGCCTGCTCCGCGAGGCCGCCCAGCGCAACGGCATGCGCACCCTGCGCGAGAGCGGCCTGCTGGCCATTTATGACGGTGTCACGACAATTGAAGAAGTCGTGAAGGAGACGGTGCTGACGGAGTAGGGGGCGCGGCCGGGGCGGGGGTCCAAGAGGGGGCCGGGGTCGGGCTGCCGTTGCAATAAGCAATGGCCAATTCTCGAAGGCGTTCGCTCCAATTCGCCACTTCTTGAAGCCGTGGCACACATCGCCGACGCGCGGCATATCAACAGCGTTGTCGTAGCTTTTGCAGCAAGATGCCGGTCTGCACGCCGCACAGGACGAGGCCCCAGCAGAACAGGCCGCCGTCGAGGAGCCTCTCCGCGGCGTCGTCGCCGATGAGTCCTTCGCTGCCGACAACGAGCAGGAAAAGCTGCGCCACCAAGCCGCCGACGAACCAGGCCCGGAATCGGTCGGTCCAGTCGATGGTGACGAGAACATACCAGACGGCGATGAACACAAGCGGCAGCGTCGTCGCGTGATGCTTCCACGTGCGCTCGCTCATCAGCAGCATGGCGACGAGGACGACGGAGAATTCCAGCCACAGGGCGGGGTTGGTACGCGTGCGAGTCGGCGAAGAAGAGTGAGACGATCCACCTTCACCCCAACCCTCTCCCTTAGAGGGCGATGGCGTTTCAATTGAGCCGGAAGTCGCCATTTGTTTCGCCCGGCAGAGCCACGCCAGCGCGAGAAGGATGCTTAGCGAAATCATCGGACGAAGGAGTCGACCCACGGCGGTGGCGGGGCGGGCCATGTCTTCCATACCGGCTTGCAAGGCGCGCTGAGTGGGCATGTGTTCGATGGAGAGAATCCCCGCGTTACCGAGTATGCGCAGGAGCGTGCCGTACAGCGACTGGTTGGCGATTTCAATCGTCGCGAAGCCCTCCAGTGCGTAGGGCCGGGCGAGCATGTCGAACCAGGTGCGCAGCCATTCGATGTTTGTTTCGAATCCAATCGTCAGGCCGGGCAGGAGAAGGAGCAGCACGGCGAGCGCGACGAGCGTCGCCGCGACAACCCGCCATTGACGTTTGTAGAGGAAATAGACGAGCAGCAATCCGGGCGTGATTTTTGTCACGATGGCCAGCGCGACAAACACGCCAGCGGCCGCGTCACGCCCGCGCACGAAACAGCCCCACGCCAGCGCGAGCCAGATGAGCATGAAAAGGTTCAGATTGCCGTGCTGGATGTCGGAGATGACCGGTCGAATGGAGAATGCCGCCGCGACGAGAAGCACGCCGATGGGCACGGCGCGGCCGGTCGTGCGAAACCCAGAGACAAAATAGGCCATCGCGCCGAAGAAACCGACAAGCTTCGCGATGGACCACGCGACGCCCGCGCCGAAGTAGCCGAGCTTGGCGAGCGGGGCAGCGGCGAGCAGCACCGGCGGTGTCGTCGGGAACCAGTGGCCGTAGCCGTAGGGGTTGGCGGCGTCTTTGCCCTCGAACACAAGTTCCATGGTGGGGAGCCAGCGACCCAGGGCCGTGCGATGGCGCGAGCCTTCGGCCCGGAACAGGCTCGAATCGATTTCCTGGATGCGTTTGCAGAACTGGACCGTGGGGACGACCAGGGCAGCCAACAGGCCGATAGCGAGGGCGATTCGCACGTATGGCGTGTCAAGGTACTGCCGGTCGAAGCGGCCCAGAAGCGTCTTCTGATAAGGGTCGGTCTGGGGCGGCTGCGGGGCGTATTCAGCAGGTGTCGGCATAGTGCGAATTTCCCGGCGGCGGGGGCTTGACAGCTGATCGTCGCCGATGTAGCCTTGGCTACATATTATGGCGACGGATACTTTTCCACGTGCGTTTCAAGCTTTCGGACTTGCCGCGATGGCAAGCCTCTGCCTCACTGTATGCGCGGCGGCGCAGGATGCAACGGACGGCTCGGTCTCCGCGCCGCCGGCGGAGCAGTCGTCCAGCCGCGAGAAGGCGGAGCAGCAAGCCGCGACGCCCTCGCGCAACTTCCTCGGGCTGGAAGCCGATCCGTTCGACGGGCCGATTGTGACCGATCGGCCGGATTTCACCGAGGCGACGGCCGTGATGCCGCGCGGGCGCGTGCAGTTGGAAAGCGGCTACACCTTCACGGCGAACGACGACGATGGCGTGCGGTCGGCGGATCATCTCTTCCCGGAGTATCTGCTGCGCGTGGGTGTCGTGAAGGATGTCGAACTGCGTTTTGTGTGGCTGGGCATGTCGCTGACCGAGAGCATGTTCGGCGAAGTGAATGATGCCGGCCGGCGCGTGCGATCAATCGATCATCAGGATGGCGCGACGGACATGTCGGTGGGCACGAAGTTTCATATTGCCGATGCGGACGGGCTCATGCCCGATTTAAGCATGATCGCCGAACTGGGTGTGCCGACGGGAACCGACAACAAGACGGCCGGCGACGTGGAACCGGGCGTCAAACTGCTGTGGGCATACGCTCTGACGGAGCGGCTTTCGCTGGCGGGCAATTTGAACTTCGCCGTGCTGATGAGCGAGCGGGGGCGATTCGTGCAGCCGGCGGCGTCGCTCACGCTGGGCTACGCGCTGGCGGAAGGCGTCGGGACGTACGTGGAATACTTCGGGTTGTATCCGAATGACCGCGGGACCGATGCGGCGCACTACGCGAACGGCGGGTTTACGTTTCTGATTACCGACGACGTGCAGTTGGACATTCGCAGCGGCGTCGGGCTGAACCATGAGGCCGATGACTTCTTTACGGGCGTGGGCCTGTCGTTTCGATTCTGACACGAAGCAGGGCGCAGGTCGCCCTCGCCAATTGGGAGAACCGAGAAATGAACTTCGCGCTGGATCTGATCTTCACGTCGTTTCAGGGAATCTTTGTCAACGTCTTCACGGCGATCTTCCAGGTACCGCTGGACATCATCACCGCCATCCTGACGGCGATCTTTGTCCCGGCGGCGTGATAGCAAAGCGACCGTTCCGCGGGCAATCGAACCACGACGATGGCACTCGTCGGCTCTCGATCGCTTGCACGATCGGCTCGTTGGGGAGCGATGGATTGGGGCGATCAGACGAGCGTTACGGAATCACCGACTCGGAACGATCCCGCCTTGACCACGCGGCCATAGACGCCGGCTCGCACGTCCGGTGTGAGCGCCGCACGCAAGCCGTTGTGCAGCTTGTCCATCAGGCCGCACGGACGCGTCTCGGCGATGACCTGCAATTCCACGTTGCCAAGCTGAACGCGCCGGCCGATCAGGTGCGCGAGTGAATCCGATTCCACCAACACATTGGCCCGCCGCGTCCACCAGGGCAGGCTCGCACCAAGTTGATCGGTCACCAGCTTCCATTGACCAGCAGCAAGGAGCGTCACGCCGCGGTCCGGGCTGGACGGCGGGTCTCCCACGAGGCCGCCGTTCTCGACGGCCGTAGCGTTAGCGACTTCGTGCATGACGGACTTATCAGCGTCCCGAAGGGCGATCGCGAGGACTTGACCGACCGATTGCACTGACATGATGCGTTGCTCGCTGGCGGTGCCGCTCTGCGCCGGTGAATTCGATTGCTCACGCAATCGGCTCAATCAGGCCAGACCCAGCGCAGTCGCGGCGACCGCGCCGATGTCGGCCGGTGAATCCGCCACGTGAATGCCTGCGGCCTTCAGTGCGGCGATTTTTGAGTCGGCCGTACCCTGCCCACCGGAAATGATCGCGCCGGCATGACCCATACGTCTGCCGGGCGGGGCGGTTCGGCCGGCGATGAAGGAAATCACGGGTTTCTTCACAATCTTCTTGATATAGGCTGCGGCGTTTTCTTCGTCGTTGCCGCCGATCTCGCCGATCATGATGATCGCGTCGGTTCGCGCGTCCTTGTCAAACAGTTCGAGCAGCTCGATGAAATTCAGCCCTTTGACCGGGTCGCCGCCGATGCCGACGCACGTCGTCTGCGCGATGTTGCGGGTTGTGCATTGCCAGACGGCTTCGTAGGTCAGTGTTCCGCTGCGAGAGATCAGGCCGATGGCCTTGCCGCTGTCGCCCGCGGGCTTGTGGATGTAGCCGGGCATGATGCCGATCTTGGCCTGCCCCGGCGTGATGATTCCGGGGCAGTTGGGGCCGATCAGCCGGGCGCCGCATTCGTCGATGAACTTGCGCGCGCGAATCATGTCCTGCACCGGGATCCCCTCGGTGATCAGCACGATCAGCTTCACGCCTGCGGCGGCCGCTTCCATCGCGCTGTCAGCCGCACCGGGCGGCGGGACAAAGATCATCGAGCAGTTCGCCCCGGTCTCGCGCACGGCTTTCTCGACCGTGTCGAAGATCGGCAGGCCGTGCTCGCTCTTGGTGCCGCCCTTGCCGGGGGTGACGCCGCCGACCATCTTGGTGCCGTATTCGAGGCACTGCTTGGTATGAAACGCGCCGGCCTTGCCGGTGATGCCGTGTGTGATGACGCGTGTGTTCTTATCGACCAGGATGCTCATGGTGGGGTGTCCGGGTTGAAGTCCTTCGAATCGCGGCCGGGCTATTCATCAGACGCATGACCTTCGGCTGCCGTGGTCGCTTCCGCCGTCGCGCCGATGATCTTCGACTTGACCTCACCACCCAGGCCGAGGACCAGTTCCAGGGCCTTGCCGGTGCGAGAGCAGGTCATGTGAATCGTCGTCTCCGGCATGTCCAGCACGTGTGAATGCTTGCAGGCCGGGCAGGTAAATCGGACTTGCATGGGGTCTTACTCCGGCGCGCCGCCCGATACGTCGTAAATCCACTTCTCCGCCGCGCGCTCGTAGGTCAGCAGGTCTTCGGGTTTGAAATACAGTCCGATCTCAAACGCCGCCGCTTCCGGTGAATCCGACCCGTGAATCAGATTGAAACTGTTCGAGACACCGAAGTCGCCGCGAATCGTCCCCGGCTCGGCCTTCGAACCAAATGTCGCACCCATCATCTTGCGACTGATCGTGATGGCATTCACACCCTGCAGCACGATGACAATCACCGGGCTGCTGGTGATGTACTGCACCAGCCGATCGTAGAATGGCTTGCCTTTGTGAACGGCGTAATGCTTCTCGGCCAGGTCTTTCGAGACCTTCATCGCCTTCATGGCGGCGATTTGCAGGCCCTTTTCCTCGAATCGCGTGATGATCCGGCCTGCAAGCCCGCGCTGGATCGAGTCGGGCTTGAGGATGATAAGTGTTTTCTCCACCGTGCTTTAACCTCGCTCAATTCGTTTGTGACAACTTTCACGAAGCTGGATTCTAAGGGCGGGCTTCATCGCTGGGAAGGGCGGCGGTCCGGTCGTGCTGTTGATCAATTTCTTCCGCGGATGCTTCGCCGCCCGTGCCCGTAATGAGGGAAGTCTGGAGAAGGGATGCCTGCAGGTCGCTGTAGGCGGTTTCGACAAATGGGTCGCAGGGGTGCAATGAATGAAAGTCGTGCAGAATCTCGATCGCGGCATGCGGGTCGCCGAGGGTCTCCCACGCGGCAGCGATATTGATACGAATGCCTTGGTCGTTTGGGGCGAGTGCGGCGGCGCAGGAAAAGTCAAACAGCGCGCCGATCGGGTCGTCCAAATCGAATCGCACGAGGCCGAGATTGAACCAGCCGTCAGCGACGTCCGGCTGGAGTGAGGTGAATCGCTCCCACGCGTCGCGCGCTTCGGTCAGCCGACCGTCGCGCTGGGCAAGGCCGGCGAGATTGAACCAGGCGCGCGCGTCGCCGGGGCGCAGCGCGACGACTTCCCGAAATTGCTCGGACGCCTCCGTGAAGCGGGACAGCCGATAAAGCAGCGCGCCGAAGTTGTAGCGCGCGTCCGCGTCGTTGGGCTGCAGCTGCGCGGCGCGCTGAAGCGGGGAGATGGCCTCGTCGAATCGTTGAAGCCGCGCGAGTGCTTCAGCGCGGCCCTTGAGCGCGGCGGGATCGTTCTCGCTGCGTTTGAGCACGCGATCAAACTCGGCCAGGGCAGCGTGCGGCCGATCGGCGTCAAGGTGCGCCCAGCCGACCGCGGAACGGGCGAACGACGAATCGCCCGCCCGCAACCGTAAGCGAACGGATTGTTCGTCGACGCGTTCGCCCAGTGCTTGCCAATTAACTGGAGGTAGCGAGGGCGAACGAGCGAGGGGTTCCCGACGGCGTTTCGAACTTTGGAGTGCCGGCGGCTTTCTCTTTGTACCAGCATTTGCCGCAATCACTGAAGTGGTGGGCCTTGCTGCGCGAATCTCATCCAGCTCGTCCAACGCGACCCGTTCGAGCGTCACCTGCTTGTGGGTCAACGAGAGCCACGCCCACAGCGCCGTGGTGATGAGCGCAAACGCCGCGAGCGAACCGGGAATGATCCAGCGCGTTTTCACGCGAATATGCTTGAAGAGATGGCGCGCCCTGTCAATTCAGGAACAAGCGGCGGCCGCTGAAGCCGGCGCAGCATTCCGATTCAGGGCCTTGCGAATCGACTTGAAGAGCGACGGCCGGTGGATCGGCTTGGAGACATAGTCGTCGCAGCCGGCCGCCACGCAACGCTCACGTTCACCGGTCATAACGTGGGCCGTGAGGGCGATGATGGGGCCGGTGTATTCCTGGCGGCGAAGGTGGCGCACGGCGGACGCGCCGTCCATGAGCGGCATCTGCATGTCCATGAGAATCACGTCGAACGGCTTGCCGAGGTGCTTGGCGGTCAGCGCGCTGTGGACGGCGGCCTTGCCGTCTTCGACGACGGTGACGGTCGCGCCGGTCCGTTCGAGGATGTGGCGGATGAGTCGCTGGTTGTCTTCACCATCCTCCGCAAGAAGGATGCTGCAATCGAGTTTCACCGTGGCGGTCGATGCTTCTTCGGGGGTGGGCCTGACCACTTTGACACAAAGCTCGTGACCTGACCGAATCGGGACGCCTTCGAGCGAGCCGCATTGCACATAGGCCCGAATGCAGGTTCCCGCGCCGGGCGTGCTGTAGGCGACATGCACATCGCCCCCCAGCAGGTTCGCCAATTTGCGCGCGATGTACAGACCCAGTCCCGTTCCGCCGAATCGACGAGCGATGGAGGCGTCGGCCTGAGTAAAGGGCTTGAACAACTCGCGAATCTGCTGCTCGGACATTCCAATGCCCGAATCGATGATGTCGAACTGGATGAAATTGTCCGGCGTGCGCTGCCATTGCGTGACGACGCGCACTCCGCCGGAATCCGTGAACTTCATCGCGTTGCCGATCAGGTTGATGAGAATCTGCCGCAGACGCATGGCATCGGTGTCGATCGTCTCGGGTATTTCCCCGACGAATTCGGCGTCGAGCGAAAGGCCCTTCGCGTCGAACCGCACGCGCAGCATCGAGGTCACTTCGCTCAACAGCTCCACCGGGCTGTGGCGGGCGCGCTCGATGGGGAGGCTGTCCTGCTCGATCTTTGACAAGTCGAGAATGTCATTGATCACGGCGAGCAGGTGTTCGCCGTTTCGGCGTATGGTCTGAATCGTGTCCTTTTGTTCCTCCGGGGAATGATCGGCTTGAGTCAGTTCGTCCGCGAAGCCGAGGATGGCCGTCATCGGTGTGCGGATTTCATGGCTCATGTTGGCGAGAAACTCGGATTTCGCGCGATTGGCGGCGTCGGCCTGCTGCTGCGCCGCTTTCAGTTCATCATTCAGTTGCTTCAACTGTCGCGCCTGTTCAGCCGTGGCCCGTTCGGTTTCCTTGCGCCGCGTGATGTCGCGCATTGTCAGAACGAGCATGGGAGAATCGCCGACGTGAATCGGCCCGCCGCTGATGTCGGCGTCAAAACTCGACAGATCCTTGCGAACCATCGCGACTTCGATGACCGGGAAGGCCCGTTGAACGCTCGATTCTTCCAGCGAGCGGATGAGCAGGGTGATGCGCTGCGCTTCGGACTCCCCAAGGATCACGGCGAGCGACTTCCCGACCAATTGTTCGTACTCGTATCCCAGAATGCGCAGCCCGGCCGGATTGACGTGGACGATGCGGTTGGACGCGTCGACGAGAACCAGTCCGTCGGCCGCCTGCTGCCAGATGTCTCGAATCGTGTTCTCGCTTCTGGCGAGCTGATCGGTCCGCACTTCCAGCAGCTTCTGCAATTCGCCGTGAGCGTGTTCCAGCTGGGCCGTACTCAAGGCGGTCTGCGCCAGGTTCCGAACGCTGCGCAGACACAAGCGGATCGAGAACACATCGGCAAACAGCACCCACCATGCATGTTCAAGCGACCGCCAGGAGGCGGCCACCGTCGTGCCATAGACCGAGTAGGGCCACCAGAATCCTCGGATGACGTGATCCATCGCCGTCACAATCGAGGCGGTCAGGATCACGCGCCAGTCGCGATAGAACGCCAGAAACGCCAGCGAGCCGAACACGTGAAAGTGCGTTTCGATGCGTCCGCCGGTGAACTGAATGAGCAGGCCGGATTGAATCAGCTGGGCCGCGGCGATCATGTGGCGCGTCAGGGTCTCGCCCGGTCGCGTGATTGCCAGCCATACCGGCGGCACCACCACCAGCGTCCCCAGGGTCAGCGCCGCCAGGACATGAGGATGCAGGTGGCTGTTGGTTCCGTCCCACGTGTAGGGCGTCACCCAGAAGGCGAGGACGATGCTTGCGACGTACTGAAGAACCATCAGCACGATGAAGAGCCGGTCGGTCTGGGCGTAGGTTTGGCGCAGGTACTCTGCGAGCAATTCATCGGCGCGGTGCTGAAGCTCGCGGTTCTTCGCGGGGACGGTGAGGGGGCCGCTCATGGGCGCACCTCATCATGCGGGAGAACCAACTGGCAACCAAAGACCGGGGATGTGCTGTGCTTAGGCGGTTGGCCGCGAGCGATGGCGTGAATGGCTTCGGTGCCGATGCAATCGCCTTCGTGTCCGCGCGAGCCGGTCGTGCCGCCGTGGAAGAGCAAGGTTCCATCGGCGCTGTAAATGTATGTTTCGCCCGAGCAGATAGCGCCAAACCGCGAGGCGATTCGCCCGTCGATGTCCACCAATCGCTTAGATTGCGGAATCTCCGCGGCCATGTCCCAGACGACACCGTGGCACCATGAATCCGGCTCGTGAGCCGGTTTCGTGAAGACGAACCAGGTTCGCATCGTGTCGGTGTGGCCGCCCTCGGCCTGTTCAATCATGCGAAGACTGGCCGTGCTGCATGGGCACTTGGGATGGAGAAACATCACGAGGGTCGGGCGCGTCGCATCGCGTTCGAGGGACACGGCTTGCGGCCATGACCGGCTCGCGACGGCGCTGTCCTTGGGGGTCGTGGAATAATTGACGAGCGCGAAATATCCGGCGGCGATCGCAAGGATCCATGCGAAGAGAAAACCAAGCGACCTCATGCCAGCCTCAATTGCCCGCCGTGCGATGCCACGAGTGACATCAACAAGACACTCTACGGCATCCGTGGCGTTTTCGGAGCATGCCGTGACACACCGCTCTGCACGTATCGGCAAGGCGAAAGGCCCGGCTGACATTGCGGAACCGGTTGATCAGTCGTCCGAAAAGGGGCGGAATTGACAGGGAATAGGCCGTTTCTCGACCCGAAGCGTCTTAAATACTACATTTATCTTAAATGGGTTCGGCCGCGCATTGCGTTTATCGGTCATTTCTCGCGGACGGCGAAGACATGCCCGTTCGTGCGGAAAAACAGCGTATCGCCAGCGATGGCCGGCGTCGCCATGCAGACTTCGCCCAGGTCATTCTTCGCGAGTTTCTCGAAGGTCTTACCAGCGCGCACGACAAACACTTCGCCCTCTTCGCTCGTGAAGTAAAGCAGGTCTTCCGCCGCGACAGCCGAGGCCGTGAACCCGGTGCCGCTTTCCAGTCGCTCGCGGTATTTCTGCTCGCCCGTCTTGGCGTCGTAGCACGTCAGCACGCCATTGTCTCGGCAGCAGTAGAGCAGCCCGTCATGAACAATGGGTGTTTGCATGTAGATCCCCGTGCGGTCGCTCCACCACGCGACGTTCTTGTCCTTGGCATCCGACGTGGCCAGCCGAATACGCCCCGAGGCGGCTGTCTTGATCGCATAAACCGGCGCCATGCTTCCGTGCGCATTGGTGATGTACACCAGCCCCTTCGACACCACCGGAGTCGGCACGGGGATATCCCCGCCGCCGCGAAGCCGCCAAAGCTCCTTGCCCGTCGTGAAATCGTACCCACCGATGTGCTTGAAGCCGTTCACGATGACTTGCGTGCGGCCGTCGCTCGTGTCCACGGTCGGTGTGCTCCAGGTCGGCACTTCGTTCCGCGGCGTGATCCACACCTCGTCGCCCGTCTTGATATCCAGCGCCGCGAGGAATGAGTTCTTCTGCACGTCGCACTGCACAATCACGCGGCCGTCGTGGATGATCGGCGAGCTGGCGAAGCCCCATTGCGCGTCGGGCACCATGTAAAAGCCCGAGTCGAGGAGGCCCAGGTCCTTCTTCCAGAGCAGCTTGCCCTGCATGTCATAGCAATACAGCCCCTCGCTGCCGAAGAACGCGACGAGATGCTTGCCGTCGGTCGCCGGCGTTGAGTTCGCGTGGCTGCTCTTGGCGTGGCGCTTGACCTTGGGAACGCCCTTGCACGCTTCCTTGTCCCAGAGCACCTTGCCGGTCCTGCGATCCAGGCACAGCACGCGGAAGCTGTGCGATTCCGGCTCGTCCAGCGATTCAATATTGCCATACAGCCCGACCTTTACCTCGACCTTGTCCAGCTCGGTGTTGACGGCCGTCGTGATGAACAGTTGGTCGTCCCAGATGACCGGCGAGGAGTAACCCAGCCCGGTGATCGGCGTCTTCCATGCGATGTTGGTCCCCTTGGCCACGTCCCAGGTGATCGGCGTCGTCTGCCCTTCGCCCACGCCGCTCGCCTGCGGCCCGCGAAACTGCGGCCACCGCGCGGCGTTCTTCTCTCCGGCCTGTGCCACCGGCTGCAAGAACGCGGCGAACACCAGCACGAACAAGGCGGGTTGAACGAGTCGGAACATGGCAACGGGCCTCCGGGTCAATGGGCGCGCGATCCAACCGCGGGCTGTGCATCATGCTAATCGAGGCCCCGTAGCCCGTCTTTCGCGTACGTTCGTTCGATTTGAATAAAAAAGCCTCGCCGGTGTGAGCGGCGAGGCATTGTGAATTGCTTTCTTCCGAGCCCTGGCCCCCACCCCGATTCTCCCTTTGAAAAGGAGTTGCCAGGGCGGGCTGGCCCAGCGCCGCACTTGATCCAGGTCCGCACAGCAGACCCTGCACAAGTTGCGATGTGTTATGGCTGCGTGAGCAGCGCGGTCACGAAGTCATCAATGTCGCCGATGTCGAGGTCGCTGCTGGTGTTGAAGTCCCCGGCGCAGATTTGCGCGGGCGACGGCGAACCGAGCAGCGCGGTGGTGAACGACGAGACGTCCTGCCCGTCGATGAACGTGTCACCGTTGATGTCTCCCGTGGCTGCGCCGCAGGGCACGGCGCAGACGAAGTCATCAATGGAGAATGCATCGATGGCGGCTTCGACGACGCTGCCGCTGCCGGTGTCCGAAGCGACGAAACGGATTCGGAACTGCGTCGTGGCCTCGTTGAAGCTCGCAATATCTGCAAGGCGGTACTGCTTGACGAACCAGCCGCCCGTGACCTCGGGATTCGGCGACGCAGTCGTGGGTCCGACGACCTCCAGCGCGATCCAGCTTCCGCCGCCGTTATCGGAGATTTCCACATTGAATGTGTCGGCCTGCGGTGCATCGCCGGCGACGTTGCTATACCAGCGGGCGTAGCGGACGACCGGGCTGGCCAGTGCGCTCAAGTCGAAATTCTGAGAGGTGAGCGTCGTGGAGCCGCCGTCCACGTCGGAGTTGCAGGCGCTGGCGGAACTGTTGTCGGTGAGCCAGCAGCGGCTGGAGCCATCGAAGTCGGCCGGGGGATCGCCGCGATTGCAATTGACGGGGATTCCGGGGTTGGTGTCCCACTGGCCGTCGGTGGCGGTCGAGGTAACGGACCAGCCGGGGTTGGTCTCAAAGTTGTAAGCAACGACGTTCTGGGTAGATGACGCCGACGTGGCACCGAAGACACCGGTCGGGGCGTTGGGCGGGTCGGTGACGGTTTGCAGCGTCGTGGACTGCGCCGAGACGTAGTACTGAATCAACTGCGGGCAGGGCGTGGCCGGCAGCGTCGCGTCGTATTCGTTGGGCGCGTGCTGGGTCATGGCGACCTGGGTGAACGGGCCGCTGTTGCCGATTCGGTAGAACAGTTGGCCGGTGCCCGGCTGGGGCGTGCCGGTGAGCGGCTGCGCCACGACATCAATCACGAAGGGCGTGTTCGGCGGCACAATCGACGGTCGCCCGTTGGGATAACTAAAAAAGAGCGCCGGCAAGGCGGGCGCGGGCATGTTGTGCGAACCGAACCCCGCGGCGATCTCGTTGTAGTGCGGCGTGCCGTTGTTCAGGTTTGCGTCGTTGTCGTCGAGCGTGAGAAAGTCGATGGTGATCTGCGGGGTGATGCTTGTGCCGGTGTGGAGCGGGACACTGTTGATGGTGAGCGAGCCGATGATGTCGCGATAGGTACCGGGGTTGGTGATGAGCAGCTGGTTGCGCGTGTTCCAGACGCAGCCGGAGATAAGCTGGCCGCAGGTATGGATGGCGCTGCCGCAACTGGAGCAACCGGTCGTTTGATAGTTGCAGTTGTTGTTGGCGTTTCGGATGCCGGACGCGCAATTGTTCTGGAAACCGATGCCGAGGGCGGATTGGTCGGTGATGATCACGCCCATGCAGTCGCCCATTCCCTCGCCGTAGGCGCCCTGGCCGCTGCCGGCGACTTGCACGACGTGGTGGCCGTACTCGTGGTGAACGACGTCACCAAATCCGCTGTTGGCGCAGCCGCCGCCGGATCGGTAGAAGTTGATCGACGTCAACGGGCTGTAAAAGGCGTTGCAGGTAATGTTGATGTTTGTATTGATCGGGAAGTCAACCTGATTGGCGATGGTCGGATAGGCCGGGTTGTAGGAAAGCACCATGTCTCGCACGATGTTCGCCTGAAGGTAGGCGTTGACCGAGGCCCGGTTGAACTCGCTCGTGTTGGCCGCGTTGTGCATGAAACTGGCCGGACCGGGTGGCGTAACGTTGGTCGTCAGGATCGGCGTCGAAGCGCCTTGATCGGTGACGATAAACCGGCGACCACGCACGCCGGATTCGACGGTGACAGGCGTGACCCCGCCGTTGGGAATCGTGAAGTTGCCGTTCACGTCGGCATAGACATTCGCGCCGCCGGGCGTGATGTTCACGCGGGCGTAGGGAAGTCCTTGCGGGTTTTCCGGCAGACAGATGTCGGCCCCGACCAGATCGGTCGCGATGCCCTGCACCTGGCCCGACACGTCCTCGGTAATGACCCAGTTCTCCTCATGAAGAATCTCACCAGTCATCGCGTCCGCCACGAACAGATGCCGTTCATACCCTTGCGGGCTGACCGGATCGTCGCTCTCGGCCGTGAACTTGTAGGCCAGCGTCGGGAGGGCGTCGCGCTCTTCCGCGCCGGCGAAGATCACTTCTTCCATGTCGCTGAACTTGGTCAGCCGCGCCGATTTCTGCCGCGCCGACTCGCGCGCCAGGTCGGGATTCGCGCCGGCCCGCTGGACGGCAAAATCACCCAGCGGATGCATGCTCGATCGCGCCAACACAACCGGAAAACCCGGCTCATTGCGCACCAGCACGCGGAAATCGCTGTGGAAAACCGACACACCGTCACGCTGCTGCTCGTACGTCACGAGTGTGAACTTGTACGTGTCGGTTGCCTTGTCGTACATCAGGGGCACAAAGGTCGGCCCGCCTGCTTCGAGACTCTTGGCGACGACCGTTCCGGCCTCCACGCCAAAAAGTCCTGCGTAGCGGTTTACAAACTGATCGGCGGACTGAAAGGCATCGGCGCCCTCACTCATGGCGACGCCGTATGCCGTGGTGACCTTTTGCTCCATTTCGTAGAACGCTACGCCGGGGCGATCGACTTCCAACCTCGCCTTGGCCTCGAACTTGCTCATCTCGGCCTCGGCTTTCAGGGCATCGAGGGTCGGGGCGGCGGCGACATGCGACGCATGAAGGCCCAATGTGAATGCGAATCCAATGACGGCGAGTTTGCGCAGAATCATCACTCCACTCCAAATGGGGGTCAGGACGACCGGGCGGTCGTCAAAACGTGGGTTGCTGGGGTGCTTTTCAATCCACTCCACCTTGGCTCTATAGTACCGTTTTTCGGGCCTGTATACCAGCGTGAGGGCATGCTTGAACGCTAAAAAAAGCGAAGGCGCGGACCATCCACCGAAAGGGCCAAACGCTTTGAGGTGGGGCGTTATTGCTACCGGCATGGCGGTTTTCTTGGTCGCTTTGGCGGTTCGAGTTTCGTTCTTGTACGCATCGCCCGATCGAAACTGGCCGCACGGCGCACTTTACGAGGGCGACGCCCCTCTGTGGATACGCTTCGCGCAGGCGCTTCGAGCGGGTCAGCCGTTTGAGCTGGACTTGCCGATTCACGCGCCGGGACTGGCCTACGCGCTGGCATATCTTTGGCCGGGTTCGCTCGACGAGCTGGCGACGGGAAGGGGGTTCATCGCGCTCAAAGCGATGTGGTGCGTCGTCGGCGCGGCGGTCTGCGGAGGAGTGTTTCTCGTTGCGCGGGGTCATTTCAACGGGCGCGTTGCATCCGTCGCCGCGCTGCTGTCAGCTTTGTCGTTTGCGCTGACGGTTCAATCGACCAGCCTCAACAACGAAGCGCCGTACACGCTGTTTCTGATCTTGCTGATCGGCCTAACCGGGTCATTGGTCGAGCGACCGGGCCGAAGCCGACTGGTCGTGTGGGCGGCACTGAATGGCGTGGCGGCGCTGTTTCGTGTCGAACACACGTTGCTGGTAATCCTCTGGGGAGCGTGGCTGGCGTGGCGGTGGCGTAGCGATCGAACGAACGCAGGCCACGAGGCACAAAGGCACGGAGGCGCGGAGGCGCGGCGAGAGCAACGACCGACTGAAGGTTCGGGGGAGATTCGAATTGTGGCAGCGCGCCTCGTGCTGATCGGCGCGGTCTTCCTGCTCGTGCTGCTGCCGTGGAATGTTCGAGCGTATCGTGCGATCCAGCGGTTCAATGAAACCGCGGCCGGGCCCATCGATTATGCCGGCGCGCCAGTCGTGTGGCGCCCGGATGCGCGAGCGTATCTGGAAGCGTTGCCGCCGTTTGTACAAGAGCCGTGTTTCCGTGTCATCAGTGAGCAGGCGCGAGCCGCGTCGCGCGTGGAAGTGGACGAGCCCTTTGTGCAGGCGTTCTTCTCGGAACAAATGCGCTACGTTCCGCGGCCGTTTTCGCCGTGTGTCCTCATCAGCGCGCAGGGGCCGCTGGCGTTCGCTTTGGCCAACCATCCGGGCGGCGACGGCGGCTTCTCCACCGAGCCGTTGGGCGGAGCCGATACCCTGAATCTCGCCGATCCGCGCCATTTGCGCCTCGTGCAGGACGGCTATCGCGTCGGTTGGGAAGGCCTTTCACGCCCGGGCGAGGCGCGGCGGCTGATAACAAGTAAAATGTCGCTGTTCGCGGCCGGCTGGACTCAAGGCTTCACGCTCCCGAACTGGCCCGCGGGGCTGGTCGGCACGCGGCGGCCGGTCGATCAGTTTGCCGCCGACGACATCCCGCCTGGTTGGAGCGCGGCGGTGCTGGGTCTGGGGATGGTCGGCGCGGGAATCTGCCTGGTGCGCCGGCGCGGCGGCGTTTGGATATTGGTTATCGTCTATAAGCTGGCCATCGCGGCAGCGTTCTTCGGTTACGCCCGTCAGGCCGTGTCGATCCTCCCGGTGTTTTACGTCCTGGTCGCCACAGCGCTGGATACGCTGCTGCTGCGGCATGTGGCGAAATGGTTTGTGGGGTGGCCGGGTCGGCTGAAGCTGGCGGCGCTGGGCGCGTCGATCGGATTGCTGCTGATGAATCAGGCGGGCCGGCGAATTGACTACGACGTGACCGGAGACGCTGTTCCCGCGCCACAATGGGGCCGTGGCGCGTTCGAGTCGCATGAGCCTTTGCGAATTGAATTGGTCTTTCGATAACGACGCGCGTCATGTTTCAACAGGGACGCCGCCCTCGGCGTGCGCCGCGGCCGGTTGTTGCGAGGATCGAACCGATCCATAATGGTCGGCGTAAGATCGCGGCGGCGAGTCGCCGGGAGGGCAAACTGTGTCACTGGGAACATTCCGCGAGTTGTTCGCGTACAACGATTGGGCGTGGGACGCTGTCGCGGGGCCGGCGGCGGAATTGCCGGCCGACAAACTCGATCAGGTCTTCGACATGGGGCCGGGCACGATCCGCAAGACGCTCCATCACATCTGGGGTGCGGAGAAAGTCTGGCTCGACCGCTGGCGGGAGGGGGGCAAGCCGCCGTTTGCCGAGTTTGACCCGGCGACGTCGATCAGTGGACTCACGACGCTGCGCCGCGAGACGTGCGCCCAGCGTGAGTCGTTTCTGGCGACGCTCACCGACTCCGACCTGCCGCGCGAGATCACGTTTACCACGATCCGCGACAACACGACGTACACCCTCCCGCTCGCGCCGCTCATGCTGCACGTGTGTCATCACGGCGTGCACCATCGGGCGCAGGTGCTGAACATGCTCAAGCGGGTCGGCGCGACGATCCCTCCGCGCGGCATCGATTACCTTTTCATGAAAATGAAGGCCCTCAAGGCGGACCCGGCCGAGACCGATCGGCCGCGCTTGAGCCTTCTCATGATCCGCGAATTGTTCGACAACGGCGACTGGGCGCAGCAGCGCGTGCTCGCGGTGGCCTGCAAACTCCCTGCGACGGCGCTGGACCGCGAATTTGACATGGGTCTGAAGACGATCCGCGCGACGCTGCTGCATGTGCTCTACGCCGAGTCATGGTGGCTGGAGAATTGGATCGGAAAGACGAAGCCCGAGTTCAAGGAGTTCGACGCGAGCCTTGCCATGGAAGACCTGCCGCGCCGGCACACCGAACACGCGGCCGCACGAAATGCGTTCCTGTGTTCGCTTAGCGACGGCGATTTGAATCGCATGGTCCACACGCAGCCCGCACCGGGCAAGGAATTCGTCTTCCCGCTGGGGCCGTCGATGCTGCAATTGTGGCACCACGGGGCGCACCATCGGGCGCAGCTGGTGAACATGCTGCGCCACGTCGGCGTAGCGCTGCCGGAGGTGGACGTGATCAAGTGGCTCTTGGAGAAGCGCGTCGCGGGCGAAGGAGGGCGTGCATGACCGTCGAATCGTTTGCCCCGCTGTTTGAATACTCCGACTTCGCCAACGCCGCGCTATTGGATGCGAGCAAGGGTTTGAGCGATGCGCAGCTCGACACCTCGTTCGATATGGGCATGGGCACACTGCGAAAGACTCTGAAGCATATTCTCGATGGCGAAGCTGTGTGGTTGGCACGGTGGAAGGGGGAGGCCGAGACACCGTGGCCGCCATATGAAACGGCAATGTCTGTTGCGGAGTTGCGCGATGCCTTCGCAGCGACGAGTCGGGCACGTGGCGCATTCGTGGCGAAACTGAAGGACGCCGATCTGGCTCGGGTCATCACCTATCGCGACTCGAAGGGCAGCCTCTTCTCCGCGACGCTCGGCGACATGCTGATCCAGGGCTTCGTGCACTCAACGCACCATCGGGCGCAGGCCGTCAACATGCTCCGCCGCCTCGGCGCGGGCCTGGTGGAGCTGGATTACATGACGCGCGTGCGCAAGGCCGTTACGTGATCGGAGGCATTGCTTCAATGCCCGAATTCATCGACCTGTTCTCCCATCACGCCGCCTTGTATGCGAAGGCGCGGCCGCACTATCCGCCGGAGTTGTTCGAATATCTCACGGGGTTGTGTACCCCGCGGTCGCTCGCATGGGATGTCGGCACGGGCAACGGGCAAGCGGCCCTCGGGCTTGCGGCGCACTTTGAGCGAGTGATCGCCACGGACGCCAGCGCCGAGCAGCTCAAGCACGCAGCGCCGCACGTGCGCGTGAGCTATCACGTCGCCACGGCTGAAGATCCCTCCCTCGTCGCCGCAGACGGAATCATCCAACCGGCCAGCGTCGACCTGGTGACGATCGCGCAGGCGTTGCACTGGTTGGAATTCGACGCATTCTACTCCAACGTGCGTCGCGCGCTGCGGCCCGGCGGTGTCATCGCGGCGTGGTGTTACACACTGCCGCGCGTCGATGCACGCATCGACGCGGTGCTGGACGCGTTCTATCACGGCGTGACCGGGCCGTACTGGGAACCGCGCCGGCGTTACATCGACGAGCGGTTTGCAACGATCCCGTTTCCGTTCGCAGAACTGAATCCGAGCCGCGACCGCCTGCCCATGACGATGCCAAGCATGGTTAAGAGTGAGGGAGCGGGTTCTCCGTTCGCGTGTCGCAGCGAATGGACCCTGGCGGAATATCTGGCGTACATCGAGTCGTGGTCGGCGGTGCAGAAGTACCGCCGCGAGCGCGGGAGCGATCCATTGGATTCGATCCGCGATGATCTGTCGCGCGCGTGGGGCGACCTGGCGCAGCGGCGCTTGGTTCTCTCGCCGATTCACTTGCGCGTGGGAGCAGTGAATAGATGATTCGTCGCTCGGGTTCAACTAAAGTTGCGCATCAATTCCCCTTGCTCGCGCTCGCATGTGGCTTGATTCAGGGCGATGACATTTCCGAACTGAAGATTCAACGTGACGCGGCGAAGGTGCAGGAAACGCGGTTGAGACGGATTTGCTCACAGAATCCACTTGCCAAGCGGTATCTGGGTGGCAACCTTCACGACAGCACGCTCATGGGAGTGCGCATCGAGCCGAATCATGTGGAGCTCATCATGGATGAGTTTTCCACACATTGTCTCTTTGATGTACTCGCAAGACACATAGGCCTGACGACGCGAGCGTGCTACAAACATGCCGCCCCACTCCATATCAGGTTCTCAGGCGTCAAGTGCGTCGAATCACTTCGAATCGGAACGAATGGCGCACTGCGGAAATGCAATCCGCCCACGGCACGATCGTTGATGGAGTGGATTGCTGACGAATTCGTCAGCGTGGGTCCGCGCGGATTCTGCCTTGGAGTGCTCTTTTGCAGCCGCGCGGGGAAATACCGGTTGCTGATAATTGAGGCCGTGAAGATGCATTTTGTCGAAAGGCAGAGGCAAGCATTCTTAGCTGCATTCGGGCGACGTCGCCTTCAGGTCTTCGAACGATATTGGAAAGCTCGATCGCACCGTCCGTTTGATTGTTCCAGTGTGAGAGAATTTCTGGACGACGCATCGCGGGGTTGATGAAGGGACAGTCTTCGCAGGGGCCAAAGAGATTGATTCGTAGGGCCACTGCAAGAAGGTTCAGTCGCCCCTTCGGGGCTGGTCGAGTACTTGTTCAGCCACATCCCACGGGCTTGCGCCCGTGGCCACATTCAGAGGCCCCGTTGAGGCCGGTGGCCCTTGCAATGAGTGGTTTGCGAGTTCTTCGACGGAGCAGTTAATCTTCTCTCGATCCCTGTGCAAAATAGTTTGGCTGTACAATGCACTTGGCAATCTTGATTCGTATCGCATCAACCAATTAATTGATTTTGCAGAGGGCCGTGCGGGCTGGTTATGACATGTTTCAGTATTCGAAGGGTAGATAGTTGTGGGCAGGGCAAACGAACTTCGTCGCAAGCTTCAACTGGTGTACGCGGCGACGGGCCCCGCGCCATGGTATTTTCACAAGTTCCCGCCGTGTTCATGTCCCGACGGCGGCACGCTCGCATGGGCACAGGTATCCTCGTGCGATGGCCGCCAGTCGGCAACCGTACTCCACGCCCCAACACATCAGTCCACACCATTTCTTGCCGTTAGAATATATACAAGAGTATATTCACTGGGGCCAGGTCTTCTCGGTATGTGGTGGCCGGAGGATCGCCGAATTCGATTTGCTGCGATTGACATATCCCGGCTGAAGGAGTTTCCCATTGAAGACTTCTGGGGCGACGAGGACAAACGACCAAGGGGATTCCTTGAGGTTGGCGAGCCCGTCAGCGAGTTCGAGGTCAGCGCGACACTACCAGAAGGACAGCATCGTGTTAATGTACCGGATGTATTTAGAGCGGTGCCGGAAGTTTTTGCACCGATCCCGGCGAACCGCCTAGATGCCATAGCGTCCATCTGTTGTTTCAACATGACGGAGTCCGAGTTGCGCGTAATAGATCAGCCCTGGACACGCGATTTTGACGCGGGCTATCAATGGATTACTCGATTGATACGCGATCCCAAGACGGGATTGATTTGCGGCGACGGCATCAGGATTCGTGCGTTTGAGCTGGATGAGACAGATACGCGAATCAAGTCATGGCTAGAATAACTTGATCGTTCCTGGGACGAGTAACTGCTTCCCAAGGCAACACGGATATTCGGGAATTGACGAGGAGTGTCGAGAATGCCAACGCGATATGATCTCAACCACGCCCTCGAACTTCTCCAGCGCACCCCGCGCATCCTGCGAACCTGGCTCGATGGTTTGAGCCGCGAATGGACCCACACCGACTACGGCGAGGGGACTTTCACGCCCTTCGATGTCATCGGTCATCTGATTCACGGCGAGAAAGCTGATTGGATCGTCCGTACGCGGATCATTCTGGAGCATGGCCCCGCGCGGCCGTTCGACGCTTACGATCGATACGCTCAATTCGAGGAATCGCGTGGCAAGACGCTTTCGCAACTGCTGGACGAGTTCGAGCGATTGCGGTCGGACAACATCGCTGCATTGCGGGCGATGTCGCCCACGGCCGAGCAGCTGGCGGCGCGCGGCACGCACCCGCGGCTGGGAAGCGTGACATTGGAAAACCTGCTAGCGACATGGGTGGCGCACGATCTGAACCACATCGCCCAGATCGCCAAGTGCATGGCCACGCAGTACGACGCGGCGGTCGGCCCTTGGCGGCAATACCTGACAATCCTCCAGACGCCGGTAACGCCGATGGATGAGGATGGCCAACGGCGGGCGAAGGCAGCGCGGGGTGAATAGATGCTGCTGGGCATGTCACACGCGCATTGTCATTCCGCGCTGGCCACACTACGATGCAAATGTTCGCTAGGGGTGTCCACTCGAATGGACTGAGATTCGGCTCCGAGCAGCCGGAACCCTTGGAACCTGATCACCGAAGCGTCAGTTCCGAGCCGCGACCGTTAGGGAGCGGGCTTTCGGTGCTGCGACAAGGTGCGTAGGGAAGCGAAGGCATGTCCGAGCGTCGCCCACTTCGCATCGCAGTCGCCGGGCCGTACACCGCGGCCACCGCATCCGAGCGCAAGGTCAACCTCGACAAGATGAATCAGGCGGCCGCGCGGCTGCTGGCCGCTGGGCACATTCCCTTGATCGGCGTGAATGCGGCACTGCCGGTGGTCGATCAGGCTGGGATGCCCGATCCGGAGAACGACCTACCGTCGCCGCAACGGCGTGAAGCGATAATGAAAATGTCCATGGCATTGATCGAGGCATGCGAAGCCATTCTCATCATCGGCGAATCTCCCGGCGCAAACATGGAGCGAGATCGAATCGCTTCAAAGGGGCTGCCGGTGTACAAGTCATTCGCCGAGATTCCGCCTGCTCGATGAAAGTACAGGAGCTTGCACCATGACCCAACTCGAATCCGCCCGAAAGGGCGTCATCACACCCGAAATGATCCGCGTCGCGCAGCGCGAATGCACCACGCCGGAATTCATTCGTGACGAAGTCGCCCGCGGCCGCCTCGTCATCCCCGCGAACGTGCGGCACCTCGCCGGCAGCGGCGGACTCAAGCCACAGGCTACAAGCCCCAAGCCCCAATCAGCCACCGGCCATCCCGGCCACCGCGCCGATGCGTCATTCTGGGTGAATCAATCCGTCGCCCAGCGCTGGGCCGTCATCAGCGACCCGGACTATTCGCGCGGCGAGCGCGCCCCCAAGCGGCTCGACCCAATGGGCATCGGCCGCATGGTGACTACCAAGATCAACGCCAACATCGGCGCATCGCCGGTCGCCAGCGGCACGCATGAGGAAGTTGAGAAGCTCATGTGGGCGCAGAAATACGGCGCCGACACGCTGATGGATCTCTCCACCGGGGGCAACCTCGTCGAATGCCGCCAAGCCATCATCGACCACAGTACCATTCCCATCGGCACGGTGCCGATCTACAGCATGATCATCGGCCGAAGCATCGAAGAATTGACGTATGACGATATTCTCCGCGAGGTCGAGCGGCAGGCACAACAGGGCGTGGACTACTTCACCATTCACGCCGGCGTGCTGCTGGAGAATCTGCACCTGATCCGCAAACGCATCACCGGCCTCGTTTCGCGCGGCGGCTCGCTGCTGGCCAAGTGGATGATTCACCACAACAAGCAGAACCCGATGTACACGTTGTTTGACGACATCTCCGCCATCATGCGGCAGTACGACGTGACGTATTCGCTGGGCGACGGCGTGCGGCCGGGGTGCCTGGCCGACGCCGGAGACGCGGCGCAAATTGCGGAGTTGCAAACGCTCGGCGAGCTGACACATCGAGCGCGCGAAGCCGGCGTGCAGGTCATGGTCGAGGGGCCGGGCCACGTGCCGCTGCACGAGATCGCGTGGAACATGCAGATTGAGCAGCGCATCTGCGACGATGCGCCCTTTTACGTGCTCGGCCCGCTCGTGACCGACGTCTTCCCCGGCTACGACCACATCACCAGTTGCATCGGCGCGACCGAGGCGGCCCGCGCCGGTGCGGCCATGCTCTGCTACGTCACGCCGAAGGAGCACGTGGGCCTGCCGAAGGCCGACGACGTGAAGCAGGGTTGCATCGCGTACAAGATCGCGGCTCACGCGGGCGACATCGCGCGCGGCGTGCAGGGCGTGCGGCAGTGGGATGACGACATGAGCAAGGCCCGGGCGGCGCTGAACTGGCCGAAGCAGTTCGAGATCGCCTTTGACGGCGAGACGGCCCGGGCGCTGCACGATGAGGACCTCGACGTTGATACGGATTTCTGCGCGATGTGCGGCCACGACTGGTGCAGCATGCGCATTAGCAAGGAGATCACCGATTGGGCCAGCGGCAAGGCCGACGGGTTTGTGCCGCTGAAAGTCGCGGCGAAATCACCCGGCCTGACGCCGGAGCAGGTTCATTATCTCGCGCACCGCGGCAAGAAGCACGACTGTCACAGCGACATCGTGGCGGACGATGAGGAGGCGAAGCGCGTGCAGCGGGAGTATGTGCAGCTCAAGGCCAATGCATAGAAGTTTACCAAGTTTCGTAGGGTGGGTCGGCCGTATCGACCCACCAAAGAGTGATTGATTGAATAGGCCGATCCGATGCTTCGTCGCTACTTGGCGCAAACTCACCGCGAATCGTCGAAAGTGAGAGTGGGACCATGAACGCTATCTCAATCAAAGAAAAACTCGCCGCCTTCTCCGAACACTGGTCCCCCAAAATCGTCGGCGAACTGAACGGCCAGTACGTCAAGCTCGTCAAGTTTCAGGGCGAATACGTCTGGCACCATCACGCAAATGAAGACGAATTGTTCCTCGTCATCGAAGGCCAAATCGAGATTCACTTTCGCGATCGCGTCGTCACGCTCAACAATGGGGAATTCTGCATCGTGCCGCGCGGCGTCGAGCACAAGCCCGTCGCCGCGAAGGAGGCGTCTGTCCTGCTCTTCGAGCCGGCCGCCACGCGCAACACGGGCAACGTCGATCACGACTACACGATTGAACCCGCCGCGCTGGAGCGGATTTGAGTTCCATTGAGGCGGCTCAACGACGATGCGGCTGGCGCATTAAAAAACCCGGAGCAAATCGCTCCGGGTTCTTGGGATTGCAATTCTATTGGAGCCGCTGTTACCGTCGGCGGCGGGCCAGCGCAACCAGGCCGATGGCCATCAGGCTCAACGTCGCCGGCTCGGGGATGTACATCAGACCGAGCAGGTTGCCGGTGCCGGTCGAGCCGACGAGGTTCGCCTGGCCGGTGGCTCGATCGATCTTGTAAAGGTTGTCGGTTGACGAGTCGACCATGAAAAGGATGTCGGCGTCCCAATCGTAGGCGAGGCCGTGCGGATTCGTCGGGCCATTCAGCGGGCCAATCAGCGTTGCCACTCCGTTTGCTCGGTCGATCTTGTAGAAACTGTCCGTGCCGCTATTGGTCGCGTACAGGATATCGGCGGTCGAGTCATAGCCAAGGTTGGTGAACGATGTCAGGCCGGACGTGCCAACCAGAGTTGCCGCGCCGGTGACCTTGTTAATGTTATAGAGCCCGCCGTTGTGAGACGAAGCGCCATAAAGAATGCCCGTGCTTTCATCATACTCGATGCCGTGCATGACGATGGCTGAATCACCGTAGGCGCCGATCAACGTCGCGTTGCAGGTCGAAATGTTCAGCGAATACACCGAGTCGTTTCCAGTCGACGTCAGGTAGACAACGTTGTTCACCCGGTCGTATGCCAACCCGCCCGTTGTGCCGGCATTGGAACTCACCGTGCAAAGCAGGGTCTTCGCGCCGGTGTTCATATCGATGTCGTAGAGTGACCGATTGCTGTCGACCGCGATAAGCTGCGGCTGGGCCAGCACGGTGGTTGCCCCGATGGCGATGATGGCTCCCGTCAAGGCGAGCAGGGTGGTCGTGTTTCGCATCGCTCTCTCCCTCTCATGAATCGGCCTCGTCCCGGTCACGTTTTGCGTACCCGGTTTGAGGCACCCTTCGATTGATAACGGTATCTTAACCCAAAAAACCCGCAGGTTGCAAGCCCTGGGCTGAAAAATCAGCGATTTCGAGCGGTTTTTGACTCGGCGCCTAAGTGGCGTTGAAATCGTGATTTGGCGGGCTGGATTGCCCCGCCGCCCGTCAGAAACGTGAGAAAACCTGTGCAAGACACCCGCAAAATCACAGACCGCCGCGAGCTGCGATTCCGCACGATTGATGAGGTCCTCGAAGACGTCGACCGAATCGTCGCCTCCGACAAGGCCGGCACGCTCCGCACGTCGGGCAACTGGACCGCGGGCCAGGCACTGGGTCATGTCGCGTCGTGGGCAACTTATCCCTATGAAGGGTTCCCGCTGGGCAAGCCGCCGTGGTTCGTGCGAGTGATTCTCCGCATGATCGGCAAGCGGATTATCCGAAAGGGCATGACGCCGGGCGTGAAGATTCCAAAGGTCCCCGGCGGCACGTTTGGCATCGAAGTGATCAGCACGGAAGAGGGAGCTGCACGGCTGCGCGCGGCCTTCGAGCGCATGAAGCGCGGCGAACCGGCGAAATACGACAGCCCGGCGTGGGGCAACATGACCGATGAAGACCGACTCGGGCTGAACCTGCGCCACGCCGAGTTGCATTTGAGTTTTCTGCATCCTTAGCCTTGCGAGCTTGTCGACAAGCGTGTAGCGTGGCGCATGCGGTGCGGTCCGTTCGGGCATGCACGGCGCGACAGGTCATTTCAGCGGAGTACCAATTATGAGCATGGGACGAATCCTCGGCGCAGGGCTGGCGGGCGGCGTGGCGATGTTTGTCTGGGGCGCGGTGCATCACATGGCGACGCCGTTCGGCGAGATGGGGATGAAGTCGCTGCCGGGCGAGCAGATGATCCTGCCGGCATTGAGATTCTCGATCAAAGAGCCGGGTTTCTACATGTTCCCCGGCATCGAGAAGGAGGACATGAAGGATGAGGCCAAGTGCAAGGAATGGGAAGCTCGTGTGAAGGCGGGGCCGCAGGGCGTCGTCATCTTCAACCCGCACGGCGGCGACGTGATGTCACCGGCTCAACTCGGTCGCGAGTTCGGCAGCAACACGCTGGCATGCCTCGTGCTCGCGATGATCCTCGCGCGGATCGGCGGCGGCAAGGGCACCAAGATGGCGTACGGCCTGCTGGCGGGCCTTTTCGCGTCGCTCTCAATCGACGTTTCGTTGTGGAACTGGTACGGATTCCCTGGCGAAATGGCCGTGGGATCGTTCGTTGAGCAGATCGTGGGGGGAGCGCTGTCGGGCCTGGTCATCGGCCTCGTGCTGGGTCGCGCCAAGCCTTCACCGGCGATGTAGGATTCAGCCGCCCGACGAATTGCGCGACGAGCCGCCGGAGCCGAACCGGCTGTTCGAATTGCGGTTGCCGCTACCGAAGCCGGAGCTTCCGGACCCAAATCCGCCGCCGCTATTGCCGAATCCCCCGGAACCGAAGCCGCCGGAATTTCCAAATCCGCCCGATCCGCCAAATCCACCGCCGCCGAACCCGCCGGAGTTTCCGAATCCGCCGCCGCCAAATCCACCGCCGGAGTTGCCAAACCCGCCGCCAGACTGGCCGAAGCCTGAGCCTTGATTGCCGTTTCGGCCGTTGTTGCGATTGTTGCGCCCGCCGCGACTGCTGCCGCCCATCATGCCCGAGCCGCTTCCGCTCGAGGCCGTGCTGATCGGGCCGGACCCGCGTGACATTCCGGATCGGGAACTGCCGCCCCCGGATCGACTGGATGAGCCGCCTCCGCCGCCGCGCTTCGCGACCGGGTTGCCCATCGGCCGGCTGCTTTCCATCATCTCCGCCATGGCGAACAGTTTGTCCTGTAAGACGAGTGTCAACATCGGAAACTGCGCCGCGCTGGATTCCAGGAAATCGAGCTTCGAGACGCGCGCGTTGGCGGGCGACTCCTTCACGAACGCTTCGTAGGCCCGCACGAACTTCGCGTGCTCGGCGAGCAGCATGGCCCGCTCGCTCGTGTCACCGACGAAATCGCCCGGCAGCACTTCCTGATTCGTCGCGAACCACAGATCGACCGACTGGCGGAAGTCGCCGGGGTTGCGCTCGCGCTCCCATTGATCGACGATCTCGCTGGCCAGGTCGGGGCACATGTCCGCTTCGACGAGCACGTGCTTGACCAGCCGCTCTGACGGGAGGCCTGGCTTCATCAACTCCGCCTGCGTGCCAAGCTGGGACGCGACCTGCTGGTATTGTTGCGATGCCAGTTTGTTCTGTTGAAGCCGTTCGGCCCACGCGCGCGTCGCTTCGGCTGCTTCGTCCGCCTGGCGCGTATGAAGGCTGGTCATGATTTGATCAATCGCCGGTTTCTGGTCGGCATAGACCTGGCCCAGCAGCGATGCGCCGAGCAGTTGACCGCTCATCTGCTTGAGCAGCTCGGGGTTCCGCACGACTTCGCGCGCCGCGGCTTGCAGCACGGGCGGCGCCGATGCAACAGCGGCTTCAACGTTCGGCGCGGCAGCAAGCTGCGACAGCACTTCGGGAAACTGCGCGAGTTGGAGCGCGGCCGATTGCGTTTCGGCGGGGTAGGTCAGAAGCTTGGTGAAGAGATCGCGGGCATTCTGGCGGGCGACGTCGAGTCGCGCGTCGATCTGCGACGTGACGAAGGCGAGTTCCTGCCCGCGCGTGATCGGTGCGAGAGCGAGCAGGATAACAACGGCGGCGATTGCGGTTCTGGAACGCATAAGTCGTTACTCCACAAGCGTGTAGGGCACTTCCTTCTTATCGTCGGCCGGCCGGGGTGGAATCCAAGCGCGAGCAACCCCACGGGTATTTTATACCGTCGGGCAATGGATTCGTTTCAAAATGCCTGACTAATCACCCCCTCGCATGCAGCCGATACAAGAAGTGTGGTTCATCGCTAACTCTATCGATTCCAGCGAGTTAGGCGACAGCACCACGAAAGGACGATGCGACAATGGGTATTGCCTGTGCCCCGATCAATCTTTTTGCCGGGATTCTCCAATTGACTCTGGAAGTATTCTATTTCTTCATGCAGCTCATCGGCTTCGGGCCGACGCCGGTGGTGAGCGACGTGATCGGTTCGATCTTTGGCTGCAACTTGATGTAGGGGCGATAGATCAATGCCGGAGCAGGCATTACGCACCGGGCTTGGAGGTCGGTGCGGAAGATGCCGACGGGTGAGGATGCTCCGATCCGCCCTGATCGGTCACCGAGTCGGGCGATTCCGAGACGGGCCTGCCGAACTCCTGGACCCAGTAGATTCCCAGATCGCCGCCGATTTTCACCGAGATGCCGATTTCGGTGTAGGCGGCGTCGAGGATGTTCGCGCGATGCCGGGGCGAAGCCATCAATTCCGCCATGGCGGCATCCACGGTGGGCTGACCTGCGGCGAGGTTCTCCCCGATTTTCCAGAAGGCGTAGCCGAAATTGGCAGCGCGGACATCCAGCGTTGATCCTTCGAACGGGTCGCGATGGCTGAAGAACGCGCCCTCGATCAAGCGACAGGCGTAGAAATCGGCAATCTGTTCGAGATCATTCGACGGACGCAGCGGCGACAGATCGCGTTTGGCCCGCTCTCGGTTGATGGCGTCGAGCATGGCGCTGACCAGCCGCGCGCCGTCGGGGGGATCCATGCAGGAGTCGGGAAAGAGCGCGCGGGCAGCCGTCGCCGCGGGCTTCATTTCGGAGCGGGAAAGCGGCAACACGCCGTCTTCACAACCAGCCGCCAGCATGAGCGGGCCGATCGCAAAGGGCACTCGCGCGATGTGTCTGATGGCAGTCCGGGTCACGTCGCCTCGCCTGTTGCACAGGCCACCGGTCAACCGAGCGGGCCAATGCAACCACTGTCGTAGACTTCAACGGCACTCACGGCCCAATCGTTCGTTTCTTCGACACAAAGGCCGTAATCCCTTCTCGAATTAACTATTCTATCGGTCGCTGGGCCGGGCGGTTCACTCAAAGGGGCTGCAATTCTTAATTCAATCTGCCAAAAGGAATTACGACGGCGGGCGCGGCCTGTTGGCAACATGGCTTGGCACTATACTCCGCCGGAGGGCCGGAAAGTTGAAACGGGCGGTTTCCACCATGTCGTGGAGCATGAAAGACACGATCCATCTGGTCTCGAATCGAGCCCGCCAGGCAGACTTGTCATTGGGCGCCCGACGCCGCTCGATGATCGCGGACCAACTCATGGCGCGGGGGATTCGAGACCCGAGCGTGCTGGAGGCGATGGCATCGATTCCGCGCGAGGCGTTTGTCCCGACTCACCTGTTTGACCGGGCATACGAAGATTGCGCGCTGCCATCTGAAGCGGGCCAGACCATCTCGCAACCCTTCATCGTGGCGTACATGACGGAATGCCTGCGCCTGGAACCCCATCATCGCGTGCTCGAGATCGGAACCGGCACGGGATACCAAACCGCAATTCTCGCCCGGCTGGCTGCCGAGGTCTTCACGGTCGAGCGATTGGGGGCGTTGTCGCATCATGCCATGATCCGACTGGCGGGACTGGAAGCACGTAACGTCCGGATGCGCGTGGGTGATGGGACGCTGGGCTGGACGGAGCGATCGCCGTTTGACCGCATCCTTGTGACAGCCGCCGCGCCGACGGTTGTCCTGCCATTGGTTGAACAACTCGCCGTGGGGGGCCGTATGGTGCTTCCGATCGGCCCGGAAGATCGGCAGCATCTTGTTGCAATAGACAAGTTGCCGAACCGATATGTCGAGACGCCGCTGCTGCCTGTGGTGTTTGTCCCGTTGGTGGGGGAAGCCGGCTTTGCCGAATTAGTCTTGAAGCACGGCGGGTAACTCACCGTCTTGTTTGCGACCGGCAAGGCAGGGGCGTGCTCCGCTTGCTGGGCTGGACGATATCATTCAGACTACGACCGCAAAGAGACCGGGGGGCCGGGCCGATCGGACCGCCTCGAGAGCAGCGCAGCGAAAGGAAGACGCCATGTCGTTTTCACGTCGATTGTCGGTGGCCGGCTGGGTGATGGTGCTCCTGTTGACGGGGAGCGCGTGGTCGCGTGCGGAGGACGGGCCGGAAGCCGGCGATCGCGCGGCGCGATTTCGTGAGGACATGAAGAAGACGATCCAGACCGCGCGGGACAAGGTCTTCCCCGCGTTGGTGAACATTCATGTCGTCACCGTGAATTACTGGGACGGCAAGGAGCAGAAGGGGCGCTCGGTCGGCAGCGGCACAATCATCTCCGCCGAGGGTCACATCATCACGAATCAGCATGTCACGAGCCAGGGGAAGCGATTTCGCTGCACGCTCGCCGACAAACAGGAGATTCCGGCGACGCTGGTCGGGGAGGATCCGCTGACGGACCTGGCCGTGATTAAGCTTGATCTGTCTAAATTGAAGAGTCCGGGCACGCCACTGCCGACGGCGAGCTTCGGGAATTCGGACGAAATCGAGGTCGGCGATCATGTGATGGCAATGGGATCGCCGCTGGCGCTCTCGCGATCGGTCACGCTGGGGATCGTGTCGAACACCGAGCGTGTCTTCACCGGGAACGATGAAAGCGAAATGGAGCTGGAGGACGGTCAGCGCACGGGTTTGTTCACACGGTGGATCCAGCACGACGCGTTGATTCACCCCGGCAACAGCGGCGGTCCGCTCGTGAACCTCAAGGGCGAGATCATCGGCATCAACGAACTGGGCGGCAATTCCATCGGCTTCGCGATCCCCAGCACGCTCGCGGCGCACGTGACGCGGCAGTTGATTGATAAAGGCGAGGTGGCGCGGAGCTGGATCGGCGTGAGCTTCAAGTCAATCGAAAAGACGGGCCTGGAAAAAGGCGTGCTGGTCAATTCGATCGTGAAGGGCGGCCCGGCTGACAAGGCGGGAATTCAGGCGGGCGATGTGTTGCTTCGCCTGAACGGCGACGCGGTGACGATTCGATTTGCCGAGGAGATACCGCCGCTCATGAAGCGGCTGGCGGACCTGCCGATCGGCTCGGAATTGCGCACGTCGTACGATCGCAGCGGGGCCGTGAGCGACGCCGTGATCGTGACCGAAAAGCTGCAGAAGGACCGCGGCGATGAAACGGCGCTTCGCTCGTGGGGGCTGACGGTGCGGGAGATTACCGAGAAGCTGGCGCGCGACCGCAAGTTCGAAAGCACGCGAGGTGCGTTTGTCAGCAGCGTGCGTTCGGGTGGACCGGCAGCGCTGGCCGAGCCGTCAATCGCGTATGGCGACGTCATTCTCCGAATTGATGACAAGCCCATTGAGTCACTGTCGGGGCTGGTGGATGCATACAAGACAATCATGAAGGCCGAGTCGCTGCCCGAGTATTTGCTGGTGGAATTTGATCGCGAGGGGAAAAAGCAGCTCACGTTGATCAAGCCGAAGCCGGAAGACGATGAAGATCCGCCGCGCGAAGTGCCCAAGGCGTGGATCGGCGTAGCGACCCAGCCGGTGCTGGACAAACTGGCGAAGAAACTGGGTCAGCCGCAGGGCACGGGTTTCCGAATTACGCGCATTTATCCGAAGACGGCCGCCGCGGAGTCGAGCCTGCGCGTGGGCGACATCATCCTGAAGGTGGCCGACACGCGTGTGCAGCCGCGCGGCATGCAGGACGCCGGCCTGTTCGCGCGACAGGTGCGCCGCATGACGATTGACCAAAAAGTGGATTTGTCGGTGTTGCGCGATGGGCAGGTCATGACCGTTCCCGTGACACTGGAGCGCACGCGGCCGACGCAGGACGAGGCGCGCAAGGAGAAGAACCGAGACTTCGAGTTTTCCGTGCGCGAGGTGACGTTTTTCGACCGCGACGAGAACCGCTGGGATGAGACCACCAAGGGCGTCATCGTGACACAGGTTGAGTCCGCCGGCTGGGCGGGTCTGGGCGGGCTGGATTCGGACGACCTGATCCAGCGGATCGAAGGGCAGGAGATCAAAGGGCTGAAGAGTTTCCGTCGCGTGATGGAGGAGGTCACCAAGTCGCAGCCGAAGCGCGTGGTGATGGTCGTGTTGCGCGGCGTGCAGACGCGATTCTTGTACATCGAACCGGAGTGGAAGCCGGTCTTGAAGGAAGGTGACGACGAGGCCAGCAGTCAACCCGCCGGCGGGGTTGGTGCAACGGGCACAACGCAACCGTCGGACGAGGACTAAACATGCGACATCGAATAGGGTTTTCCGCCATGGTGTTTGCCCTGGCGTGGTCAGCCGTGACGACGAGCGCGGTGCGCGCCGATGAGGGCGCGATGCTGCGCGACGCGGCGACGAAGTTCGCGGCGCCGTTCGTGACCATTAAGTTCGTACTCAAGATGGAAGGACAATTCGGCGACCGCGAAAACGAGACTGAGGCGACCGGAGTCATGATCGAACCGGACGGCCTCGTTCTGGCTTCGAGCAGCCAGTTGGGCACGCCGCGGTTCATGCGGCAGTTCGGCAACGCGCGGCCGACGGATTTGAAAGTGCTGATCGGTGACGACACGGAGGGCCTGCCCGCAACGGTCATGGCGCGGGACACGGAACTGGACCTCGCGTGGGTGAAGCTCAAGGAGCCGTCGAAGAAGAAGCTGGAGTACATGGACCTCACAAAGTCGGGCAAGCCGCAGGTGGGCGATTCGCTCGTGTTCCTGCGTCGCATGGGCAAGTACTTCGATCGTGCGGTGACGGTCGGGCAGTTCCGCGTTGCGGGCAAGACGACCAAGCCGCGTGAGTTGATTGTTCCGGGCGGTGGGGCATCCCTGGAGCCGGGTCTGCCCGCGTTCACGTCGCAGGGCGAGGTGGTTGGATTTGTCGTGCTTCAACTGCCGGATGCGGAGGAGTTGGAGAGCAATTTCGGGGCGTTTGCCGGGCTTGGGAGGGACATTGGCTCGGGCCTGATTCTCCCCACGGCGGATGTCATCAGAGCGACCGAGCGGGCGAAGCGCGGCGAAATCAAGGGCGACGCGGAGGAAGCGGCCGCCGCGAAGTCGGACGCCAAGAAGAAGCCGGTCGATGATGAGGATGAAGACGAAGCCGGCGAAAAGGATGCCAAGCCGGCCCCACAGCCGAAGAAGCCCGCAAACGACGACGAGGACGAAGAAGACGAGTAGCCAATTCGCGGCGAGACTTCGTCAGGCGCGGGATGCGGCCATCGCGCGGTTTTCTGCGATGGCATCGCGCACTTCCTGCATGACAACGTCGCCGTGGATCACGCCGTCGCGAAACGTGACGACACGCTGGGCGTGCGCGGCGATGTCCATTTCGTGCGTGACGACGGCAATGGTCAGGCCGGTGTCGCGGTTCAGTTCCTGCATGAGTGCCATGATCTCGACGCTGGTTCGGCTGTCGAGGTTGCCGGTTGGTTCGTCGGCGAGGAGCAGGACAGGGCGCGTGACCAGCGCCCGGGCCACCGCGACGCGCTGCTGCTGCCCGCCGGAAAGCTGATTCGTGTGATGGTGTGAGCGGTCGGCCAGCCCGACGCGGTCGAGCATCTCGGCGGCCAGCCTGCGGCGCTCGCGCCGAGAGACGCCCTGATACGTCAAGGGCAAAGCGACGTTGTCGAGCACGGTCGTGCGCGAGAGCAGATTGAAGCTTTGAAACACGAAGCCGATCTTTCGGTTGCGCAGCGCCGCCAATTCGCGTTTCGACAGTCCGGCGATGTCCACGCCGTCAAGCATGTACAAGCCGCGATCGGGCCGATCGAGGCAGCCGAGCAAGTGCATGAACGTGGACTTGCCCGAACCGCTGGGCCCCATGATGGCGAGGAACTGGTGGCGCGGGACATCAATGCTGACGCCGCGCACGGCCGGCACGGCGATGTCGCCGACGTAGTAGGTCTTATGCACGTCGTGCGTGTGGATCAGCGCGGCGCCGCCGGAGCGATGCGATGGGGTCGAATCGGGCATGACTAACCTCGCGGCGGGCGCATGGAGCGTGACGGGTCGGGTCGGGCGCCGCCGGGGCCGCCCATCGCGCGATCCGTGATGACCAGCATGCCCTCTTTGACGCCGTCGCCGCGCACTTCCGTGAAGACGCCGTCGCTCAATCCGGTCTCCACTTCAATCGGCTTTGCCTCGCCTTTTTCGGGGATGTACAGACGTGGCTTGCCGATCCTGCCGCGGAGGATTCCAGCTGTGCCGGGGGCGGGTGGATTAGGGTCGAATCGCAGTGCCGCGTTGGGAACGCGGAGGGCGCCGGCGGCCTTGGCGACCTCGAAGGTGACGTTGGCGGTCATGCCGGGGCGCAGGGCGAGGTCGTCGTTGAACACCTCGATCAGGGTGACGTAGGTCACGACGCCATCGACAATTGTAGCATTGTAGCGAATCTGCGAAATCTTGCCGGTAAACGTGCGCTTGGGGTAAGCATCGACCGTGAAGATCGCCGGGCCGTTTTCCTGGATCAGGCCGATGTCCGACTCGGCGACGTTGGCGTTGACCTGCATGTGCTTCAGGTCGTTGGCGATGATAAACAGCTCCGGCGCCTGCAACGAGGCCGCGACGGTCTGCCCCACGTCGATCGTGCGAGAGATGACCACGCCGTCGATTGGCGAGCGAATCTTGGTTCGCGCCAGGTCCACCTGCACCGCGCCGAGAATAGCCTCGGCCGACTTCACGCTTGCCTGTGCGCCCTGCCAGACCGCGCGGGCCGCTTCTTCCGCCGCGACGGCCACGAGCAGCTCGTTTTCGCTGGCGTTCTGCGCCTCGGCCAGCTTCTCAATGCGAGCGCGCTCGCGGGCCGCGTCCTTGTGGCGAACCAGCGACTCCGCCTCGCGCGCTCGGGCCAGCGCCAAATCGGCTTCGGCCTGCTGAACGGCGGTTTCAAAGCGGTCGGGCTCCAACTCGGCGAGCAAATCGCCTTCCTTCACAACGGCGTTGAAATCGGTGTACCAGCGGTGAATCTTGCCACTGACCTCCGAGCCGACGATGACCTTGGTTACCGGGTCGATGGTTCCCGTCGCGGAGATTGTCTGAACGACATCCCCCCGGTCGATCTCGCGCGTCATGAAAGCGGAAGCCCCGTCGCCGTGGGCCAGCCGGCTGTACCCGAACCAGCTCCCTGCGCCGACCACGACCACCGCCGCCAACATACCCAGCGTTTTCATTCGATTCCCTGTGCTCACTCGAAACCCGTGCCCGCGCGCTACCCTTTGCCCCGCACGAGAACTCCACTCACTCCAGCGGCGGAATTATAAGGCGCGACTTTCACGTCGGCTAATCGTCAGAACAACGTCTCGCGGCCGTACTGGCCTCCGAAGAGCAGGTCGTACTGCAACAGGCGGTATTCGCGCAGCCACTCGCCTTGCTCGTCCGGCCGCTGTGGGTTGAATCGTCCTGCGCCGTCAACTTGGAACATACCGGTGAGCACGGGCCATTGACGCGACAGATCGTTCAGGAAGTTGTGGAACGGTGGGAGCGGTTCGTTGAGCAGGGAGAAAACTCGCGGACCGAGAAACTTGATTGACAACTCGGGCACTGCAATCGCGCCGCGGCGCGTGTCGTGGATCAGAATCGGCACCTGGCGAATTCGGTATTGCTCCTCCGGGGTCAGGCTTTCGGTCGCGGGATCGAGGAAGCCCGTGGCTCGATAGACGCCAAAGTGGTTGCCCAGCACGGGCAGGTGATCGCCGAAGAAGACCAGCACCGAAGGGCGCTCGCGTTTCTCCAAGTTGGCGATCAGCCATTCGAGGGCCGCGACGGATTCGCGCGCGCCTTGCGAATATCGCAGCAGCAGATCGCGATCTTCCTCCTCGAGCATGTCGGCCTGGATGGTCAGCGGCTCGTCGGGATGGGCGCCGGCCAGATAGGGCCAGTGATTCTGCATGGTCACGGCGAAGATGAATGTCTCGGATTTGGCCTGATCCAGGATGGACGCGACTTCGCGCATCAACGTTGCATCGGTGACATAGGTGCCCTTTCGCTGCGGCTCGACAAGATCGTCCTCACCGATGAATCGGGAGAATCCCAGAAGGGGATACACGCGGTCGCGGTTCCAGTACCACTTGAAATACGGGTGAATCGCCACGGCATCGTATCCGCGCCGCCCGAGCAGGCTTGCGAGCGACGGAATCTCATGCATGACGTATTGCTGATACGGATTGGCCCCGGCCGGCAAGGGCGTCAGGCTCAAGCCGGTGAGAAACTCGAATTCGACGTTGGACGTCTGGCCGCCGAATGAGGGTGAGACGGCCGTTTGAATTCTGCCGCCGGGACTGCGCGCGCGCAGCGCCGCCAGGGGATCCGACGAAAACACGACGCCGGGCAGGAGCATCGGATCCCAGAACGCCTCGCTCATGATGACGACCAGGTTGGGGCGCAGCGGCGAGGGCTGTGTCGCGGGGCTCGCCGGTGTGCCGTTGGTTCCGGCAGACGTCGCAACCAGTGCATCGGCTCGCGCGCGAATGGTCTCTGCAAGACCCATGATGCGCGGGGCGCTGTAATCGGCGGGGCGCTTAATGAGGCACAGGCGCGCGTTGCTCGCGAAGGATACGAGCTGCCCGTTGATGCGATAGTTTTCCGGCTGATCCCATGGGACAAGCCGATACCAGTTTCGCAGCGGCGTATCGCTGTAAAAGACCATCGCATAGGGCCACACCGCCGCGAGGAGCCCCGGCAAGAGCCGGTATCGCAGTTTCGCGCGACCGCGCGGCAGCTTGATGACACTCCACGCACATGCAAACAGCAGAATCGCCAGCGATAGTCCTTCCCAGCCTGTGAGGGACGCGGCGTCGGTAAAGAGACCGGGCAAATGCGTCACCTGTTTCGCGAGGAAAATTTCCCAGGGGAACAGCGGCTCGCCGAGTGTCTGCCCCTTGATGGCGCTGCCCAGTCCCACGAAGAACGCAACGGCGATGGCCAGCATCGCGCCCAGCCGCAGCCGCCCGAGCAGCATCCAGCCGATCAGCAGAAGTGCCAGAATCGTGACAACATTCAGGCCGGCTTCGACGGGATGACTCCACACCCACTGAAACGGCGTGACGAGTGAATTGCGCGCGATGGCCTCGGTCGCGAACATTGCGACGATGCAGAACATGAGGATGCGGACAGGGGGGCCGATGATTCGGCGAAGTAAACTCGGCCGCGCGGGTGAGGGCAGCGAGGCCCGGCCAACGGCGGCGTTCAGCGATGAGTTGGCGGGCGGCGTACCTTCTCCGACCCTGGTTTCGGCGGGTGGCGGAGATTGGGGCGACCCATGTTCCAACGAGTGGCTCCTGGCTTGTTCGGGACCGCGCCGACGGCCCGCATTGCCATGTTAGAGCCAATCCGATGCTTTTGTCATCATCAAAACTTAACAATTCTTGCAGTGCGCGTCGCACCGCTAAGCGATGATTCGCGTCGTCTCCGGCGGGCGCACGATCGCGTTGCCGATTGCCACGTCTTCACCGGATTGATTGGTGCAGGCCACCATCAGCCGGATGCGCTTCGGATGAATGATCTCCATGACGGTCGCCGTCGCGGTGATGGTGTCGCCGATGAACACGGGCGCGAGAAAGCGAATGTGCAATTCTCCGAAAATCGTCCCCAGGCCGGGGATCTCGCCGCCGAGCACGGTGCTGATGATGCCGGCCGTGAGGATGCCGTGCGCGATGCGGCGGCCAAACTTGCTGCGGCGCGCGTATTCCTCGTCGATGTGCAGTGGGTTGAAATCGCCGGACGCGTCGGCGAAAGAGAAAATGTCTTTCTCGGTGATCGTCTTGACGAACGAGCCGCTGTCGCCGAGCTGGAGCGTTTCGCGCGTGCGCGGAGTCATGGCTGGTATTAGACGCCCCGTGCGGCCGTTCGTAAACTCGGCCCGATGCTACGGCGAATCATGCGATGGCTGCGGGGTTCATCGTCGGATGCGGACGGGATTCCGGCCGGCCAACCTCCGCGCGCGGGCGAGGATTTGGACGCCGCCGCGCGGGATGTGCTGCGCCGCGCCGTGCAATTCTACCCCGCGCTGCCGGAGGCCCAACGCGATCGGCTGCATCGGTTGATCGCGCAATTCCTCGTTGAGAAGGATTTCTGGGGCTCGCAGAATCTGACGGTCACGTTCGAGATGAAGGTCTATATCGCCGCGCACGCCTGCCTGATGCTGCTGGGCCTGCCGCGTCTGGGGCTGTACCCGACCGCGCGCGAGGTGATCGTTTTCCCGTCGCACTTCGGCGAGTCGATCGAGTGCATCGCGCCCGACGGCCGCAGGATCGTGATCCACGATCACTTCATCGGCCAGACGTGGCGGCGCGGGCCGGTGCTGTTGAGCTGGGATCACATTGACCCCGCGTCGCGCGGCATGATGGCGGGGCACAACACGATCTATCACGAATTCGCGCACGTGCTGGATCTGCTCGACGGCGAGGCCGACGGTGTGCCGCCGCTGGAGTCGGCCGATCAGTTGCCGGGGTGGCAGCGGGTGATGCGCGCGGAGTTCGAGAGCCTCGTGGCGGCCGACCGGGCGGGCCGGCGGAGCTTTCTCGATCCGTACGGCGCGCAGGACCCGGCGGAGTTTTTTGCGGTGGCCACAGAACAATTCTTCGAGCAGCCGCGACGATTTCAGCGCTTGCACCGCGCGCTGTATGGGCAGTTAAGGCAATTCTACAAACAGGACCCGGCGGCGTGGATGGTGAGCTAGATCACCGGCCTCATGCTGATCATCATGATTCCGAACGCGATGAGCGTGGTGAGCGAGCCTGCGATGAGAGTGAGGCCGCCGGCGGTGGCGGCGCGGCGGGCGAGGGGCTTCATTGCGCCCATCGCCGCGTGACGGCGGGCGATGAAGGCCGCGAGCGCCAAGCACGTTACCGCGAGGCAGACGCCGTACATCTGGCTGATGAGCGCGGCGGCGACACCGGGGCCGAGCTGGGTCGGGCTTCGCAGATTGGCCAGCGACACGATCAGGCCGACCACCGTTGCGAGAAAGCCGAACGCCAGACAGAACGCCGCGGCAACCTGAAAGAAGACGACGGCTTCCTCCGCAGGGGTTGATACGGTGTCATGCCCGTTGAAGGCGTTGCGCTCGTGCCGATGCGCCGCGGGGTTCATCGCGCTAAGTGATTCGATTTCGAGAGAATCGTTCTCGCACGCTTGATCGGCCGCGCGAGCTGAAGCTCGCAGCTCATTGGCTCGCGGCTCATGGTTACGCGGCGAGCGGACGATCCAGGCGAAGGCATCGACGATTCCGGCCGGGCCGTAAACCGCCAGCAGGATGACGACCGGCGATCCGACGATCAGCGCGGCGGCGTAACCGCTGACAAAGGTCGAAGCCTGGGGCGCGAATCCTGTTCGAAAGAAGGCGTGACCCCAGAGAAAGAGGAATCCCACGATGCCCGCGGCGGCCGTGGCGATGCAGCCGCCGGTCGCTTGGGCGCGTGGCGCGGTGGGATCGGTTTCGCGTGGGAGGTCGGAAACAGAGTGAGCGGTTGCGGTGCGCACGGCGAGGCCCCCGGAGTCCAGCGTTCTCGGTCTGGGGAAGAATCGGACGCGGCGCGGGGGCGGTTTACATATCTGTGTGAATGGCGTAGCGGGGATAATTGAAAATGAGCCGATTGCGCGAGCAATCGGTTCCCGGGGAACGGCGATTGGCCGCCATGGCGATTCTTCGACGTGCGCGAGCGGCCTTTCGATGTGCGTCGGCGTCCTACGGAACCTCGGTGATCGGTTCAAACGCCTGGGCAATACCCGCGACCGTGTGGTTCAGCACGACATGGCCCCGGAATCGCGCATCGTCGGACTTCGGAAAGTCGCTCCGGTAATGCACGCCGCGGGACTCTTCGCGTGCGAGGGCAGCCTGCGCGACCATGCGACCGGCCGTGAGCAGATTCTGCGTCTCCCAGCCGGCGCGATCATCGAGCACCTTGTCCATGACGTATCGGCCCCAGAAGTCGATGATTTCGAGCGTCTCGACGAGCCGGTCGGCCGTGCGGTCGATGCCGGCATTTCGCCAGCAGACGGCGCGCAGACTATTTCGGACGTCGGCCACGTCCAACTCGGTGCGGGCGCTGGGGGCGGCTTCGTGCGTGATGCTGACGGGGCGATTCAGGCGACCGTTGGCGGAGGATTCCTCGCCGGCGAGTCGGCCGACGTGCTTGCCGAAGACCAGCCCTTCGAGGAGTGAGTTGCTGGCGAGTCGGTTGGCGCCGTGAACGCAGGTGCTGGCCGCCTCGCCGCAGGCAAGCAGTCCCGGGAGCGTGGATTGGCCGTCGTGGTTGACTGCGACGCCGCCGATCATGTAATGCGCCGCGGGTCGGATAGGGATGAGATCGCGCGTCGGGTCGATGTCAAAATTGCTGCAAAGCCTGGCGATGTTCGGGAAGCGTGCGGCAAATCGGCCCGGCTCGAAGTGGCGTACATCGAGGTACGCGCACGTCGCGCCGGTCGTCGCGATGTGCCGAATGATGCTTCGGCTGACTACGTCGCGCGGGGCAAGTTCCGCATCGGGGTGCTCATCGGGCATGAAGCGGCTCCCGTCCCGGTCGACGAGGTACGCACCCTCGCCGCGCACGGCTTCACTGATGAGCGCGCGCGACGCGCCGGCGACGTAGAGCGCGGTCGGGTGGAACTGCATGAACTCCATGTCACGCATCTTCGCCCCGGCGCGGAAGGCGCAGGCGTGGCCGTCAGCCGTGGCGCAAGGCGGATTGGTCGTCTCGCGGAAAAGCATGCCCGCGCCGCCGGTGGCGAGAATGGTCCGTGCGGCCCAGATGGCCTGATACCCGTACTTGGCGTGATGCGTGATCCCGCCGAGGCAGCGGCCTTCGTGAACGATGAGATCAATCACGAAACAATTCTCAAAGACTCGGGCGCGGGGTTGTTGTGAAAGCGTTCGCGAAAGGGCACGCGATAGCTCGCGGCCGGTGGCATCGCCCAGCGCGTGGACGATGCGTCGCGCGGAGTGGCCGCCCTCCATGCCAAGCGCGACCGCGCCGTTTTCAAGGTCGAACCGTGCGCCCCAGGCGATCAATTCGTTGAGGCAGGCCGGGCCTTCCGTCGCGAGTCGCTTCACGGCGACCGGGTCCCCGATGCCGCAGCCGACTTCGAGCGTGTCGGTCGCGTGCGCATCGAACGAGTCGGCCGGGTCGCTGACCACGGCGATGCCGCCTTGTGCATAGGCGGTGTTGGATTCGGGCAGAGCGTCTTTGGAGAGAAGAATCACATCGGCGAATTCCGCCGCGGCGATGGCGGCGCGCAGCCCGGCGATTCCGCCGCCGATGACGAGCACGTCGGTGAAGACCTGCCCGAGCCGGCGCGAGTCGAAGTTAATGAGATAGCGCCGGCGGCAGAACGAATCGCTCATGCGGGTATTGTAGGAGCAATGGTGAAACGTCGAGAAGTCACGAAATCGAGTCGTCGGACTCCTCCCTCGTGCGATTGGGGCCGTGCGTCACTTGCCATTCGCCGTTCGGTATTACACTACCATGGTGTTTCGCGTTCACCGATGTGGGCCATTGATTCGGTTGTGAGCAGCATGATCCCTCGTGATGTTGTTCTTCGGAGATCCTTGAGCCGCGTCCGCGCTGCCTTGATTGGATTGGGCTGGCTGGGCTTTGTTGCGGTATCGCTGTTTGCCATTTCCGTGTCGCTGCCGGTGAATGACTGGCGGTTGCTCTGGCTGCGCGAGCGGGCGACTGCCGTGGCGCTGGGGAGCGTCTTGTTGTTCACCGGCGCGGGAATGCTGATGTTCACCGTTGTTGGGATTCGATCATTGGCGCTGGCGTTCTGGCCGAAAGAGACGTTCATCGAGATCGGCCCGGTCGGCGTGCGGATGGAGCTGGGGCCGTATGGGCGGTTTTATGCAGAGTGGAAAGACGTCGAACTGAAACTGCGAGACGACTTCGATCCCGACGTGCTGGACTACATCCCCGATGCCGCACTGGCGATCGAGTTGCGGCATCGGCAGACCGGTGAGGACTATGCGGAGCTGATCCAGCGAGTCGGACGCATCACTCCGGAGGAGTTCAATCGTCTCCTGCGGCCGTATCTTCCAAGGCCTGGCCAATCAACCGAAGCTGCTCAGATGAATTGACGCGATGACTGTTGAGGGTGGGGCTGCTATTTCCACCGGCGCAAATGCTTGAACTGCAGCACACCGCGCCCCGGGACCGTCACGCCGTTCGACTGCGACACGGCGAACCAGGGCGAGCCGTCGGCCGCGCGAAGGACGTGCAGTGTCTGCGGAGGCGTGCCGCCGGTGCCGAGAAGGATGTGTACCGGCCCGTTTGCATTCCCGGTCTTGTGTGCTACGTCGAGGACAATCAACGCGTAGCCTTTTCTCGGCGCGGGATTCAGAAAGATGTCGCCGGGGCTGATGGAGCCGTCCTCAACAGGGCGGGAGTCGTCAAGAATGCTGTAGGGCGACGAGAACTGAAAGATCGTTTCAAGGTAGCTGCAAAAGCTGTCGCGTCCTGCGTCGGGCGGGCGCTCATCGAGGAAATCCACCTTGCGCCCCTTGACCGTCGGGCGCTTGCCCGCGGCCCAGTCCGACCACTTCGACGCGTGCCCGCTTGTAAAGTGGAACTGCACGTTGTTGAGGTCGCCGCCCGCCCAAAGGTACTCTGCACGAAGTCGCAAGAGCATGTTGGATGCATCGAGCACGCGCGCGCTGCCCGGTTGCAACGCGATGACGGCGGCCAGTGTCTTGTCGCCGGGCTTCAACACGACTTTGCGCTTGGCCGTGGTAACGGGCGTGTCAGAAGGCCACGTCGGCAGATGGCGCAGCCAGTCGCCGAAGCTTCCGTGAGCCGTGCGCAAACGATCGAATCCGGGCGGCGGCTCGATGCGCTCGCAAAGCGGCGCGGTCTTCGCCATGCTGCGCGGCGAGAGCCACGCATACACGCGAGGCTTCTCCGTCACGACCGGCGAAGCGTAAGAAGTCTGCGGCACCGCCATCCGGTCCGCTGCGAGCTTGGTCTTGTTCTCGGTTGAGCGGGTGTTGAAAAGGATGAACCCGCCGAACAAAACGACGAGCGCGATGCGAAACGAGTAACGGTTGCTTGATCGGGCGAAGCGTCGCGCCCACTGGGTGACAGTCATTTGGGCGCGATGGGACATGCGATTCATGGCGCTAACCATATCCGGCTTATCGGTGTTTGCAACGGCGGACAACAGTGCTTTGTGAAACCTGCGGCGACCGAATCACGGCTCGTCGATCGGCTCTTCGCCCGCGGTTCCGGCAATCGGTCCGTCGAGTGATTCGGCGGCCGGTGGTTGGATCAGCGTCGGCGGCGCGGGCGTTGCCACTGTTGCGGTCATGGCCGTTGCAGGTGCGAGTTTTTCCAATTGCTGCCGTGCGATGGACAAGTTCGGGTTCGCGCCGAGGGCCAGGCGAAGCGAGCGCTCGGCGTTTTCGCGGTCGCCCGCCGCGAGGCGAATCACGGCGAGGTTGTAGTGGGCCACGTCCTCGGTCACGACCGTCCGGAATTGGGCCAGGCTTTGATCGAGCCGGCCGGTCTGGGCATAGACAATGCCGAGATTCATTCGAGCGCGTTTGAGCGAGGGTGCCAGCGAAAGAGCCATGAGGAACTGCTCCTCGGCTTCGGCAAAGCGCTTCTGGAGCAGGTAATTGTAACCCAGGTTGTTCCGCAACACGCCGGCGTCCGGCGCGGCATCCATTCCGCTGCGGAAGATCGACTCGGCCTGGGCATACTGGCCCAGCTTCTGATAGAGCATTCCGAGCCGGTTGTACCCGGCAGCCATCTTTGGGCTGGCGGCGATAGCGCGCTCGTATTGCTCGATCGCACCCTTTGGGTCGCCCTGGCCCTCAAGCATGCGGCCGGCCGCGAGGTGCGTCATGGGATTGATGCGCGGCGTGGGTGCCTGCTTGGCGTGAGCAAGTGCCCGCTCTTTATCCAGATTCTGCGTCTGAACGGTAGATGAAGAGGACGTCTGCTTATTGAGCGAACAGCCCATCGGCGCGAGAATCAACGCCGCGCCCGATGCAGCGCATCCGGCAATCTGTCGCACAAGCAATCTGCGATGGGAGCGATGATTCACGATTTACTTCCCCGAAGCGCCGCTTTGCATGGTGTTGGTCAGGCGGTAGGCGCGGAGCCGGGTTTCCGGCTGGTTGGCAATGCCCTTTCCGGCAACGGATTCCTTCGCGGCCATTCCTCGGCCTCGCGGCAGACCCAGAACAACCTGAACCGGCTTGCTTCCCGGCACAACGCGACGGAGAAAGTCATTTGCAGTCTCGAGTCGTGCCGCCGCCAATTCCGGGTCGCGCGAGCTGGTGGTGAAATTGAGCGTACCCCCTGACGACGCGAGCAATTCCGCGTACCGCTCCAACCGGGCGACGCCGACACCGGACAGGTCCGCTGAATGCGGCACAAAATGCAGATCAGCAAGGGACAGGTCGGCGAGCATGCCCTGGTCATCGTGGTAGGCAAAGCTCTCCGCGAGAGGGTTCTTGGTCTCCGACTCACCCTGCGGCGGTGCGTTCATGCGTTCCACCGGGGGCTGGCAACCGAATCCAAAGAGAGCAGATACAAGAACAACGGCCAGAAGTTCGAATCGTTGTCGCACAGGAAGACCTCGCTTCACGAACCGCGGCACGGTTGCACGGCATGGGAGCGCATGCGCAAAACATGCGGCTGCGCGGCACCGCGCGCCTGATTGTTTATCGGCAACTTCAGGCTGGATTGGGCAATGGCAATGCTGGGAAGGATCCGGCGCGGTCGACAGGGCGTTGCGGATCAGGGCAAACCCGACGGCACCGGGGTCAATGGCCCGCGAGCAGGATGCAAAAACAGGTCAGGCATGTCAGCCAGAATGCGATTCGCATGGAAGCACCTCGAGTTTGGCGGCTTCTGCGGAAATACGTGCGTCCCCCATCCGGAAAGCACGGACCCCGCCACTGCGGGAAGTCCGACGGCTGCATCGGTTGCTTTCCAACGATACTCCAATTCAGCTTCGGCCCCCCGCGTACACCGGACTTGCCGGTTGCCGGGAGTGAGCCATAACTTGGATGCGGTCTTGGTTCGGCTAGAATCCTCCCATAATTCCGACCGAACCGGGGACACCCCATGGCATCAAGAGGAATGAAATCAATCCGAGGAGCCTGCGTGGTCGGGATGGCCTGGTGCAACGCCCTTGCGTTTGCTGCGGCTTCAGCACAATCGACCGACGTCGGGCGACGGGAGGACGGCGGACCGTTGCCCTCGGCGACCCAGGCAGGGCTTTCGGATGCCGAACTGGGTGAACTGATCCGCGACTTGTCGAGCCCTGTTTTTCGGACACGCGAGCGGGCGGCGGCCCAGCTCATGGATGCGGGTGATCGCGCGTTGCCATGGCTCATCCAGGCGTTCGAATCACGTTCTTCCTTTGATACGCGCCGCCGTATCAAACAGATCGCGCTTGAGATTTACCTGACGATCCACGTCGCGCCGCCTCGTGCGTTCCTTGGGATCTCACACCTCGGCTACGCAGGCGAAACCAAGGACGACGCGCGTATTCCCATCTGGGGCACGGGTCTGCTCATTACAGACGTATTTACCGGTTCGGCCGCAGACATCGGAGAGATTCGTCGCGGCGACATCATTCTGATGCTGGACGGCAAGCCGTCGGTCGGGGACTACAAAGCGACGAACTTCACGGACCAGATCGGCCGGCGCAGACCCGGCGCGCCGTGCACCGTCGGGCTGCTTCGTGGGGGAGTGGGCCTTTACCTGCGAGAGGGGAATACAAAGGGGTTCGATCCCGCCGACTTCGCGGCAGGCAAATACGAAGTGGTGCGGCCGGAGGATGACCCGCGCGTGCTTCCCGGCACGACGGCGCTGCGCATCATTGATGCATCGGGTTTGAATCCCATGCTGTCTCTCAAGACAGACGACCTCGTCATTGCGCTGGACGACGAATTGCTTGATCCCAACGCGGAAGACGGGGGAATTGGCATCTGGGCCAGGAAGCAGTCGCCTCCCTCTCCGACCCAGGCGACCGAACCCAATCCATTGCCGCCTGGCGTCGGCATGCGGAAGCTGTCACGAGCAACCGCGCAGATTCTGCGCGGCGGAACGTGGTACACCATGACGGTGCGATTGGGCCGTTGGCCTTCGTACTTGAATGACTGGTTGGCCCGAAGCCGGGCGCTCGACGGTGCATCGGTCGCTGCGGCGCTGGACGGGTTTGAAGCGTGGTGGGGGACGACCTTTGACCCGAAGGGCAACTTCGGCGATCGCGCGGACGGGGATCATCGTTGGCGAATGAGCGGGTCGAGTTTGTCGGATTAGACATCCAACGGTTTTTGACGCGCGGGCAATTCACCCTCTTTCACGTCGTGAACGCGCGGATTCCGCGCACTCCATGGATCGCCACACTTAGAGGATGCACGCTACGCACTCGCGCGGACCGTGATAACTGCCTGCGTCCGTCGCCGCAGGCCGACCGATATGTACTTATCAGTACAGCCGGTGGGCACGGATGCCATGAGTCAAGGTTATTATCGCCAATTGAAGATTTTCTCGCGGGGCGATTTGCCTTGCGCGCGGCCGTTTCTTATTTTGAAAGTGCCTTTCGCCGATGTCAGTGCTGGCAATCAGGCGGAGGCCGTTTCTGCTCTGATCGTCGCGGCTGATCCGCGAGACGCGAGCAGACCGGAGCACGGCGCAAAGCCTGCCCGGGCAAGCCGAACGAGGGTCTCCTGCCGCCGAGGTGGGAGGTCAGGGGCATTGAACATCGCGGAGGGTTTCTTCTCCGCGGTGCTACTCCCACTTCCAACAGCAGCCATTGTCGGGGCGAATCACGCCGCAGGGCGTGCGCCGCCACGGCGATCGCGATACCGGAGTCGACGGCAACGGACGCTGTCGAGAATCGAGGCAGGCTCGTGTGAGCGGCCTCGGAAGGGTCACGGTTGGGCAGGATGCCTGATCGGGCGACCAGAAACGGGAACAGCGTCCGTTCCCCACAGGAAAGGAGCAGTCAGATGAACAAGTTTTTCAACGGTTTGAAGGCCTTCATTCGGGATGAGGAAGGCGCCACCGCGACGGAATACGCGGTCATGCTCGCGTTGATCATCGTGATCGCGCTGGGCGCGATTAGCGCGCTGGGCACGAAGGTGTCCAGCACGTTCGCCGACATCGAAGCCGCCATGCCGTAAGGCATCGTGGCGCGGCTCGCGGCGGGTGCCTCGGCAGGCCGCGGGCCGAACCGGCGAATTGTTCGACAAGCTGCGCGGGCGGGTGGGGGTTGGATCCTCCATCCGCCCGTCGCAAGTCGAACGCGAAGTAGAGACAACTGTCTGACACGCACGCCGGTGGGGCGAGCGTTGACCGGACGATGACGGAGCGATGTGGGAGCACGTTGAATGAGCTTTCCCGATGGAATGTGGACGATGGCGGTACTGGCTCCGGCCATGTGCCTGGCCGGCTGGAGCGATTACCGGCGTCGTCGCGTTCCGAACTGGCTGACCGGATCGCTTGCGATCGGCGGCCTGGCCGTCGGCATGATGAGCGGCGGCTGGAGCGGGTTGTCACAGGCGACGCTCGGGTTGCTGACGGGACTGGCGCTCCTGCTGGGTCCGTGGCTGATCCGGGCGATGGGCGCCGGCGACGTAAAGTACATGGCGGCGTTGGGCGCGTGGCTGGGACCGACAACGACGCTGTGGGCCGTGGTGGCGGGCGGACTGCTGGGCGGCCTGATGGCACTGGCGACGATCGTCGTGCGGCGTCAGTGGTCGGCGACGGCGGCGAACGTCGGGACGGTGATGTGGAAACTGACCTCGGCCCGTCGCGCGATGAGTGATTTCGGATCGGTGGCGAGCTTGAGCGGCGTGAACGGCGTCATGCCGTATGCGATTCCGCTCTCGGTGGGGACTTTTTGTGTGTGTTGGTTTCAACAGATGGGATGGTGGGTGCCATGAAACCGCAAAATCCGAAGAAGCAAAAGCAGGGACTGCGAAGCCGAGTCAGTCGAAGCGGGCGCAAGTTCGCGCGGCGCGGCAGCGCGGTGGTAGAGGCGGCGGTTGTCGCGCCGCTGATGATCACGGCGATGTTCGGCATGATGGAGGCTGGTTATGCCTTCATGGTCAAACAGACCGTGACGCTGGCGGCGCGCGAAGGCGCGCGGGCCGGGGTCATCCCCGGCGGCACGATGTCGGATGTGCAGGGTGCGGTGGATGAGGCGATGGGGGCCGCGAACTTAAGCGGGTACTCCACGACCTCGAACATCAATGACCTTGGCGCGTCGGACACCGATCTGACGGTTTCCGTGTCGATTCCGTTTTCGCGGGCGTCCTTCACGGGCAGCCTGCTGGGAGGCGGGTCGTTCCAGATTTCTTCCTCGACGACCATGCGTCGCGAGGGACTCCAGGATGTCAGCCAGGCCGGAGCGAGCGGCATCGGACCGTAGTCCCCTTCACGGCGGCGCGCCGATCGGTGCGCGCCGAACGGGAGCAGCAGCCGGTTGGATCCTGGAACACAAACCGGTCGGCTCACTCGGAAGCCGAGCGGAGGAGACACAGAGGGAAAGAATCAAGCAAACAAGGCCGCGTCACCGGGGACGGTTGTCTTCGGCGGGCGCGGCGGCCGGACGCGCGCGAGGCAGGTGCTTCGCGCGGCGGCAGGGACGTGACCGATGAAGCCTCGAACCATCATTCCGCTTGTGCTCGGACTGGGCGTTGGGTTCTTCGCCATCAAGATGGGCGTGGACCTGGTGCAGCGCGCGCAGGGTGCGGGCGGCGATGAAGCGGCCGTGCTGGTCAGCGCGAAACCGATTGAGGTTGCCACGCGCGTCACGGAAGGCATGCTGTCGAGCGTGCGCGTGTCGCCGAAGCTGGTTCCTCGCGGCGCGTTCACGGACAAGGATCGCAAGGCGCTGATCGGCCGCGTGACGGCGATGACCGTTGCGCCGGGCGTGCCGATCACGGCATCGATGTTGGCGCCGCCGGGCGCCGAACCGGGGCTGCGCGCGATCATTCCGCCGGGATTCCGCGCGGTCAGCGTGAGCGTGACCGAGGACTCGGCGGTGTCGGGTTTCATCATGCCGGGGTCGCGCGTGGACGTGTCGGCGATGGGGCGCGACGGCGTGAGCAAGACGATTCTTACAGACGTCGAGATCGGCGCGGTGGGACAGTCGATGAGCGAAGTCGGCACGGATGGCAAGACCGTTCGCGTCGCCAAGAGCGTGACGCTGTTTGTGCGGCCGGACCAGGTCGGCGTGCTGCACGCCTACACGGCGAGCGGCGGTCGAATCCGACTGGCGATGCGAGGTGATGCGAAAGAAGCGAGCGAATCGTTCTGGGCGAAGTTGTTCCAGAAGTCGGCCTCGTCGGAAGGCAAGCCGAAGGCGGAGACCGCCAAGGTGGCGGTGGCGCGGAATCACGTCGTCGACGTGGTCCGTGGCCAGGAAGTGCAACGGTACGAGTTTGATGCAAGCGGCGCGCTCCGCGGCCCCTGTGCCGGCGGCGCTCCCTACGCGGAGAAACGCGAATGAATCGATCCACGGATGGAATGAACCAGGCCCGGCCTGATGCACCATGGATGGTGCCCACTCAAAAGCAATTCACGGTTCGCATGGCCGCCATGGCGCTGGTTGCCGTGGCATTCAGTCCGTCCGTCCGTGGTGAGGAACCGCGAGGCGGCTCGCGACAGGTCGTCACGAATCGACCGCTATCGCTTCCCGCGGAAGAACCTGCGGCGATCGTGCCGACGTCGGGCGGGCGCGTCGTTCTGGCGCAGGCCGGCCCGGTGCGGACCGTGCAGGACCGACCGCGTCAGCCGGCGGCGGACCGGCGCGCCGGCGACGGGGCTTCGAGCGACGCGCTCATTGAGTCCGTCAACGTTTCGCGGCGCCAGGTGGAGCATCTGACGGTCGGAAAGAACGCTTCGCTGATTATCAACACAAAAGTCAACGTTGACAGCGTCCAGATCGCCGACCCGACGGTGGCGGATGTCGTGCTGACCTCGCCGCGGCAGATCGTGGTCGCCGGCAAGGCATTCGGCACGACACAACTCGTTCTGCGGGCCGGGGCGGAGGAGCGCACGTTCCACGTCACGTGTGAACTGGATCTGCTTCCGCTCGAAGGCATGATCAAGAACGTCAGCCCGCAGTCGGAAGTCACGCCGCGGAGCATCAACGGCAGCATCGTGCTGACCGGAAACGTGCCCGATTCCGAGACCGCCGAGCGCATCGGCGAGATGGCGACGATGGTGCAGGGGTCGGCGGTGCAGAATCATCTCAACGTGGTGGGCAACCAGCAGGTCATGCTGCGCGTCGTCGTCGCCGAGGTGAACAAGGAAGCGATGCGGCAGCTCGGCGTCAACTGGGCCATCGGCGGGGCGGATTGGACGCGCGATTTCTTCTTTGTGAACAACCTCGGCCAGTTGAACCCGACGAACATCAGCAACAACGGCATTCCGAACCTGGTGGCCAAGAATTCCCTCGCGGGCCAATTGACCTATGCCTACAACCCGGTGGGCACGGGACCGAACACGAACGTGACGTTTGGGTTCCCGCGGGGAGAAGTCCAGTTCTTCCTGAATGCATTGCGCGAGAACAACCTATCGCGCGTGCTGGCGGAGCCGAATCTCGTGGCCATCAGCGGCCAGACCGCGACGTTTCTCGCCGGCGGCGAAGTGCCGATCCCCGTGACCCAGGGCGGTGCCGTGGCCGGCGCAGTGACGATTGAATACAAGGAGTTCGGCGTGCGGCTCGCCTTCAGCCCGACGGTGATGGCGGGGCAGTTGGTTCGCATACACGTCATGACCGAGTTCAGCGATGCGATCCCCGGGGCAAGCGTCATCGGCGGCTTGCCCGTGTTCACCTTCACCACGCGCCGCGTAGAGAGCACGGTGGAATGCGGAAACGGCCAGTCGTTCGCCGTCGGTGGTTTGTTGAGCGAACGCGTGCAGGCCCTGGCGTCGAAGATTCCGGGCCTGGGCGACATACCCGTGCTGGGCACGCTGTTCAGCTCGACGGAGTATCAGCGCGCGAACACGGAGCTGGTGATCCTTGTGACACCGCAACTGGTCGAACCGATCGACCCGCAACAGGTTCCGCCCGTACCGGGTCAGTTGATGACGCACCCCAATGACTTCGAGTTGTTCGTGTTGCAGCAGCTGGAAGGAGCACCGAAGGAACGGCCCGAGCCGGACGGCGTGCCGCGGGAGCACTTTGATGTGAAGTCACGTCCGCAAGCGGCCGCGGGATGGCCCAGCTCGCAGTTGGCGCTGGTCGGTCCGTGGGGACTTTCGGAAGGGGACGAATAGCGGTCCGTTGCGAAAAAAATACATTCGCAATGCGTTCGCGCGTATGGTAGTCTTCAAAGCGGATCGCCGCAGTCGAAGCGCGAACCGCCCGTCCGAGAACGAGATCGACACAACCGACCGAAGCCGCGCGGCGCGAATGGCCAGTCCGTTCGCGCCGCCCGGCACGACACGCCAGACGCGGCACTCCGCAGGATCTTCGCGGATTGCCTGATACAGCCGCCGGCCGCTCATCGAGGCTGCGGCGAATTTGCCAGACAGACCGGTCGTGGAAAACAAGGCGCCCGGTCCGCGCGTCGGTGGCAGCGGTGTGTGAAGCAGTAACAGGAGGGTGAAATCATGTTCCTGAAGGCGAATCGACGGAATCGGAAGCTGCGACGTGGTAGCGTCATCACGCCGGGTGTCTTCTTCGGAGGCGTGGTCGGCCTGGGCGTCGCGGCGCTGGCCGTCGACACCGGATTGATGTTCTCGGCCAAGCAGGAACTTCGCAACGCGGCGGATGCGGCTGCCCTGGCTGCGGCCAGCCAGCTTGGAACGCCGAACGCGACGACGGACGCGGTGGTGGAGGCGGCCCGCATTGCGGGGTTGAACAACATTACGCACCAGGGGGCCGACCTGGTTGATTCGGATGTCATTTTCGGCCGTGCCACGTTGAACAACGGCCGCTATGAGTTCAACGCGAACCAGACTCCTTATGATGCAGTTTCAGTCACGCTTCGGCGTGATTCGAGCGTCGCCGACGGACCGGTGTCGATGCTGTTCGGTCAGGCCCTGGGTGTTGAGGGTGCCGATCTTAGCGCGACCGCCGTCGCGATGGTCGTACCGCGCGACATCGCAGTGGTGATTGATACGTCCGGCTCGATGAACGACGACAGCGAGCTGCGGCACTACAAGGACTTTGCCTCGGAAAGCAGCGGCACGCGGCCGGGTGTTCAGATCAATCTTGAACAGGTGTGGATGTCGTTGCCGTGTCAGAAGGGCAACAACGGTGTCGGCAATGGCATCGACCCCCAGCCCCCGGGCAATCCGGGCAACGTCAACGACCAGCCCGGCACCGGCCCTGGTTCGCCGAACAGTCAGGGAGGCAATCCCAGTCCAGGCGCGAGTCCCACGGGGCCCAATGGCGGATGCGGCGGCCCGCGTTGGGGGTGGATGACGGGCTTTGGAAACGCCGTCACACTTGGAAGTTATACGCCAGTTGGCGATCCCGGGTTGTATTACATCCCCAAGAGCGTGACCTGCAGCGATACAGACGTGATCGCCAATCTCACGGAATCGGGCTATTCGTCGGCTGAGCGCACGGCGCTTCTTTCGGGCAGCAACGACGGCACAACGCAGAATTACCGAAATCGTGTGAAAGTGCTCCTCGGCTTGGCCGGGTGGAAGAGCAAGAAATCCGGCGGCAAGTACAACGGCGGTCCCGGCAACGGGGACAACAAGGTAGACAACAACGAGCTGACGCAGGTGGCATCGTACCCGTTCAGTGGCGGCAGCTGGGACGCCTACGTCGACTACATGACGAACGCGTCCGAGATGCGGGATACCGACCCGAACTTCCGCTACCGGTTTGGGATTAAGACGTTCGTAAACTATCTGCTGGAAAAGCAGGCGAACAACTCGAACTGCCCGGAACTGGCCGCCGCACCGGAGGAGCCGCTTCACTCCGTGAAGGGTGCCGTGCAAGCCCTGGTCGATACCGTCGTGGAGCTGGAGACCGATGACCGCATGTCGCTGGAGGCCTTTGCCCAATACGGGTACCACCGCGTGAACTTGCAAGCTCCTGCGGCAGGGCAAACGCTGGCCGAAGTCCTGCAACAGATTCCGAACAACCTAAACGGCATGCAGGCCGGGCATTTCACGTCGATTACCAACATCGGCGCCGGTCTGCACATGGGCATCACGGAATTGAGCAGCGACCGGGCGAGAGCCAGCGCGGCCAAGGTGGTTGTTCTGATGACCGACGGAAAGCCGAACGTGAATCAGCAGAACCAGAGCGTCGGCAACAATGCGGCGTCGGCAATCAGCTGGTGCTACGACCGCGCCAATGCAGCCAAGGCGGCCGGCATGACCGTGTACGTCGTGGGTGTTGGCGGCGACGTGGACGCTGACTTGTGCAGCGACTTGGCAAGCACGCCGGATCACTATTTCTTTGCCGATTCCACTCCGGACCCGGACAACGGTTTCCAGCCGATGTACGTCAACCAGCTTAGGGCGATTTTCGAGACGCTGGGCGGCAAGCGGCCGGTGCGGTTGATCCAATGACGTGAAGGCCGGATCGGCCGTGCAGATGCCGCGAGGCAGGCCGCGCCGATGAGCGCCGAGACATACTGGGACGTTTCACGGACGCGCCCGTCGCAACCCGGCGGGCGCGTCGCTTTATAGGGCCGCAAGCCGAGCCGGCGGGTCCCGGTCGCCGGAGCTTAATTGGCCTTCTCGACCGGCCGATAAGGACAGGACGAGTCGCAGCGAAAGTGAAGCTTCAGCGGGGGAGGCGGCAGCCCGACTCACCGCTGTGGGCGCGATGGGGACCATGGCGAACAACGTACGTGTCATTTTGTATACGACGAACGAAGCCGACGCGCCCGAACTGCGCCGGCTTGTCACGTCTCTGCCCGAGATTCGCATCGTCGCGGACCTCGACGAAGCAAGTTTGTTACCCCACGCATTGGCCCAGTTTCCGGCGGACCTGGTCATTGTGGATCTCGACCCGCAGCCGGCGCTCGTACTGGAATGCGTCCGACAGCTACGAGAATGCAATCTTGAAATACCCGTCTTTGCGTTGAGCTCGCAGTCCGATGGTGCCGTGGTTCTCCGAGCGATGCGGTCCGGCATCAAGGAGTACCTCCTCAAGCCGCTGAACCTCGACGAATTCCGCGACGCCGTCGGTCGCATCGTCGTCAACCAGCCGAAGACGCGGCAACCGGGCAAGCTCATCAGCATCATGGGCAGTTCGGGCGGCGTGGGGTGCACCACGGTGGCTGTCAACCTAGCCGTGGAATTGGCCCAACTGGTCGGCTCAACGCAGAAGGTCGCACTGGTGGACCTGGATTTTCGATTTGGCCACTGCGCGACGCTCCTGGATGTGCACGGGCAATACACCGTGGCCGACTTGTGCTCGACTCCCGAGCAGCTCGACCCGGAAATGGTGATGAAGGCGCTGATCAAGCACGACTCGGGCGTGCTGGTGCTTCAGCGGCCGCACACGTTTGCCCATGCCGAAATCATCACGGCGGCCCACTGCGCGAACGTGTTGAGCAGTCTGCAGGAGCTCTGCGCGTACGTCGTGGTGGACGGCCCGACACGACACGACCCCGGCGGTCGAACCGTACTCGATTCCGCGGACTTCAATCTGCTGATTCTTCAGCTTCTCGTCACCAGTGTTCGCAACAGCGATCGCATGATTCAGGAGCTGGCCGGCCAGGGCTTCAACACCGATCGGCTGCAGTTCATCTGCAACCGGCTCGGGCGGGATTCCGCGCACCTGGACGTGGCACAGGTGGAGCAGACGCTCGGGAGGAAGTTCTTTTCGACGATCGCGGACGAGTGGAAGACCGTCAGTTCGGCGATCAACCTGGGGCAGCCGATTCTCAAGGACTCTGACCGAAGCCGCGTGCGACAGGACTTGCGTGCGCTGGCCATGAAGATTCATTGCCCCGACGCGCTGGAGTCGAACAAGTCCAACGGCAGCTTCCTCGGCAAGCTGCTTAGCAAGGCGCGCTCGGGGGGGGCTTCCGCCGCTGGATCAGCGGGCGAGGTCAAGGCTCCTGCCGGCGTCGCCGCTGCGCCCACGCCCTGACCACTTTTTCGCAACGGCGGAGCTGATTTCAATCCATGCGTCCCAGAATGCACCATCGCAGGCCGACGCGCGCCATGCCCGAAAACCGCCGCGATGGGTCAACCCGTTGAACGCAATGTATCTTTTAATCGAACCGAAATAAGAAGTGCGAGCCGATGAATCGGGCGGCGGTCCACGCCGGCGAAGAGGGTTTCGCCAACCAGCATTGATCGTCGTCGAACCGGGGGAAGCATGTTCGGACGCGCCAAGATACCCGTGCTGAAAGTGCCGAAGCTGCCGGAGGCGGACAAGTCCGCGCAAGCAACTCCGAGCGCGCCCCAGTCAACCGTACCGACGGAGCCGAGCGCTCCAATCGCCAATCCCGCATCGACCGCGCCGGCCGCGCCCGCGCTTCGACCGCCCGGTCCCGCGCCGCTCTCGTCGCTCTCAAATAAACCGAAAGAGCGCGATCGCACCGACGAGTTCTCGGAGATCAAGACGCGGGTTCACAAGAAGCTGGTGGACACCCTCGATCTCGCGGCGCTTTCGAAACGCACCGGCGACGATGTACGCGAAGAAGTCAAGCAGGTCATCGCCGATCTGTGTCAGCAGGAGGACGCCCTTCTCAATTTCAACGAGCGGCAGCGTCTGGTCGGCGAGATTCTCGACGAGACGTTCGGCCTGGGGCCGCTGGAGACCATCCTCAAGGACCCGCACGTCAGCGATATTCTCATCAACGGCCCGAAGCAGGTGTACATCGAGCGCAAAGGTCGCCTGCAACTGACCAGCGTCACGTTTCGCGACAACGCGCATCTGATGCATGTGATCGACAAGATCGTCTCGTCGGTCGGTCGTCGCTGCGACGAAGTCTCGCCGATGGTGGACGCGCGGTTGAAGGACGGCTCGCGCGTGAACGCCGTCATCCCGCCGCTGGCGATTGACGGCCCGTCGATGTCGATTCGCCGATTCGGCGCCGACCCGATTACGTGGGACGACTACGTGAAGTTCAACTCGGTGACGAAGGAGATGGTGGATTTTCTCCGCGCCTGCGTCATCGCGCACATGAACATCATCGTGGCCGGCGGTACCGGCTCGGGCAAGACGACCCTGCTGAATAACCTGTCGTCGTTCATTCCCGAAACCGACCGCATCGTGACCATCGAAGACGCGGCCGAGCTGCGCCTGCGCCAGCCGCATGTGGTGCGACTCGAATCGCGACCGGCCAACATCGAGGGCAAGGGGCGCATCGCCATCCGCGATCTGCTCATCAATGCGCTGCGCATGCGGCCCGACCGGGTCGTGGTCGGCGAGTGCCGCGGGCCGGAAACGTTGGACATGCTCCAGGCCATGAACACCGGCCACGACGGCTCGATGACCACGATTCACGCCAACAGCGTGCGCGACGCCGTCCAGCGCGTGGAGACCATGGTCATGATGGCCGGGTTCGACCTGCCGGTGAAGGCCATTCGTCAGCAGTTCGCATCGGCCGTGCACCTGGTCATCAACGCGGCGCGGCTGACCGGCGGGCCGCGCAAAATCATGTCGATCGCCGAAGTGCAGGGCATGGAAGGCGAAGCCGTCACGATGCAGGAGATTTTCAAGTTCGAGCAGCTCGGGATCGACGCATCGGGCAAGGCACACGGTCGATTCATCGCGACGGGGCTTCGTCCGAGCTTCCTCGACCGACTGAAGTACTCCGGCGCCGAGCTGGATTCGTCGATTTTTGAACGGCGCGTGTTGAGCACCGATCCGCATGCCACGTGAGAGGGGTCAGAAGCGTGCAGCAGTTCATCGCATTTGTTGATACTTCCTCGATCATGGACAAGGTGGTGCTCTATGCGCTGCCACCGATCGGCTGTACCTTTCTGGCCTACGCGATCTTCAATCTCGTCGCCGACTTGCGCAAGAAGGAAGTGAAAAAGGTCGCCGAGCGTTTGAAAGAGGGGGGCTTCGGCGACTCCGCGAACGAAGTGGCGGCGAAGGAATCGATCATGCGCCGAATGCACCAGGCGCAGTCGCCGTTCGGTCAATTCATTGCCGGCATGGCTTTCATTCCCCGGCTTCAGCAATGGCTGGACCAGGCCAACATCGCCTGGCCCGCGACGACGGTGATGATCAACCTGCTGGGCCTCGCCTCGGTGGGGTACATCACCTGCTATTATCTCGAGACCGCACAATGGGTCGCCCTTAGCGTCGCCGGGGGCATGCTGCTCCTGCCGCTGCTTGTGATCTTCATTCTCCGCAAGATGCGGATGAACAAGTTCATGCACCAGTTGCCGGACGTGTTTGAGCTGATGAGCCAGGCGCTGCGAGCTGGGCATTCACTGGCCAACTCGATTCTCGTCGTCAGCCAGCAGCTGCCCGACCCGGTTGGTACGGAATTCGCCCGCGTGTTTCACGAGCAGAACCTCGGCATCAAGATCGAAGACGCCCTGCGCGACATGGCCCGGCGCGTCGGGCTGATGGACGTGCGATTCTTTGTGACGGCCGTGCTGATTCAGCGGCAGACCGGCGGCGATCTCGCCGAAGTGCTCGACAACATCAGCAGCGTCATTCGCGATCGGATCAAGCTGTTCGGCTCGGTGAAGGCGCTGACGGCCGAAGGGCGGTTGTCGGGCTACGTGCTGCTGGCGTTGCCGGTGTTTGTGTTCCTGCTGGAGTTGGTCATCAACCCGGACTATGCGCAGATCATGATCGACGACGAAGTCGGGCAGTACATGCTGATCGGTGCGGGCGTGAGCCAGATCCTGGGTCTCGCGCTGATTCAGAAGATCGTCAACATCAAGGTGTAGCGGTCGGAGGATGGTTGCGTGTCGGAACTGATGATGCTGGGAATTCTGGTCGCGGTCGCCATCGGCCTGGTGATCTATTCGCTGCTGCCCAATCGCGGGGAGCAGGCCGAGTCGGTCCGCCGGCGCGCAATGGGTCTTTCGGGCGACGATGACACGGCATCGGCGAAAGAGCGCGCCCGCAAGAATGCCGGCAACAAGAGCATGCTGGAAATGGCGGCGCCGATTCTGTCGCGCCCGATGATGCCCAAGACCGAACAGGAGCAATCGTCCCTGCGTGCCAAGCTGGCCAGCGCCGGCTACCGGCGAGAATCCATCGTCATGATGTTCCTGGCCAGCAAGATCATCGTCGGCGGCGCGATGGGCATCACGGCGTTTCTGTATTCGTCGGCGCTGGGCGCCGAGTCGCCGCAGGTGATCTACTACGGCGTGTTTGGCCTCGGGCTGGGCTTCATGGGACCGAACCTGTGGCTCGGCAACGCGGTCAAGAAGCGGGGCGAGGCGATTCGCAACGGCATGCCGGACTCGCTGGATCTGATGGTGGTCGCCGTCGAATCAGGCCTCGGTCTCGACGCGGCGCTGCTCCGCGTCAGCGATGAGATGAAGCACGTCCACGGCGCGCTGGCGGAAGAATTGCAGATCGCGACGATTGAGACGCAGATGGGCACCTCGCGCAGCGAAGCGCTGCAGCGCATGGCCGAGCGCACGGGCGTTCAGGAGATGCGGGCGCTGGTTGCCGTCATCACACAGGCCGAGAAGCTCGGCACCAGCATCGCCAAGGCCCTGCGCAATCAGGCCGAGAGCCTGCGCACCAAGCGCCGTCAGAAGGCCGAAGAGCGTGCGCAGAAGACCGCGGTCAAGCTGCTCATCCCGCTGATCTTGTTCATCTTTCCAGCGATCTTCGTTGTGCTGGCCGGCCCGGCGGCGATCCACATCATGCACACCTTCCAGAGCGGCGCGCTGAAGAAGTAGCGTGCGGCATGCACGCAGCAGTCGATTGCCGCGCAACGACGCGGCACCGATGATCGCCTACAATCGCGCGCATGCCGCTGCTGGTGCGCAATCTGACGCTGATGCTCGATGAGCCTGATGACGCCCTGCGCGAACGCGCTGCCCGGCGCCTGCGCATCAAGTCCGACTCGATCAAGCACTACACCATCGTCCGTCGTGCGATCGATGCGCGTGATAAATCGCGCCTTTCCTTTGTTTACAACGTCGAAATTACCTTGGCCGGCGGATTGCGCGAGGAGAAGCGTGTGCTGCGCGGTTTGCACCGGGCGGACGTGGTCGAGCTGCGCCCGCCGCCGCGCGAAGAACTGCGCAACGGCAGCGAACTCCTGCGCGAGCGGCCCGTCGTCGTCGGGTTCGGCCCTGCGGGGATGTTCGCGGCATTGTGGCTCGCCAAGTTCGGCCTGCGGCCGATCGTGCTCGAGCGGGGGCAGCCCGTGCGCACGCGCCACCGCGACATCATGGTGCGATTCTACAAACAGCGTGACTTCGACCCGGAGAGCAATCTGCTTTACGGAGAAGGCGGCGCGGGGGCCTACAGCGACGGCAAACTCTACACGCGCGTGAACGACCCGCGCATGCGCGACATCCTCGATGTGTTCGTGCAGCATGGCGGCAAGGCAGACATCCTCGTCGACGCGCGGCCGCACCTGGGCAGCGACTGGATCCCCACGATCTGTTGGCGAATTCGCCGCACGATTGAATCGCTCGGCGGCGAGATTCGCTTCGGCAGCCGGATCGATGATCTGGTGATTGACGACGGCGGCGCGAGCGGTGTGATCGTCAACGGGCAGACGCTTCCCGCCTCGGCGGTGCTGCTGGGCGTGGGGCACTCGGCGCACGACACGCTGCGAATGCTCGTGCGGCGCGGGGTGAAAGTGATCGCCAAACCGTTCCAGTTCGGCGTGCGCGTGGAGCATCCCCAGTCGCTGGTGGATCGCTGGCAGTACGGCGCGGCGTGCGGCCATCGTCGTCTTCCGCCGGCGGAATATCACGTCGTGGCGAAGGGCGCGGGCAACTCGACGGGTGCGTCGCACGCGGCCGGCGACGTGTACAGCTTCTGCATGTGTCCGGGCGGCACGATTCTCCCGACGAATGAGACCGCCGGAATCATCGCGACGAACGGCGCATCGAACGGGTCGCGGGCCGGGCGGTTCGCCAACAGCGGGCTGGTGCTGACCGTGCCCGTCGAGGTGTTTGGGAACAATCCGCTCGCGGGCATCGAGTTTGTGCATCGCTACGAGGCGGCGGCGTTCGAGTTGACCGGCGGAAGCTACGAAGTGCCCGCGCAGCGCGCGGCGGACTATATCGCGGGGCGCGCTTCAGATGGCGCGTTGGAGACTAGCTACCCCCTGGGCGGACGATGGTGCGACGTGCGTCGCGTCTTGCCGGACTTCGCCGGGCCGGCTGTCGCGCAGGCGCTGACCGATCTCAACCGCAGGATGCCGGGCTTCGCGGGGCCGGAGGCGCTGGTCACCGGGCCGGAGTCACGTGCCAGCGCGCCGTTTCGAATGTTGCGCGACAACGCATCGCGCGAAAGCGTGACGCTGCCGGGGTTGTATCCCATCGGCGAAGGAGCGGGCTACGCCGGCGGCATCATGTCCGCCGCCGCCGACGGCATCGCCACGGCTGAGCTGCTGATTCGGCGCTTTGCGCCGATTCGTTAGGAGTTGCGTACCGGCCATCAAGCGACGAGCAAGCTCGTCGGCTAAATGAATCCGGATCGGGTGGCATGGATTCGGCCTTTTGCGGTCATGTTTACTGGAGATAGAATGCGGTCGCCGGGATGCTCGCCCAAACACCGGCGGAGGATTGCTGCCTCTTGACCGCTGAAAAAGACACCGTCATCTCCATCCGCAATCTGCGGAAATGGTTTGAGAACAACGGCCGTCGGCAGACCGTGCTGGACGACGTTTCGTTCGACATTTATCGCGGCGAAACGATCATCATCATGGGCGGCAGCGGCTGCGGAAAGAGCACGCTGCTGAACTGTCTCATTGGCGAATATCCCATCGACGCCGGGAGCGTCACCTATAAGACGAAGGACATGCCGCAGCCCGTCGACATCGTCGGCATGGATGAGCGGTCGCTGAATCAGATCCGCCGCAAGTTCGGCATTTTGTTTCAGAGCGGGGCGCTGTTCAACTCCATGACGCTCGCAGAGAACGTCGCCTTGCCCCTGCGCGAGCACAGCGACGTGGAAGAGTCCGTCATCGACATCGTCGTGACGCTCAAGCTGCAACAGGTTCACATGCTTCCGCACCGCGACAAGATGCCGTCGATGCTGTCGGGCGGACAGAAGAAGCGCGCCGGCCTCGCAAGAGCGACCGTGCTCGATCCGGAGATTCTCTTTTACGACGAGCCGTCGGCCGGCTTGGACCCCGTCACCAGCGCGGCGATTGACGAGCTTATCATGGACCTGTCGGGCAAGTTGCAGGTCACCAGCGTCGTCGTGACACACGAGATGGACTCGGCCTTTCGCATTGCCGACCGCATGGTCATGCTCGACAAGGGCCGCGTCCTGCGAATCGGGACGCGCGAGGAGTTTGACCGGCTTCGCCAGACCCCGCCTGCGGACCTCAAGACATCCGACGATCGCTTGATTTGCCAGTTCCTGAACGGTCACACCGAAGGCCCGCTGACTGACGCTGACGGGATGACGGACTACGAGAAGCTGCTGGTCGCAAACGAGGAGTAAACCGCCACCATGCCTGAACAGCGCAACGCATACAAAGTTGGAATCGTGACGATTGCCGTCGCGGTCGCGGCCTTCGCAATCCTCCTGTGGATCAGCAAGGGCGTCTCGGGCGACATGCGACGGATCACGGTGCGATTCGAATCGTCGCCGGCCATGCCGACGCTGGTGCCGGGGTCGGACGTGTTCATCGGCGGGCAGCGCGTGGGAAAGGTGCGCAGCGCGAAACTGGCCGAGGGGCCGGTCGTGGTCGAGGGCGGCGCGTCGCGGAAGACCTTCGACGTGGTGGTGGAAGCAGACATCCTCGCGTTCGTCGAGCCTCGCAAAGACTGCAAAGTGTTTGCCGAGGGGCCGCCGCTGGGGGGCGACGGCATCATCAAGATCGACCTCGGCAAAGCGTCCGAGCCGCTGCCGGAGAATGAAGTGATCCGCGGGGCCGATCCGGGAGGATTCGCGGCGATTCTTTCAGGGCTGCAAAGCGAGTTCGACGGTTCGAACCCGTCGGGCCTGCTGGGGATGGTCAAGGCCCAGCTCAATGGCGAGGACGAGGCGACGCTGATGGGCAAGCTGCTCAAGTCGATGGGCGACGTGAATGCCATGACGGCGTCGCTGGCGCGCGAACTGACACCCGAGCAGAAGGCGACGCTGCTTGCGAAGCTGCACAGCGTGGCGGACAACATCAACGACACAACGGGTTCGCTGCGCAATGAGTTCGCGTCGCAGAAGCCCGACGTGCTGCTGGGCAAGATTCACACGGCGATCGGCGCGATCAACGACGGGTTGGACACGATGGCCCGCGTGCTCAAGACCAACGAGGCGCCGATCAACAACACCATGAAAAGCGTCGAGCGCACGGCGGCAAACATCGCCGAAGAGATGGACCCCGCGAACCTCGACGGCCTCATGGCCCAGTTCAAAAAGGCCGGATCGAGTCTGAATACGTCGCTGGAAGACATCAACGCGGTAACCGGCGCCACGCGGCAGGTCGTTGTCCTCAATCGCGACAATTTGAGCCGCATGTTGATCAACTTCAAGGAGGCGTCGGACCATCTCAAGAGCGGGTTCAAGTACGTCCTGCGCCATCCGTGGCGGCTGCTGAATGCACCGGACGCGTCGGAGATCCGCCAGCAGGCGATTTTTGATGCGGCCCGAAGCTTCGCCGAAGCGGCCACGCGCGTGGACGACGCGACGGCGCAGCTCAAGGCGCTCGCGGAATTGAACAACGGCAACATCCCATCGGATCATCCCGAATTGCTGCGAATCCAGGCCGATCTCCAGCAAACACAGCAGAGCTATCGCAAGGCCGAAGATGAGCTGTGGAAGCAACTCGGCGTCGTGGCGAATTGACGAAAGGTGATGTGAAGATATGCAAATCAGACAATGAGAGAGTACTGATGGGATGGCAGCGACCCGCCTACACGCCGGCGGCCCATCCGAGCCCCGAGCGCCAGCGAGCGGGCACCAGGTACGTCCATTGTTGAGTAGCCTCCAAGTGCGGAGTTTGACTCTGATCAACTCAAATCATTGAAACTCGCCGTGTCTTATCCACTGGCATATTTCCTGACGTGGACCACTTACGGAACCTGGCTTCATGGCGATACGCGAGGTTCCGTGGTCGGACGTCAAACGCTTGAAACGCCCCGTGTGATTCCCGCACACCCGCTCCTCCACGATGATCGTCGCACTTCCTTGGCTTCGCCACCTCTGACACTGGGCGGCGACGTGCGTGCGATCGTGTCAAACGCGATCCAACAGCATTGTTCAATTCGTCAATGGACCTTGCACGCTTTGAATGTTCGAACTAACCACGTTCATTGCATTGTCGCGATCGGGGAACTTGCTCCCGAAGTCCCCTTACAGCAATTCAAAGCTTGGTCCACCCGTCGCCTGCGCGAAGAAAGAATCGTCGGACCGGGTACCAGGGTTTGGACTTACCACGGTAGTACCCGCTACCTCTGGAAGTCAGAGCACATTGCAGCGGCTGTCAGTTACGTCATGGATGGTCAGGGGCCGGAGCGATAGCCGGTCGGCCTAAACTGGCAATTGCAGTCGGAAGCTGCCGGTTGGACAGCGCACAAGGTGCCCGCTCGCTGGCGCTCGGGGCTGGGATGCGGAGCGACACGCTTGAGTCGTAGCACACGATGACCTGACCATCGTGCTGATTGCGCCGTCGATCAATTCAAACCATTGACGTCAACTGCCGTACGCCGATCAAGTCAATCGCTCGATTACGACTGCAGCCGCTTGCTTACTTCAGCAACCGCCGAAGCACGGCCGGGAGAATCCCGCCGTGGCGGTAGTACTCGATCTCGATCGGCGTATCAATTCTCACGACGGCCTGGAAGGACTTCGCGGTGCTTGTTGCGTTTCCGGCGGAGACATTCCCCGGCGCGGCCTTGATCGTCACTTCCTGCATCGGCTTCAGCGAGTCGTTGATGCCCTCGATGGTGTAAACCTCTTCGCCCGTCAAGCCGAGCGACTCGCGCGATTCGCCCTTCTTGAATTGCAGCGGTAGCACGCCCATGCCGACGAGATTGCTCCGGTGGATGCGCTCGAACGACACGGCCAGCACCGCTCGGACACCCAGCAGCAGCGTGCCCTTGGCCGCCCAGTCGCGCGACGATCCCGTGCCGTATTCCGCGCCGGCAATCGCCATCAGCGGCGTTTGCGTTTCGCGATATTTCATCGCGGCGTCGTACACGCTCATTTGCTCTCCGGTGGGCAAATAGCGCGTCACGCAGCCTTCGGTGCCGGGGGCGAGAAGATTCCGCAATCGAATGTTGGCAAACGTGCCGCGCGTCATGACGCGGTCATTCCCGCGCCGCGCACCGTAACTGTTGAAGTCCTTCGGCGCGACGCCGCGTTCCTGAAGATACTTGCCGGCCGGGCTGTCGGCCTTGATCGAACCCGCGGGGGAAATGTGATCGGTCGTCACCGAGTCGCCGACCATCATCAGGACGCGAGCGCCGGCGATCGGTTGAATCGTTCCGGCTTCGCGCGGCAAATCGACGAAGAAGGGCGGCTCCTGGATGTAGGTGCTCTCCTTGTTCCACTCATACAAATCGCCGCCGGATACCGGGATGCGATTCCACTTTTCATTTCCGTTGAACACGTTGCCGTATTGTCTGGCGAACATTTCCGGGGTTACGTGCCGTTCCACCGCTTCGCGAATGTCCTTGATGGATGGCCAGATGTCACGCAGGTACACCCCCTTGCCCGCTGCGTCGGTGCCCAGCGGCTCGGTCTCGAAGTTGATGTCCGCGCGCCCGGCAATCGCATACGCGACGACCAGCGGTGGCGACGCGAGGTAATTCGCCTTCACGAGCGGATTGACGCGCCCCTCGAAATTGCGATTGCCGCTCAAGACCGCCGCCGCGACGAGGTTGCCATCCGTCACGGCCTTGGCCACCGGGTCCGGCAGGGGGCCGCTGTTGCCGATGCACGTCGTGCAACCGTAGCCGACCGTGTGAAAGCCGAGTCGCTCCAGCGGCTTCTCCAGATCGGCCGAGCGGAGGTACTCCGTAACGACACGCGAGCCGGGCGCGAGGCTCGTCTTGACGTGCGGCGGCACTTTCAACCCGCGCTCAACGGCCTTCTGCGCGAGCAGCCCCGCCGCGAGCATAACCGACGGATTGCTCGTGTTCGTGCAACTCGTAATCGCCGCGATGACGACCGCACCATGGCCGATGCGCGACGAATGCCCGTTGTCACGCACGTCGGCCGTCTGGCCCAGCTTGGATTCTTCCAGCCCGAATCCGCGATCCTTTACTGGCGCGGTCAGCGCCTTGCGGAACGAGGTCTTCACTTCCGACAGCCGAACGCGATCCTGCGGGCGCTTCGGCCCGGCGAGCGACGGCTCGACGGTCGACAGCTCCAGGTACATCGAATCGGTGTAGGTCGGGTCGGGCGTGTCCTTCGTGCGAAACAGGCCCTGCTCCTTCGCATAGCGCTCGACGAGATCGACTTCGTCGGCGGTGCGGCCGGTGCGGCGCATGTATTGGAGCGTCTCCTCGTCGATCGGGAAGAAGCCCATCGTCGCGCCGTACTCGGGGGCCATGTTGGCGATGGTCGCGCGATCGGGCAGGCTCAACTCGTCCAGCCCTTCGCCGTAAAACTCGACAAACTTCTCAACCACACCGCGCTGTCGGAGCATTTGTGTGACCGTCAGCACCAGGTCCGTCGCCGTCGCGCCCTCCGGCAGACGCCCGCTCAATTTGAACCCGATGACCTCCGGCGCGAGCAGATAGATCGGCTGGCCAAGCATGACCGCTTCGGCCTCGATGCCGCCGACGCCCCAGCCCAGCACGCCCAGTCCGTTGATCATGGTCGTGTGGCTGTCGGTGCCGACGAGGGTGTCGGGGATGGCCCACCGGTTGCCGTTCACGTCGCGCGGAAGCACGACTTTGGCGAGGTATTCGAGGTTGACCTGATGGACGATGCCGGTGGCGGGGGGGACGACGCGAAAGTTCGCGAAGGCCTTCTGGCCCCAGCGGAGGAATTCATATCGCTCACGATTGCGGGCGAACTCGATGTCTTCATTGATGCCCAGTGAATTGCTCGACGCGAAGCTGTCCACCTGCACCGAGTGGTCAATGACCAGATCGACCGGAACGAGCGGGTTGATCTTCTTCGGATCGCCGCCGAGCCGCACCACCGCGGCGCGCATCGCCGCGAGATCGACAATGGCCGGCACGCCGGTGAAGTCCTGAAGCACGACGCGCGCCGGCATGAAGGGCAGCTCAAGCGCTTCGGGCTTGGCGGCGTTCCAATTTGCCAAGCCGGTGACATGGCGCTCTTCGACGATTCCGTTGCCGCAATGGCGAAGCGCGTTCTCCAGGAGGATGCGGATGCTGACGGGCAGCCGATCCAGCCCGGAGAATCCCTGCGCGGCGAGACGTGGAAGGCTGGCGATTGTCCATTCGCCGGAATTCGATTTCAGACTTGTGCGAGCAGATTGCGCGTCGAAGGCCATAGCGTGATGCCACCTTTCAATAGGTCAATCGCAAAACGGAAGCCGAGCCAACGCCGTGCAGCGGCGGCGTTCGCGGCGAATGGGGGATTATAACGGTTGGATCGAATTGGCCAGTACCGGTAGCGATGTGTCGGACTGGTCCAGGGAACTGGCCGATCGGTTTCGCCGCAACAGCGCTCGATTTCCAAGCTGCCCGCAGGCGGCCATGAAGTCGCGGCCTTTGGTGATGCGGCGTTTGCAGAACTGATCGGCGTCCTGAAGGGTCGTGAGGAAACCGACTACCTGATCCTCGGTCGGCGCCGGCCAGGGCGAATTCAGCCGTGGGTTGTACGGAATCACGTTGACGCAACACTTGACGGGTCGCAGGAACTCCGCCAGTTCGCGAGCGTGGGCGGGGGCGTCGTTCACGCCGGGGATCAGCACATACTCGATCATGAAGAATTGGCACGAACGCAGCGGATAGGCCAGAAGCGCCTCGCGAAGAGCCGCCATCGGCTCGGCGCGGTTGATCGGCATGATCTGTGAGCGAATCTCATCATTGGGCGCGTTCAGCGAGACGGCAAGATTGATCCGCCGCCAGCCCAGTCCAGCCAACTTGCGAATCCCGTCAATTCGGCCAACGGTCGAGATCGTGATGCGCCCCATTCCCATCGACAGGCCCATCGGGTCTGTCATGACCCGCACCGCCTGGACGACGTTCTCGAAGTTGTCCATCGGCTCGCCCATGCCCATGAAGACGACATTGCGAACGTCGGCGCCGAATTCGTGCCGCGCCGCGACGACTTGGCCGACGATTTCCGCCGCACTCAAATCGGCCAGGCGACCCAGCTGCGCCGTTTCGCAAAACGTGCAGCCCATGGCACAGCCAACTTGCGATGAGACGCAAAGCGTCGTCCAGCGCGAGCCTGCTCGCCACATGGGAATGATGACGCTCTCGATCTCCAGTCCGTCGGGGCGGCGCTGTGCAAACTTGGTGACGCCGCCGTCCTGATTGCGCCGGGAAATCGGCAGCGGTGCGGGGCCGGTCAGTGCCAAGCGATAGCGCTCGCGAAGTGCGTGGCGCGATGCACCCTCCGCATCGAGGTGCAGTTCAGAAAACGTCCTGCCGAGCATCGATTCAATGCCAACGGTCATCTCGGTATTGTAACGCGGACGTTGCATCGGGCAGAGCGATGTGAACGGGAGGCGAAGAAAACCCGGCCATGTCAAACTCAAGGTGGAACGATGCCCTCGCGAACGGCGAAGCGAATCAGCTCGGCTTTCGAATGGATATCGAGCTTTCGCATGGCGTTGGTGATGTGATGCTCGACGGTCTTCTTGGCGATCTTGATCAGGTCGGCGATTTCCTTTTGGGCCAGTCCGCGGGCGTAATAGGCCACCATTTCGCGTTCGCGACGAGTGAGGGTGGCCGCGCGGGAGCGGCTCGCGGCGGAGAGAGACGCGGCGTGCCCGTCGATGACGATGCGCGAGCGAACCTGCTCGGAGAAGAATGCGCCGCCGCCTGCGACTTCGCGAATAGCCTGAATAATGCGCTCCGGCGATTCGAACTTCGTGACGTAGCCGCGGGCCTGGACCTCCAGCGCCTGATCGATGAAATGATCCGTCACAAACGCGCTCAGAAACACGAGCTGCGTCGTGGGGCAATCCGTGCGGATGATTCGCGCTGCTTCGAAGCATTGCAAGCCGGCCATGTCAATGTCCATCAGAACGATGTCCGGGTGGCGCTCGCGGATCAGCGGCAGAGCGGCGCCGGCGGATTCGGCCGTCCCAACGACATCAAAAGTTCCCTCGGCCTGGAGCATGGACGCGAGCGGTTCGCGCAGCATGGCGTGGTCATCGACGAGGAATACGGTGGTCTTTTTTTTAAGCAGCATGATCTCGGCCCCGGATCACTTCATTGCTTTCTGCAGCAGCTCCACAAACTCGGACATCTGAAAGGGCTTTCGAAGCAGGAATCCGCCGTTGCCCGCGCTGGTCGGTGCGACGGCGCGGCCGGTCATGCGAATGACCGGGAGGCTCGGGAACACGGCGTGCAAATCGTCAATCACCTGATCGCCGTCTTTCTGCGGCAGGTCCAGGTCCACGACCGCGCCGACCAGTCGCGTTACGCCCGGTTGCGCCACGCGAAGGGCCTCCGCGCCGTCACTCGCAGGGATGGCCTCGTAACCGGTCGCACGAATCGCAGACACGATGATCGACCTCACAAATGGATTGTCCTCAACCACAAGAACCGTCTTGTCGCCTAGTCGGTCCTTCACGGGGGCCGCGGCGGGCGCAGTGCGAGGAGCCGGGGGCGCGCAGGCCGGTAGCGTGATGTAGACGCTCGTACCCCGGCCCGGGACGGATTCTAAGTGAATTCGCCCATTGTGGGAATGGACAATACTCTGAACCGAGGAGAGGCCCAGCCCCGTTCCTTCGCCGCGAGGCTTGGTAGTGAAAAAAGGTTCAAATGCACGGGTCAGCACGTCGGGCGGCATTCCGACGCCTGTATCCGCCACCACGATACGCAATTCATCGGGGCAATCGGCGGCTTCAGGCGATGGCGAGGCCGCTCTCGACAGCGCGATTCGCAGCGAACCTCCGTTCGGCATGGCATCGCGCGCATTGATGCTCACGTTCATCACAGCCTGTTGCAGAAGCGTTTCATCAGCGACGCACCAGGCCTCGCCGAGGGGGGGCATCTCGACTTGCACCGCGATTTGCGGCTCCAGGAATCGCTTAAGCAGGCGGATGGTCGGCGCCAGGGCCGCCGCGAGATCGACCGGCTTGCAGTCGGCCAGAGCCCGGTGGGCGAAGTTGAGAAGCGCCCCGGTGACGCCGCGCGCCTGAAGCGCCGCGTCTTCGATGGCGTCGATGTAAGGTGTGGCGGGGTGCGCTCCGTCAAATTTCTTCTTGGCCAACGCCGTGTTGAGCAGGATTCCGGTAAGCAAATTGCTGAAGTCGTGCGACACGTTGCTCGTGAGCTTGCCGATGGTTTCGATGCGCTGAACATGGCGAAGCTGCGCCTCAAGCCGGGCCTTCTCCTCCTCGGCCAGTCGCTTTTCGGTCACGTCGCGCACGACCGCGATCGACCCGATGCGCGTGCCCGACTTGTCCAGCACGGCCACCAGTGACACGTCGCCCAGGACGGCGTGGCCATCCTTGTGAATATGGCACACTTCCCCGTTCCACCGATGGCGCGTGTCGAGCGAATCCCGAATGATCGGCATCAGCGCCTGGACGTCGTCCGTTCTAAGCAGGATCGAGATCGGTTGCCCGATAAGCTCGTCGCGGTCATAGCCGAACATTCGCTCGCAGGCAGGATTGACATCGGTAATGCACCGATCAATATCAACCATCAGCAGCGCGTCGGCGATCGTGTCAAACGCAATCGCATGACGGCGGAGCGTCTCCTCGGTGCGCTTGAGCAGCGAAATGTCCGTCGAGATGCCGCACGTGGCGTATGGCTTGCCGTCCGTGTCGAACAAGGGGAACTTCACGGACACGTAGTCGTGCACGCCGTCGGCCTGCAACGCCTGTTCTTCCAACGTGATCGCTCCGCTGGCCTGCAACGCCGCCAAATCATTGGCCCGGAATCGGTTGGCGAACTCGGGCGGAAAGATGTCGTAATCTGTCCGGCCGATGATGCCCTGCCGCGTCACATTGAACAACAATTCGAAGTGCGAATTGATCAGCAGATATCGCCCATCGAGGTCTTTGACATAGATGACCGCGGTGGCATTGTCGAGAATGCTCTGAAGTTGCCGTGCGGCTCGCTGTTGGGCGATCTCCGCTTCTTTTCGGTCGGTGATGTTCTCGGCAATGCCTGCGATTCGGATGACTCGCCCGCGATCATCACGAATCGGGAACCCTCGGTCGAGGATCCAGCGCAGCTTGCCATCGGGCGTGGTGATTCGATACTCGATGGCGTTCTCCGAAGGTCGATGCTCGTCCGAGAGGAATGCATGAGCGACCCGCGCGCGGTCTTCAGGATGGATGCGATCCAGCCAGGACTGCGAATCGCGATAGAGAACCTCAACCGGATCGCCCCAGATGGCTTCGTGCGCCGGGCTGACATACAGCAGGCGCCCCGTATCGCAATCACGCAGCCAGAAAACATCACGGATGTTTTCCGTCAACTGTCGGAAGATCTGCTCGCTCTCACGCAGTTTCTGTTGCTGGCGGCGGCGCTTTCTCCCCTGAATTCCGATCGTCACCAGCGAGAGGGCTGCCAACCCGCCGATCGGTCCGAGGAATTCCGCCCGCCGATAGTAGGGCCTGACTACTTCAAACCGCGTTTCTTCAACGGCGGGCATGACGTGTGAGACCAAGCCATGAGCTTGGACACGAAACCGGTGTTCGCCGGGAGTCAGATTCGCCAACCGGGCTTCATTGGCGTGAGACCAGTCCGACCAGTTACCTCCATCAACTTGGTACCGCGTGGCGACAATCTCCGATGGCACCTGCGCCCAGTAGGTCTGCACGCGCCACCGCACAAGGACTTCCTGGTCGTCAACCACCGGGCGGCGGATCCGCACGCTTGGCGGTGGTGCGCGAAGATCCTCCAGCCTTAGCTGGCCAAGCCCTGCTCCGAGCATCCCCACGAGAACTCGATCTTTTGCAAGGGCCAATGTCCAAACCTGGGCCGCCGGCAGTCCCTCTGCCAAGCCGATCGAACTCCACGATCCATCTTGAAGGCAAAGGATTGCCCCCTTGTCAGCAACCCACAGGGTACCGTCGTGCGCCATGCAGAGCGCGTTGACATGGAACCGCTCGCGTTCGTTGATGCGATCGACGTAATGGATTGTTCCGTCCGGTTTGATGTATCCCAGTCCGTCGCGTTTTTCATGGCCGAACCAAACTCGCCCGTCGGGCGCAAGGGTCATGGCGTAGACACGAGAATGTCTCAATCCATCTTCGAGCGTCCAGTGTGTCCATTGGTCACCTGCTCGACGAATGATTCCACCTGAAGAGGCAAACCATTGGGTGCCGTCAGCACCTTCAGCGAAGTCATAAATCCGACCCAACGGGTTGCCATCGGAACCGGTTATCTGCTCAAACCGTCCGTTCCGATGAACAAAGACACCGGGATCGTCATTGATCCGGTGACGATACCGATCCCGCATCCCAAGCAGCACGGCCTCACCCGCTCGATTGATGCAGATCCGGTGCACGCGCGGCGCTGGAAGCCCCTCGGCTTCACCGAAGTGACGCCATTTGCCGCTTTCGTAACACCACGCACCGTCAAAACTCGACCCGCTTCCCACCCAAATGCGCCCGTTTCGATCTTCCGCCAATGCAGTAACCAGACCCAGTTCCTGACCATCGATCATGGGCACGTATTCCGGAGCCTGCGTCTCCCGGATGATCACGATTCCGTCGGCTGTTCCAAGCCAGATGCTTCCATCCGATCGCGGCAATACGGCATGGATGCGGCTGCGACCGCTCGAGTTGCCTGGATGCCAGTTCGACCAGCGCCGGGGTATGGCCCGAAACAACAGAAGCCCGTTTTCAGAACCGAGCCAGATATTCCCATTGCGGCTCCACCAAAGTGCCGCAGCGGAACGCGGGGTTTTCGGCCCGGCGAACTCCCGCCAATCGGAATCCGTACGGCCGATTCGGATGCGTCCGGAATGCAGAGCGGCAAGAATGTCCCCTTGCAAGCTGACATCCATCCCTTGAATGTATTCACCCATGCGTTCCGTGATTTCGCAGGGTGGTTTGGATTGGCTCCAGGTCCAGGTCGACAGGTTCGACCGCAGATCCGTGAGCTGCATCAGGCCGTCGCCTCGCTCGTTTTCTTCAATTTGCAGGAGATTGGAATTTTCGCTGGGGCAGGTAAAGAAGGGGACCCAGCCGTCATCGTCCCATCGAAAGAGCTTGTTTCCGGCGAGGAGTATGATGCCGGGGCGACGTGTGGTGCGAAGTGAAACATCGACGAGCTCATTCCGGCTTGCAGGAAGCGACATCTCCTGAAGTTGACCCCGTTGGCTTCGCAAGACGAGCGAAGCGCCGTATTGAATCAGGCCCTGGACCAGAAAATCCTGATCTCCGAACAACGGCGCGACATTCAACACGCGAACAGGTTTTCCCTGCCAGACGACCGGCACTGGCTTGAAGCCGCTGCGATCACCCAGGTAAAGCTGCTCCCCGCTGACAACCCAAACGCGCTCGTCGTCGGCCTGCTGCAAGATCGTAATGAACCGGTTGTCGTCTATTTCCGGAAGTGAGACAGGATTCCACCAGTAGCCATCGTACCAGGCGAGGCCGCCGGTGGTTGCTGCCCAGAGTGTCCCGCCTTTTGTCTCAATAATCGATAGGATGTCAGCCGAGGGCAGGCCGTCGCGGGTTGTAAATTCGGTCCAACGCCATGCATCATCGATGCAGTCCAGCGTGGATTCGGGCTGCGCCGCCACCGACGTGACATGGAGAAGCACGGCGGCGCTCGCTCCGAAAAGCGCAAGGCGCGACCCGATACGCCTTGCAGCATTGGGCGTTGCGTATCCAACGAGTTTCCATGCAGATGGGCGAGGCATGGACTGGCCCTGTCGGAGCGACTCCGGAACGTCAGGAGCGACTCAAACGGGCCATTCTACTGCGAAATCGCATGAAGAACAAAGATGGCAGGGCTGGCGCGATCGGCCACGCATTGAGTAACGCTGCCGCATCCCGAGTTGTCGGTCCAACTGCCGAGGCAAAGCGAATCGAAAAACGTATTGCTTACTCTTCGCTCTTCGCGTCGCCGCGGGCGAAGATGCTGGCGACGTAATTGAGCACGTCGGTCGCGCTTTGCTCGTTGTAGCCGAAGTACTTGATCAGCCGCTGCTTGACCACGTCGATCTTCGCCTGCGTTTCGTCATCGACTACGCCGCTCACGACGTTCTTCAGCTTGATCGTGTCGCGCTGATCCTCGAAGAGCTTCAGCTCCAGCGCCTTGTGCAGCCGGGCGTTGGTGTGGTACTCGAACTTCTTGCCGTCCAGCGACAACGCGCCGATGTAGTTCATGATCTCCTGGCGGAAATCATCCTTGCGGCTGTCGGGGATGTCGATCTTCTCTTCGATCGAGCGCATCAGTCGCTCGTCGGGCTCCTCATCCCGGCCGGTGTACTTGTTCCGCACCTTCTCACGCTGCGTGTAGGCCCGGACGTTTTCGATGTAGTTCGCCGCCAGGCGCTTGATGGCGTCCTCGTCGGCGCTGATGGCGCGCTGCACCTCGGCCTTGAGGATGTCTTCATACTCCTCGCGCACGACGCTTAACATCTCACGGTAGGATTTCTTCAACTCCTCGTCGGAGATGAGCGAATGGTGCGAAAGCCCGCCCTCCAGCTCGTTCATCACCATGAACGGGTTGATGCCTTTTTCCTGAATCGCCTGGTCGCTGACCAGCGCGTTTGAAATCTTATCTTGTATATAACGCGGGCTGATGCCCTGCATGCCCTCGCGCCGGGCTTCTTCGATCAGCTCCTTGACGGAATCCTCGGTGTAACCGGGGATGCTCTTTCCGCTGTAGAGTTTCAGCTTCTGCATCCGCGTCAGGCCGGCCTTTTTCGGCTCTTCCAGCCGCGTCAGCACGGCCCACATGGCGGCGACTTCAATCGTGTGCGGGGCGATGTGAATCCCCCGGATGCGTTCCTTGTTGAAGTCCTTGTTGTAGATCTTGACCTCTTCATCGAGGATGCAGTTGTACGGCACGTCGATCTTGATCGTGCGATCGCGGAAGGCTTCCATCAGCTCGTTGTTCTGGAGCTTCTTGTACTCGGGCTCGTTGGTGTGCCCGATGATGACTTCGTCGATGTGAGTCTGGGCGAATTTCTTGGGCTTGATGACGTGTTCCTGCGATGCGCCGAGCAGGTCATACAGGAACGCCACGTCCAGTTTCAGGACTTCGATGAATTCGATCAGCCCGCGATTGGCGACGTTCAATTCGCCGTCAAAGTTAAACGCGCGCGGGTCGCTGTCGCTGCCGTACTCGGCGATCTTGCGATAGTTGATGTCGCCCGTGAGTTCGGTGCTGTCCTGATTCTTTTCGTCCTTCGGCTGAAACGTTCCGATGCCCTTGCGGTCTTTCTCGCTCAAGACCAGCCGCTTGACGACGACGTGATCCATCACCCGCTTCCAGTCGCCGTTGTATTGCTTGAGCAACTCGGCATAGGTTCGGCGGCAGAAGGGATCGAGATCGCCTTCGACGATGACGCGCTGCTCGGGCGGCAGGTTCTCGTTGATCAGCGCCAGCACATCGCGCCGCACGTCTTTGGGAATCAGCTTGAGCGGCTCTTCATGCATGGGGCATTCGACGAGGTCGAATTCTCCGTTCTCCCGCGGCAGTTTCCATGCAAACGTATACATCGCACCTTCGTCGGTGCGGGAATAATGCTCAATTCCCTTCTTGAGCAGGCGGCAAATCGTGGACTTCGCCGATCCGACCGGGCCGTGCAGAAGCAGGATGCGCCGCTCGGTGCCGTAGCCCTGCGCCGCGGACTTGAAAAAGTCCACGAGCTGCATCAGCGGGCGCTCCAGCCCGAAGATGGCGTCGTCGCCATTTCCGATCGGGTCGGAGAAGAACTTGTACCGCACCATGTCCTGGCGGAACTTCGTGTACCGCTCGGAGCCGTACAGCATGATCATGTCGTAGATGCGCTGGAACGCATTGCGCGCCACGCGCGGCGACTTCGTCACCAGGTCCAGGTACTGGTCGAACGATCCCTCCCAGTGCTCGTGCTTGAAGCTCTCGGTGTCCAGACGCTTTTCGACGAGGTCGAGAATCGACTGCTTGTTCACCATTGGACCTGGCTCCCGCTGCGTTTGCCAATCAGTTCCGAGGACAACGAGCCGACCCGTTGCCGGGGGGCACGGCCGGATCAAGCCGCCTCCCTGCTAGACACCGCGTCGTCTCGATAGTTTGATCGACGCCGATTCGGGCCGACTGCCACTACAAATGCCCAGTCGCGCTCCTATTTCATGTTATTGGACCATGCGGGCCAAGTCCAGCAGGAACCGGGCGAATTGCTACCTTGCGATGACCCCGCGATGGAGGGTGGCGCTGTCGGTGCGTGGAGCAATACCGCAACCGTAAAGGTTGGGCCCGCGGCAGGTCCTGCATTCCCTGGCTAACGGATGGACAAGTCGCTAAACGAGGCAAGGAGTGATCGGGCGTTCCGAGAGAGTGCGCCGAATCAACCAGTGGGGCCTGGGCGCCCGCATTGATTTATACGTAAAGCTATTTCAGTTGACGGCGGCGATTCCGCGTTACGCCAGCCACTGGCTTAGCGTCTGGACCGCCTGCACGACCGGCTGGCTCGTGCTGCTGCCCGCGTCCTGCAGCGAAAGGAAGAAGGCGCCAACGATCGCGTCCATCAGGCCGAGGATCGATGACTGCACGCCGGTCAGGAAAGCGTCGCGCACTTCAGGATCGCAGCTCGACAAGTTGAACTGCATCACAAGACCGCCGGCGAGGAAGGTCAGCCACTTTTTCGAGGTCAACATCCGATGGGCGAAGGTGCCAAAGGGCTTCTTCGTGGGCGTCATGTCGTATGCTCCTGTTTAGCCGGCGAGGCCGCCAGTATCTTATCGGTATGGCAGGCATCCGTCGCGGCCGGCGGAAAATGCCGGACCGAAGGCGGACCTGCCCCCCATCCGTTTACACATCGGACGTATCGGGGTAGCGGTTTAGCAAGCGAATTCGTGTGCGAGCGGGTCCGAATTATGAGGCGGCCCATGCTGCAATGGCGTCCATGCCATTCATGACACGGGGGCAAACGGTTCGCAGGAGCGACTCCGAGAGCGGTTGGCTGTCAGGGACGTCGTGCGCCGCACGCAATGCATCAGCCCCATCGAAGTCCACAAACGCGAGGCGCGCCGCGAGACAACTCCGCGGCCGCCCGAACGCTGCGCCGGGCAACGCCGCGACTCCGGCCCGCTCAAGCAGATCGGAGCAGAGCGTGCGTCCGTCGGTGATCCCGCGCGCCGCCAGCTTATCGGCCAGTGGCGAAAAGTCCGGGAAGAGGTAGAACGCGCCGTCAGGCTGGTGAACGGCGATGCCCGCGCGGCGAAGTGTCGCGACGGAATAGTCGGCCAGCGCCTCGAGCACACGCCTCGCCTTTGACAAATACGACTGGATTGCCGGACCGCCGTTGAACGCATGAACCGCCGCGTGCTGGATCGGCGCGCTGACAGTCGTAAACGTTTCGCTGGCCACCGATGCCATCGCGTGACATAACCAGTCGAGGTCCGGCGGGAATGAGAACGTGCCCAGTCGCCAGCCGCCCGCGCCGCACCACTTGGACAGACCGCTGCTGATGATCGTGCCCTCGGGGTAATAGCGCGCGATCGACGCATGCTGCCCGCGATAATGAAGCTGCCCGTAGATCTCATCCGACAGCACGATGACTTCAAATCGACGCAGGACCTCCGCCAGCGCCTTCAGTTCATCCTGCGAGTACGACACGCCGGTCGGATTGCTGGGGTAGTTCAGTATCAGGAGGCGCGGCCGGCGGTCGTCGTTGACTTGGCTCAATGAGTCCTGCAAGCGCTCGGCTGTCAGTTTCCATTGTGTTTCGTAGGTCGTATGAATCATGCTGATGCGTCGGCCGATGATCCGCGCCTGCGGCAGGTAGGAGACCCAGCAGGGCGTGGGCAGGATGATCTCGCCGTAATAGACGAGCTGCACAATAAACATCAGCTCTTTTGAGCCGGGGCCGACCAGCAGGAGTTCCGGATGGGCTTCGACGCCGTCGTTCCGTTGATGAAACGACGCGACGGCTTCACGCAGGGCGGGCAGGCCTTTTACGGGAAGGTAGTCTTTCTGCGCCGCGGCCTCGCGCAGCCCCGCGACAACCGGCTCTGGGACGGGAAACGGCGATTGCCCGAGGCCGAAGTCGAAGACCTCTTTCCCCGCCGCGCGCAGGGCCCGGCAGCGATCCTTGATCGCCAGCGTGGCGGACTGCGACATCCCACGGACGTTCAGATTCAGGCTGACGAGTTTCTGGACATTCATCGGCGACATGATTGTACGCCCGTGCCGCAACTCGTGCGAGCGCGGATCACTCTGGCCCGGCGTTGACTTCGAACTCCGACTCCGGCGCGAAGCGGACGGCGCCGCCGTCGTATGCCGGCTCGAGCGCATCGAGCCAGTAGGCCTCGTCGTTTCGCTTGTAGATCATCACGCGGCCGCGATTGGAGCCGTCCTTCGCGCGCTGGTAGCGCGTGTAAATGTGCTGATCGGTGACAGCGAGGATTTCGACCTTTCCGGTTTCGTGGGACATGACAAACCGCGCCCGTCGCGCAAGACCCGACCCATGGCGCAAGGCCTCGCGGAAGATGAACCAGCCCTGCACGATGGGAATTTCGTACGGCTCGTTTCCCGCGGTGGGGCGTCCCTGAAAGAGGTAATACGGCGGGCAGCCGATCCACGAGAGCTTGCGATACATCTCTGCCAGAACCATGGGGTCGTCGTTGATGCCCTTGATGAGCGGGCACTGGTTGATGCAGATGACGCCGGAGCGAATGAAGGCATCGATGCCGCGCACGGCGTCGTCGGTCAGCTCGCGCGGATGGTCGAAGTGCGCCATGAGGTAAATGCGCTTGAACGGCGTGGAGTGTTCGCTGAAGAGTTTCTGCAGTTCGGGGTCGCCGAGCATGCGCCAAGGGTCAAACGCCGGCATCTTCGAGCCGATGCGGATGATCTGAACGTGCGGAATGGCGCGCAGGGCCTCGATGATTTCTCGCAGGCGACGGGTGTTCATGATCAGCGGGTCGCCGCCGGTCAGCAACACGTTGGTGACTTCCGGATGCTGGGCGATGTACGCGATTCCCTGCGATACATCCTTGGTCACTTCCTCGTTGTCATCCATGAACAGGCGCTTGCGAAAGCAATAGCGGCAATAGGCCCCGCAGACCTCGTTGCACAGCAGCAGAACCGTGTCGGGGTATTTGTGTTGCACGCCCTTCGTGACCGTCACGGCGGCCTCGTTGCTGGCGTCGAGCTTGCCCCAGTCGTTGAGTTCCTCGCTGCGAGGAATAATCAGTTGCTTGATGGGGTCGTTGGGGTCGTCCCAGTTGATGAGGCCGAGGTAGTAGTCGTTCGCACGGAAGATGTAAGTCTCGGCGACCTTTTTGAGCAATTCACGCTGATCGGCCGGGATGTTGGCGATCTGATCGATCTTGTTAATGAACTTCGTGCGCCGGGTCGGCGTTCCGTCCTGGGATGGATTGACCGAGAGCGAGACCATGAGCGGTTCTTTCGGTGAGTGCGACCCCTGAAGTTGGACTGTCAAGCTGACAAACGTTCATGCAATCAGGCGTGAATGAGCGGCGGCCTCGCCGCTGGGAGCCTCATGCAATGCAGCGCGGCTCCGCGCCTGAAAAGCACTGTCGCGCCGCTCCGGAATAAGAGCGGGCAAGCTAATCCTAGGGCATGACGGAATCCCCGTCAACGGAATTTGCGACTTTTTTTCTCTCGCGCCGCGGAATCGGGCGCGGCGGGTAGAACCTGAAAATATACTGTAGTATCTATCTCCGCGGGCGATTGCGACGCGGCATTACGGCGCGGTCAACAGGTTCGAGAATCCCTGCACGTCGCCGCCGTTCAGCAGCGCATCGGTGTTGATGTCGCCGCGACTCGTGCTGCAAAACGGATAGGCCGTTGCGTAGGCCGCCGGATCAAGCTGGGCGAGCACGAATGGATCGACGTCGTCGAGGTTAACCAGCCCGTCGCAGTTCATGTCGCCGATGATCTCGGGAATCCGGGCGAAAAACACGCGGACGGAGATGTCGCCGTTGATGCCGATCGCCATGTCCTCCCACCCGTCGCCGTTGATATCGCCGAACGCGATGGCATTGCCGGTGGACGAGTCGTCGTACGTGTACGCCGGGGCATTGCTCAACACCCCGTTCGTGTTCAGGTAAATGTGTGCTCGGCCCGTGCTGAACTGAAACTCCGCCAGGTCCTGATCGCCGTCGCGATCCACGTCGACGAACTTCATGTCCTGCGGCTGCGTTGAGAAGGGCGGGGCGGCTGTCCAGGTCGGATTCAGAACACCCCCGGTATTCGTGTACAGCATCATCGGCGAGCGGCCGACGGCGAGATCGAGGTCGTTGTCGCCGTCCACGTCGGCCCAGGCGGTGCCGCGATCCCCGCCGGTCAGGCCCGACTGCCAGACCGGGAAGGTCTGCAAAACACCGTTGACGTTTTTATAGACTGCGGTCTGAAAATTCACCCACTTGCCCACGGCGAGGTCCTCCCAGCCGTCGCCATCGAGGTCGCCAAATGACGGGCCGCTGGAAATCGCCTCTTCGTCGGACTGCCAGAACGGAGTGGTCTCCAGCACGCCGTCGTTGTTGCGGTAGCCGAGCATGCGACGGAACGGATTGGGTGACACGCCCTGATTGGACGTGAAGGCATCGAGGTCGCCGTCGTGATCGAAGTCGAAAAGCGCCACGCCCGTCGTCCAGGTCGACGGCGAAGGCGTTGCGATCCACCCGGCGGTCGTGCTCGGGCCGCTCGGCGTGCCGAAGTAGATCCGCGAAGGTGAAAATCCGCCGCCGCCGTCCGCCGAGAAGACATCGGGGTAGCTGTCCTTGTTGATGTCGCCGACCGCGAGATCGCCGGTGTGAACCTGGCTGCCGGAGATCCACGACGGAGTCGCCTCCAGCGTGCCGCCGATGTTGTAGTAGATCAGGTTCGTCCATTCCGGATAGGGCGGAAAGCTTGTCGAGGTGTAGCACCCGACAAGCAGGTCCTTCTTGCCGTCGTTGTTCACATCTGCCACGAGAACGGCACTCACCTGCCGGCGAAGGTTGTTGTTCCAGTCGGATGTCGTGAGATAGGGGACGCCGTTGAAGCGAAACGAGGCGTTCTCCGACTCATCGGCGACGTCGGGGAGTTCAACGCGATAGTGGCCGTCCTTCGAGACCTCAATGCGCGGGCCCGTTGGGATGCTTGAGCGAGCTTCGTCAGCCTTGACCGAGTTGATGACGGCCGCAGCAGCGACCGTTAGCGTTAACGCAATGGAGAACTTCGATGACATCGCTTCTTGCTCCTCGTCTGCTGAATTCGTTCAGGGTGCAGCCGGTCCCAGTGCCCGCAAAGGCATTATAGCAGAATTCGTTGGAAAAGAGTGGCTCGGTGCGGGGTCAGCCGAACAGGTGTGACATGGCATCCACAAGATCGTGAATGTGCCGGCCCACCATCCACATCGGCACGACCAGGAGCCCGATTCCCAGGAGCACGAGGCAGGCGCCCATGGTGGATGGCAATTGGGATACCTGTCGGATTCGAGCGGCCAGTCCATCGCCCAACTCGTGAATCAGTGCGTCGTCCGGTGGATCCGTATCGACGGAAATTGAAACGTTACGCAACAGGCCCAGCGTGTGGAGTTGCAACGTCATGCGGCCGTCCCGGCTGCGCCAGGTATGGCCTCGCCAACGTCCGGACAAATCCATAGCCGTCAGCGTCTGCTCAAGCAGTTGCCGGCAGCGCGACTCGCTGATGTTGTAAAGGACAAAGCCCGCGTTGCGAGCAGGAAGCAGTTTCCAGAATACGATCGCCGCGGTGACGAATCCAAACAGCAGCAGCCAGATGGTGATTCCGCGAGCGAGGTTGGGGACGGGCCAGAGAAGAACCGGAACCAGCACCGATGTGAGCGCGACAAAGTCCGCGCGAGCCGTGATCAGGTGAGGTCGAGCGTGCGAATTCACCAGTCCCAGCGCGAGGAGATAAACCGCGATCGGGGCGATGTTGCCCACGAGCATCAGGACATCAGTGGGTTGGTAGCTCGCGAAGTTCATAGGCATTCGCGCGATGCGAGAATCAACAATCAACGAAGGCGCTTCGGCTGCCTCAACACATTCTATTATATCGGCCCGCTCGATTTCCTGCCTGTTAAATAATCATTCAGTGCGCGTGGCGCCGGGAGACGGGTTGAGTTGGAAATCGCCTGCTAGCCGCGAGGGTCCGGTGCGGGGCGATCAACGTGTTCGCCCATTGGCGCAACCTTGCGGTAGCCAAGGTATTTGATGACTTCCAGGACTTCGGTCCAGGTTGGGAACGGGCGGCGGTTGGCCCGCTTGTATTCGTCCATGGCGAGGACGAATTCAAGCTGCTCGTTGGACATTTCGCCTTCTTCGGCGCTTCGGCGCGAGTCGGACCGCCTCCGGCCGGGGCCGCGACGGCGCTCGAGGCCGCTTCGGCGTTCGACCGTTCCACGGCGCTCGACGGCTCCGCGTTTTTCAACCGCGCCGTCGGATTGATCGTCCAGGGGTGTGTTGGGTTGGGTCATGTCGGCCACCGTCACCGCATCGCCAGCTGCGAGGGGATCCATCGGCATCACTCCGAATAGACGGGTGTCTGCCTCGGCAACCTTACCGGATGTTGGCTCGCCGGCCGGGGACCCGCCGCGGCCATTATCGACTAAACCTCGTCGTCGGTTCCGAACTCTTCTTCCTCTTCCTCGTCGTCGTCGCCGAAATCGTCGTCGTCATCATCGTCGAAGTCGTCCGCATCGTCGTCATCGTCTTCTTCTTCGTCGTCGACGTCCGAGAAGTCGTCGTCGTCCGAATTCTCGAGGTTGAGCGCCAGGAACTCGGACGCCTCGATAAAGCGATCGTTGGGGACCATGACGGCGATGCCGCAGGCCTTGCCCGACGATCCACCTTCGATCTGGGCCTGGATTTCCTGGCCGCGCAGCAAATCGCAGCAGTGCGTCGCCTCGCCCAGTGTGCGAGCGTACATGACTTCCACCAGCGCGCCCGATTCAGTTGTGCCCGGCGCACTCACACTGCCCATAGATTCGTCCACCATAGAGAGCGTACTCCTCCAGCGATGATCGCACGGCCTCCGAGCCGCGAATCATGTTTCCAGTTGGTTGTGACTTTTAGGTGACCGCACCTGACAACGTTCGACTTAACGTCGCCAACACGCTATCGACTCGGCGACCGATTCGCAAGCAGTGCACAAGACACACCCGTGCCCGCTCCGAACGTCGCCCGCAAACCTCTCGCACCTGTATCCCCGAACGTGAATCGGGGTGAGAATCCCGAGTTCTTCACGCCTCTGACTGCCCCGACACTTTCGCATTCTGCGACGCCGCCCGATGCCATGTCAAGCTTAACCGCGGGGCGGGGCGCGGGAATATTTTGACCGGACCGAGCCGGCTGGCAATACCCCCAATCGGGTCATGCCGAGCCTTCTGTTCCCGATCAATTCCGATGCCCCGGAACTCAAAAAAAAGGCCCGCTGAATCGCTTCAGCGGGCCGGGTGGGACGAAATGTAACACTTCATAGCCACGGGCGGACATGGCCGACCGCGGCGGGGGAACAGGGCTACTCCGGAAGCACGGTCACCGGTCGGTCGTTCTGCCGCTTGGCGGCCTCTTGGAAGAAAAACAGGAAGTCGCTGAACCGCATGCCGCCGACGGTGTACTGGGCTTCCAGCGCCTTATCGATCCGCTTCTTGACGTCCGACAGGTGCGCCTCGGTCGTGTCGTCAAGCTTGGCGGACTTGAGCGTATTGCCGATCTTGTCCGACAGCTTGGCCACGCATCGCCGCGCGATGGCGTTGGCGTCGGCCGGCACGGTGCCGTCCGGATCGGTCAGAATGAGATTCATCAGCATCTCAAGGTGATTGCGCTGAAGGTTTCGCCGGAAGCTGTTGATGTACGGCTTGCGGTCGGTGCCCTCGCGGTCGTCGTCGTCCATCTCTGCCCAGATTTCGTTCGTCAGGCGCGTCAGGTGTTCCGAGAGCGTGTACACCGCCTGATCGTCTTTGAACTTCACCTGGTTATCGTGAATCCGATTGACCGTGAACGGGTTCATCAGCGTCATGAGGATGCCGTACTGATTTGCGGCGACGGCATCGTGGATGTTGAACTCCACCTGGAAGTCGAAGTCATCACTGCCCCAGTGATTCTCGCGGCCGGGGCCGAGCAGGGCGAGGAGTTCGGGGTCGAACGAATAAGTGCCCTCGGAGAACACGTGCTTGCAGACGAACTCCAGCGCCTCGCGCTGCTTGGCGCCGTCGACCACCTCGATCGGCTTGCGGGCTTTCGGATCGCCCTTGCGGTCTCGGTTGATGACCTGGCCGCCGACGAATCGGGCGACGTAGCTCGAGACGTTCGCCCTTTCGCCGAGGATGCGCGAGAAGGCACGGCGGAGCCGGCTGTACGACTCGCCGTCCTTGACCGACCACTCCGTGATGTCCGACATCAGGTTGTTGGTCAGGTCCATCTGCCACTGGGCGTATTTGATCACATCGCGGCCCATGTCGTAGCGGTTGCTGTACGGATCGGGCGAGATGAACGACATGGTGTCCTCGTCGGTGCCGTAATCCAGGCCGGCCTCGGCGACGCGGCCCGCGATCTTGCCGAGCATGTCGTCTTCACCCTTGTACGGCGCGCCGACCGGGCGATAGCCATACTCAATGGCCCAGTAGTCGTACGGACCGATGGTGCGCGTCACGAAGCTGGGCTGCTTCTTCCCGCGAACCGCGACGATGGCCGGGTTGTAGTCCATGACCGAGCCGACGTTGGCTTCGCCCGCCGCGGTGTGGGCCTCGATCTCTTCCATGGGCAGCCAGGCGCTGGCCTTGAAATTGTGGCGCAGGCCGAGGCAGTGCCCGACTTCGTGCATGACGATTTCCTTGATGATCTGCCCGATGAAGTCTTCGTCGGTGCGGCCCAGGCCCTTGGCCTCCATGGCGATGCCGGCGAACTCCAACTGGGATGCCATGCCTGCGGCACACTCACACACGGGGCGACCGCGCTTGAACATGTGCGCCATCAGGTTGCTGCGAAACTCCTCGTCGGGGTCGTTCTGGAGCTTCACGTTCGGGAGCAGCTTCTCAATCGGACTGCGATAGAGCCACTGCGGATTGGATCGGAAGAACTCCTGCACCACCGGCTCAAACGGTCGCCACGATGTATCGCCGCCGCTTAGCCGCTGGTACGACGCGACGTAGGCGCGGGCCATCGAATCGTCGAACACGATATCGGCGTCGAAGATCTGCCCGGTCAGCGGGTGATCGCGCGAGGGACCCATCGCGAAGGCGCGGCCGGTCACAATCCAGCGGAAGAAGTTGTAGCGAACGTCTTCGGGGTCGAGGTCCTTGGTGGAGGGGTCGTAATCTTCCTGCTGCTTGACCTCAATGGCATCGAGGAACCCGCAGGCCTGATAGGCCTTGTTCCATTCGAGGATGCCTTCCTTGACCCAGCGGCGGTACTTGAGGGGGACTGTTTTTTCGATGTACCAGACAATGGGATTCTTGGGCGCGGACAGTTCCGCCGAGGGGTCGCGCTTTTCCAGGTGCCAGCGGCTGATGTAGCGATTGAACAGGGTTTTCGAGTCGTGCGGCTTGGTCCAGTCCTTGCGCACGGTCATGAAATAGCCGATTCGCGGATCGGCCACGCGCGGCTTGTACGCCGCAGCCGAATCGGGAATCTTCGAGATGCTGTAGTGCATCAGGGTGCGCCGGCCGCCATCGCGCCGCATCATGGCGAGATCGACTTCCAGTTCGACGTTTTGCGGCATGGGCTTGAACTTGACCCATTTGCTCAAGGCGGGGTTGACGCTGCCGCCGCCCCAACCGCCGATGCCGGAGAAGTCTCCCTTCATCAGCGAGTCGAGGTCGATGACGCAGTCGCCGCCCTTCATGGTAATGATCGGGACGGTCTTGATGATTTCGTCGCCGCCGTAGCTGCGTTTGATCACGTCGCTGACTTCGTTGCTGCCCTCGACGTAGCGGGGGTCCACGCGCATGAGGACAAGCATCTTGTCCATGCGATCGAAGTAGGCGAGGAAGTGATCGAGCTGGAAGCCCGTGGCGACCGGTCCGCCCGCCATGCTTGATGCGATCAGGAACTGTGACTTCGGACCGATCATGCTGCCGGGAATGACCGCGCGCAACGAATCGGTTTTCTTGTTGTGCCAGAGTGCGAAGAACGGCGACTCGCTGGTTGGGACTTCGGCGAAGTCCTTCATGACTTCTTCGAACGGCGGGAAGTCGGGTTTGTCAGCCTTGGGCTTGTCGGGCGACGGTTGCGAGCCGGGCGGTGCCGCAAACGTGACGGTGCAGGTCATTGCGGCGAGCGCGGCAAACATCGCCGCCAGTGTGGGTCGTTTTTTCGTCATGAAATTCTCCTTTACCGAATGACAAAGAGCAGTCTGCGCGCGATGCAAGCCGACAGCGCCGGCGGTCAATCTCGATTGCCGCAACGTCGATGACGGCCTGCAACAGCGTTGTTTCACCCCGGGGGGCTTTGCCAAATCAAAGAGTTTACCGTGAACCAAGCCATGTTCTCACGCGGGCGGGGCAGGTTTCTCCCCCGGCACGATAGAGTTTTCGACCGAACTGAAAGCCGGGGTTGTGGGGGAGTCGCGCCGGAAATTTTTGCAACCGAATATTCAAGCATCCTGAACCGAGTCTGCCCGTAGCAGGTGTGCGCAGCGCCTAACTCATTCATTCAAAAACGGTTAGGGCAGTTCTATGCTGTGAATTTCAAGTTCTGCCGTGTCGTTTGATTCCGGCATTCCAATACTGTCAAACGGGGTTGCTGATCCGGCGGCTCGTTTGACACCGCTCGATGAATCGTGCTAGGTTCCCCCGCCGCCATGGCGGAAGGCCCTCGTTTCGGCCACGCGGATGTCGGTCTTGGGCTTTCTGGTGGCTGCCTGCCCGCCGGCAAAGCAAGCGTGTATGGGAGTGGGATCGTTCAGTCCGGGTGGCTGGGCGTCGATATAGCCGCGTGGGGGCGGCAGGCCGGAACAAGCGGCGATTCGGGGAATTTCCCGCTGCGCAGGCCTTTGGACTCTTGTTGAAAGAGCATCGTTCAAGCATGGCAAAGAAGACCGCCAAGAAGAAGTCACCAGCCCGATCGGAAGAAAGCTCCGAGAGCCAGGGCTCATCCGCAGGCGGCAAGTCGCTTGTGATTGTCGAGTCGCCGGCCAAAGCTCGCACGATCAACAAGTACCTCGGCAACAAATACATCGTACGAGCCAGCAAAGGGCACGTGCGCGATCTGCCGGCGCACCGCTACGGGATCGACCCCGGCCGGAACTTCGAACCGACGTACGAGATTCTCCCCAGTCACGAAAAGACCGTGGACGAATTGCGGAAGCTGTCGCGCGACGCGGACGAGGTCTTTCTTGCGACCGACCTTGACCGCGAGGGCGAAGCCATTGCATGGCATCTTGCCAACGCGCTGGACCTTCCGGAAGACAAGCGCCGCCGCGTCATCTTCAATGAGATTACCAAGAGCGCGATTCAGGAGGCGTTCAAAAAGCCGCATGAGATCGACATGGCGAAGGTCGATGCCCAGCAGGCGCGGCGCATCCTTGACCGCGTCGTGGGCTATGAACTGTCGCCGTTGCTGTGGAAGAAGATTGCGAAGGGGCTGTCGGCCGGTCGCGTGCAGTCGGTTGCGGTTCGCCTGATTGTGAATCGTGAGGACGAGATTCGCGCGTTCGAGCCGCAGGAGTATTGGGCGCTCGATGGGGCCTTTTGCGGCGATCCGGCGAAGGTCAAGGCGTTGCTGCCTGAATGGAAGAAGTTCCTCGAGACAGGGGGTGAAGCCGGCGGCCTGCCCACACAAAAAGACATGATGGCGTGGTTGGGCGAGCACGGTGGCTTTGAGGCCAGTCTTGCCGAGTTGAACGGCAAACCGTGGAAGCCGGAAGGAAAACTCACCAAGAAGCCTCGAGCCGGTGCAAAAGACACCCCGCCGGTGACTGGTGCAACGGCCGCCGAATTGGCCGCCCGGTATGACTTTGAATTCACCAGCGCGCAGGGCCAGGCCCAGCCGCTCGTCGAGGCGCTGGGTTATCAAGTCAGCGAAGTGAAGACGACCGGGTTTGAAGAATACAACCACCTGGGGCTGAAACGAATCGAACTGGCCGGTGGGCTGGATGCCGGCAAGGCACCCAAGTTCATCGTAAAGAACGTTGAGACGAAGCGGTCGCGCACGCGGCCCTCGGCTCCGTTCACGACCGCATCGCTCCAGCAGGCGGCGGCGAATCAGTTGCGGTTTCCCACGTCCAAGACGATGAAAGTCGCCCAGGCGCTTTATGAAGGAGTGGACATCAAGTCCGGCGAGGGCAACGTCGGTCTGATCACTTACATGCGAACCGACTCGACGAATCTGTCGGGTGAGTCGATTCGTGCGGCGCGAGATTACATCTCCAAGTCCTTCGGCGGCGACTACCTGCCCGAAAAACCCAACGTGTACGAAACGAGCGCAAAGCGCGCGCAGGAAGCTCACGAGGCCATTCGCCCGACCGACGTCACGCGATCACCGCATGCACTGCGCGGCCATCTGTCCGACGAGCAGCATAAGTTGTACACGATGATCTGGAACCGGTTCGTCGCCTGCCAGATGACGCCCGCCGAGTGGGATTCGACAACCGTATCGATTGTTGCCAAGACCACCGTGGGCGAGGCGACCTTCCGGGCCAGCGGGCGCGTGCTCGTGTTTGACGGGCATTACAAAGTGACCGGCGTGCCGAAGAGCAGCGAGGACCAATTGCTGCCGCCGCTGGAGGTCGGGCAGGAAGTCGGGCCGCTCTCGCTGCACCCGGCGCAGAAATTCACCGCGCCGCCGCCGCGATACACCGAGGCGTCGCTGGTCAAGACGCTCGAATCGGAAGGTATCGGCCGACCCAGCACCTACGCTGCCATCATCAAGACGATTCAGGATCGCGGCTACGTCGAACAGGAGGACCGGCGCTTCTATCCGACGGCTCGCGGTGAACTGGTCACGCGGCGGCTGGTCGATCATTTCCCCAAGATCATGGACGTGCGCTTCACGAGCCACATTGAGGAAGACCTCGACAAGATCGAAGAGCGGGAGATGGAATGGCACGATGTGCTTCACGAGTTCTATGACCCGTTCAAGGAAGCACTGGCCAAGGCCCATGAGGACATGCAGGCGGTTCGCGCCGAGGCAAGTGAGTACACCTGCGACCTGTGCGGCAAGCCGATGGTCTATCGCCTCGGGCGCAACGGGCGGTTCTTGTCCTGCACGGGCTACCCCGACTGCACGAACGCGAAGAATGTCGATCGCGAAGGAAAAGTAATCGAGCCGATTCGCGGTGCCGCGCCGTGTGAGGCATGCGGCAAGCCGATGATCCTTCGCAAGAGTCGCATGGGCCATTTCCTGGGCTGCACGGGCTATCCGGATTGCACGAATACGTTGCCGAGCAACGAGCGCGGAGAAGTGCTGCGCCGCGTCAAGCCCGATGAACTGAAGCAACCCTGTCCGGATTGCGGCGGCGAGATGACGATCCGCTTCGCGCGCGGGCGGGCGTTCTTTGGTTGCAGCAAATATCCCGAGTGCAAGGCGACCGCGCCCGCGCCCGATGATGTCTTCATCGAGAAGCCCAAACCGGAAGAGGCCGGCGTGCGCTGCGATAAGTGCGGTCGGCCGATCGTGATTCGAAAGAGCCGGCGGGGGCCGTTCCTGTCGTGCAGCGGGTTTCCGCGGTGTCGCAACGCGATGCCGATGGAGAAACTCGATCACCTGAAAGACCTGGAGGCGAAGGGTGAGATTCCCGAAGCCCCCAAGGAAGCGCCAGGCGGAAAGAAAGGCAAGGCGGCCGGTCGAGCGGCACGCGCCAAGTCCGGCGGCAAGGCGAAGCGTCTGACGAAGGAAGAAGTTGCCGCCTTGGGTCCGCCACCGCCGGGGTTCGCGTGGACGCTGACGGGCCGGCCGGTGGTGGAGAATTGGCCGGAAGGTTCGCTGACCTGTTTCGAGTGCGGTGGGGAGATGTCGCTGCGGCAGGGGCGCTTCGGGCCGTTCTATTCGTGCGCGAAGTGCCGTGCGGCGGCGAATCTGCGCGGCGACGCGAAGAAGCGCGCCGAGGCCGAATCGCCCCAGCAGGAGCGCGCGAAACCGATTGAGACAGACGTAAAATGCCCCGACTGTGGCAAGAAGATGCTGCTTCGCCTCGGCCGCACGGGCCGATTCCTCGGTTGCAGCGGCTACCCGAAGTGCAAGAAGACGATGGAAGCCCCGGCCGGGCTGTTGCGCGAAGTGGCGGAACTGGCGGAGACGTAAGCCGGGTCGCGCTCGCAGCGTTGCTCAATTCGGATTCGGAACGAGCAGTAACTTCGTGATGCTAGGCGGAATCGGCACGCGCGGTGGAATCCACGCGATCGGATAGACTTCTTTCTTCATGTCCCAGTACGGCGAGCGCTCATAAAAGAACGCCAGTCGGGCGCGCGGGTTGGCGACCTTGTCAGGATTCGCCTTCAGCCATGCGTCAAACTCGGTTCGCAGGGCAGGCTCCTCCGCAAGCATGCGATCGGCCATCGGCCCCATCACGTAATCCTCGAAATACTCCTTTTGCTCAAAGATCGGCGTGAAGAAGCCCCATCGGACGAGCGCGTCGGGTGCGAGGGGATCGAGCAGATGCACTGCAACCGGCGCGTTGGGCGAGTCGAGGCGAACGAGAAAACTGCCCGCCGGATACGTGCGAGACTCGGTGAGCGGCTCCACGTCGAAGGCGGCCATGAACCGGCCTTCAAACGGACGCACGGCGAATTTCACGTCGTGAAATCGCGCGCTGTGGACCTCCATGGTGACGGCTTCGGGCAAGACCTGGACAAACACGCCATGGAGCGTCAAGCGATCCGCCGCGGTGGACCATTCGCGCGGAATCAGGTAGGCCCGCGGGACCGGCGACGTGCGAACGATTTCATTCGGGCGCATCAAGCGCGAAGGGGTGTCAACAGGTTTGGCATTGTCCCAGCGGGGAAGCTCCGAGTTTGCGGCCTCGCAGCGCACCATCTGGTGCTCGAAGCCTTTGAACAGAATCGGTTCACCCTCCCGATGCGTCGGCTGGCTGGTCGCTAAGACGATTCGATTCTCCGGCGCGGTTTGCGAAGAGAGGCGCCGTGCCCAGTTGTCCGACTCGACCACGGCGCTGCGCAATGCCTGCGGCTCGGCGGCGATGAACTCCAGCGTGCGGACCAGCAGCGAATACGTGGCCTTCAGCCGTACATCGAACGGTTTGAGCATGTGCGTTTCGACGAGAATGGACGGGCGATTCGTGATCGCGCCGTAGCCGGTGGAGAAGCGTGGCGAAAACTCGCCGGCGACGATTCCCGCAGCCGGATTGACCCGATCAAGCATCTCGAAATAAACCTGCGGCTTATGCCCGTCGGCCGGGAGAATCGTCAGCAGGTGATTTTCCAATCGGCGCGACCATTCCGCGACGGGGCGCGCCGTCTCCGGACCGCTGGGGACGAAAAACGTCACGTCGTACTGAAAGTCCGCGCCGTCGGTTGTATGCGTGTCGAAAAACAGGTCGGGCTTCCATGCGTGAAACATGCGCAACCACGCCTGCATTTCTGGCGCGTCGGCCTTCATGAAGTCGCGGTTCAGATTCAAGTACTGCGCCGTGCAACGCCAGCCCATGTTCTGCGGGCCGTTCTGATTGATGCGGTTGAATTCGCTGACGCGCTCGTGGCCGTCGATGTTGAAAATCGGCAGCACGAGGAGCGTGACCTGATCCAGCAGGGCGGCTCGTTCGCGCGTGATGGCGATGTCACGCATCAGCGCGAGGCAGGCATCCTTGCCCTCGATTTCGCCGGAGTGGATGCCGTTGGAGATCAGCACGACGGGCTTGCCGACTCGTGCAGCGGCGGCAGGGGTGAACGCCTGATCGCGCGAGAGCACGACCAACGGCATGTCGCGCCCCTGCGGTGTCGTACCGATCGACAGGACCCGCACCCACGGTGAATGTTGCGCCAACCGGCGACAATACTCGACGGTTTCGTCGTAGGTTGCGGTATGCGTGAAGCCGGTCTGCTCCGCGCGCGTTCGCCATGCAGCCGGGTCGGCGGGTTGCGCGCAGCCGGCGGCCAGCATGCAACTGAATAACAATCCGTTCAAGATCGAGCGAATCAATTGGGATGACATGAGGCGGAAGTTTAGAGCGGGAGAGATTGCGGCACAAAGGGGTGACTTTGCGTGTGGCCCCGGACTTTCTTCGCGGCTCGCACATTTGAAGCAGTGAACCAACCGGGCTAAACTTGCCGGGCTATGGGCGAATCGCGACCCGAAAATCCAAGCGCCGCAGGGCTGCGGATTGCGCTCGTGGCCAGCCGATTCAACGAGTTCATCGTGCAGCAGTTGGTGGACGGGGCGCGGGCTGCGTTGATGGAACACGGCGCGTCGGCGGGGCAGATTCAGCAAGTGTGGGTTGCCGGCGCGTGGGAATTGCCGTTGGCGCTGAAGGCGCTGGCCGGGAGCGGGCGATTCGATGCGCTGGTGGCGCTGGGCTGCGTGATCCGCGGGGAAACAACTCACAATTTGTATATTTGCACCGAGGCGGCGCGGGGGATCGCGCAGGTCTCGCTGGATTCCGGCATTCCGATCGGGTTCGGTGTGCTCACGACGGAGAATGAGGAGCAGGCACTGGCCCGCGCGGGCGGCCCGAAGGGCAACAAGGGCGCCGACGCGGCCCTGGCCGCGGTGGAGCTGGCGCAATTGAAGCGAGCGTGGAAGTAACCGGGTATGGATAGACATCAGTCTCGTATTCTGGCCATGCAGGCGACCTGCCAGTTGGAAGCGGTCGGCACGGCGTTCTTGAGTGACTTGAACGGCTTTCTCGCGGACGAAGGGGCAGGCGGGGCGACGGCCGCGCGCGCTCGGCAGCTGGTGGAACAGGTCGAGGCCCACCTGGCCGAGATCGACGAGCGTATCGCGGCGGCAGCCGTGAACTGGGAAGTGAAGCGCCTCGCTCCGGTGGATCGTGCGATTCTGCGCGTGGCAGTCTGTGAGCTCGTGCACCTTGGGGACACGCCGCAGAACGTCGTCATCAACGAGGCCGTGGACATGGGTAAGGCGTTCGGCAGCGCGGAGAGCGGATCATTCATCAACGGTTTGCTGGATTCCATCGCGCGAAGGCTGGCGGGCGAGCGATCGGGCACGGCGGTCGCGCCGCCGGAAGGCATCACCGGGCAGGAGTCGGCAAGCGAGGCGCCGCATGGGGCTGTTTGATCGATTCAAGAAGGCGCTAAGCAAGACGCGGTCGGCCGTGGCGAGCGGCTTTCGATCGGTGCTGCCGTTCGGTCGCAAGATCGACGAGGCGCTGCTGGACGAAGTGCACGACACGATGATCGGTGCGGACTTCGGCCCGGCGACGGCGGGGAATTTGATCGAGGCCGTGCGCGCGGCGTGGAAGAAGGGCGAGATCAAGGAGTCGCAGGAAATCATCGACTTCTTAAAGCGGCACATCGTCAGCAAATGGCCGGACGACGTGCGGTCTCTGGCGAAGGCGACGAGCGGGCCGACGGTGGTGCTGGTGGCGGGGATCAACGGCAGCGGTAAGACGACAAGCGTCGCCAAGCTGGCGAATCATTTGAAGAAAGACGGTAAGAAGGTCGTGCTTGCGGCGTGCGACACGTTCCGGGCGGCGGCGGTGATGCAGCTTGCGGAGTGGTCCAGGCGCTGCGGCGTGGACCTGGTGAAACATGAACAGGATGCCGATCCGGGAGCCGTCGCGTTTGATGCGTGCGAGGCGGCGGTCGCGCGAAAGGCCGACGTGCTGCTGGTCGATACGGCCGGGCGGCTGCACACGCAGGACAACCTGATGCGCGAGTTGAACAAGATTCAGCGCGTGGTAGAGAAGAAGATCCCCGGCGCGCCGCACGAGGTGCTGCTGGTGCTGGACGCGACGATCGGTCAGAACGCGGTGAATCAGGCGCGCGTCTTCGCCGAGCATGTGAAGGTGACGGGGATTATTCTGGCGAAGCTCGACGGCTCGGCCAAGGGCGGCATTGTCGTGGGCATCCGCGACCAGCTCAACGTGCCGGTGAAGTTCGTCGGCCTCGGTGAGACGATCGACGACATCGAGCCGTTTGACCCGGAGAAGTACGTCGAAGCGCTCTTTGCAGAGTGAGTCAAGGAACCGCAGGCTTCAGCCCGCGCGGCCATTGGCAGCCGCGTTCACACGAGCGAGGCAGCGCAAAGGGCTTATTAAGCAGGCAATCGGATTTCGCAAAGAGCCGATCGCGCAATCAAGCGAGTAGTAGGGTGGGTCAGCATTATCGACCCACCGACTTTATTTACAGGCCACTGAATCAACGTTGTGGAAACGATTATTGACTGTTCACTGAGTGGTGGGTCGATACGACTGACCCACCCTACCGAACTTGGCCGAGACTGAGCGCTCCGGCGTCCGCGGCATTTACCACCGCCTCGAGGACGACGAGATTCCCATCGTCATGTTCATACTCGACGGGCGGATCAGTTGGACAAACGGGCTGTGAAGTCGGTTGAGTGCAACAGGGAGGCGAGCAGGTCAGGTCGGCGTGCGTGGGGTTCAGCAATGATGCCGCCAATACGGCAGCGGTGGTCATGACGAGCGGTGCATACGTGAGTTTTCCCACAGACATGTTTGAGCCTCCTTGCCCCCCAGCCGTTTGCTTTTTCGTCGACGACTTACAGCGGTTCCAATCCCCGCCAGCGAGAGCAATGCTGTGCTCGGCTCCGGAATAGTGATCAATTGGAATGCATTGTTCCAAAGGCTATTTCCGGTCGACGTCCATCCACCAGTTATTAGGTTTGTGAACGCCAATGGTAGGCCACCGGTTGGTGCAAACTCCCACCGAAAATAGCTATTAATATCTCCCACCTGCACGATCTCGAGCCAGTACGGCGCATTGGCCTCCAGTTGAAACGGCTGCGATAAGTCTACTTCGTACCGTTGTTCGTCGGGATGAGCACCAATCAGGACCTGCCTCCCCGTTGGCACGCGCATCGGGTTCACGAAGGATTGCTCGAAGAGGACCACTCCTGGCAAACCATCAGTCGGCCGACTGTCGTAGAACCGCACGCGCATAGTTTCGTTGGCTGGCGGTTGTTGAGCGGGAGACGTGAAGTTCCCGCCGTAGAACCCCCACCACACGATCCGATCCACGATTGCTGACGCCGGCACCATCACGTCATCAGCGACCTGTTGCCAGTACGGCTGCCCGCTGTCATTAATGAATGCCGTATCTGCGGCACCCCCGCCGGTATTCAGGGGTTGGCGGCCGAGAACTATGATCTGCCCCAGCGCGGCCTGCGGCCCAAGGAGGCCCGTCAACCCCAGACCTGGCCCGGGCCCAAAAGGCAGCAGCGTGCAGAGGTACACGCCGACGCAGGCGACAAGGGTCAATCGGTCGGACACGAACGGCCGATCAAATCGAGCGAATCTGGCGGGTCTCACGTTGCTTTGCCCTTTCCTGTGCGTCGTGGCCTCGGTAACTCTGCATCAATGCGAGCCGCTCGTGAGGACCGTCGAGCAATCCTCGTGCCAATCGGCACGGCCGCCCCAGCCGCGACAACCGAACCCCGACTACCTGTCTCAATTATACCACGCCTTTTCCCGGCCCCCGAGGAAGACCACCGCGAATTCACCAGTCATCCACGAGAATCTTCACCCACCCGTCGCTTTCTCCCATAACGCCGGCCCATTGCTCTTTCATGCGGCCCACATTCATTGGGCCTGTTCCGATGTCGTGATGCGGCATCCGCAATGGCGGCACTCGCTCCGGCGGCGCAGGGCCCCGCACCACGCCTGGCGCAACGAATCTGCGACTGTCGCTTGGAGCTTGGATTTCCGTCAACGATTGACTGGCGTTGCGCTGATCACATGATCGTGAAATAAACACTCGCCGCGTAATCGTACAACTCCGGCGTCACGCGCAGCGGTTCGCCGAGATACAGGCAGCGGTTGCGCACCTGAAGCAGCAAGTCGCGCGGCTGACAGCAGCGGAACGGCCGGCCCTTGGCCTTGTAGTGAGTTTCGACGACGTAATCGAGCGCGTCGTAGAACTCCTTGTTCAACTCGAAGCCCATCTTCGGGGCGACGAAGTCAAACAGCTTGCGATACTGCTCTTCGGTCGGATCGGGCACGTTGATCTTGTATGGGATACGCCGCAGAAATGCGTCGTCGCAAAGATCCTTCGGCTCCAGATTGGTCGAGAAGACAATCAACTGGTCGAAGGGCACGCGCAGTTTCTTGCCGTTCGGCAGCGCCAGGAAGTCATATCGCTTTTCCAACGGCACGATCCAGCGGTTAAGCAATTCAATCGGCTTCATCCGTTGCCGGCCGAAGTCGTCGATGACCAGTGTGCCGCAGTTGCTTTTTAGCTGCACCGGGGCTTCGCAGGTCTTGCTCGTGCTGTTGAACTGCACTTCCAGCGCGTCCATCGTCAGCTCGCCGCCGACGACGATCGTCGGCCGCTTGATGCGTACCCACCGGTCGTCGAGCATCTCGTGCTTGTAGATCGTGTTCTTGCGCACCGAGACCTGTTCGTGTGCAGCCGGGTCAAACAGCTTGATGATGAGGCCGTCGACGATCAGGCAGCGCGGGATGTAAATCTCATCGCCGAAGCAGCGGGTGATCCGCTCGGCAATGCTGGTCTTTCCGTTGCCGGGGTAGCCGTAGAGGAACATGCCGCGGCCGGAGTTGATGGCCGGGCCGAGCACCTGAAACATTTCGTGTGACACAAGCAAGTCATCAAAGGCCCGTTTAAGGTCATCGGCCTGGGGCGTGACGGTGGTGATCGTCTGCGCCGTGACGCCGGCGATGTAGGCTTCGACGGGGACGGGGGCCGGGCCGACGTAAAGCGATTCGAGCATGAAGCGACGCGCGCGATCCTTGCCGGCATCGGTCAGGGTGTAGCAAAAATCGTCGAGGTGTGCGGTGCCGGTATAGACGACGATCTGCTGAAGCTTGAGGCCGGCGAGGTATTCGATCACCGGCGCGGTCGGAAGGCACAACTCCTCGGCAATCTGGCTGCCGACGGCCGATCCGACTCCGGCGAGGTATTTGAGGATCAGCGACTCGACGACAGCGGTGTCCAGTCCGGCTTCCTTGAAGTCCTTTGGTGGCTTGGGCACGAAACCGTTGGCCGCCTTGGGCTGGGGGGCGGACAAGCCGTTTGGATCGCTTTGTATCGGTGCGAGTTCGGGCTTGGCGGGTGCGGCGACGCTCATGGGTTGAACTCCTGTCGCATGAATGTACGAAGGTAAGAGTACGAATCATTCAGCGCGGTCGCGCGCGTCCGAATCTAATTCGGTCTTGTCGAATGATGGCTTGATCGAAGGGAGATCGGCGCGCGGCGGCGTCCCGTAATGGCGGGGCGGGTGCGGTGTTGTGATCGGTGTATAATCCGGGCCTATGACGCAACTCGATTATCGCACCGCGGGAGAATCGCACGGTCAGGCGTTGATCGCCCTGGTGGAGGGCATCCCGGCGGGCCTGAAACTGGATGAAAACGAGATCAACGCTGCGCTGCGCCGGCGGCAGGGGGGTTACGGCCGCGGCGGGCGGATGAAGATTGAGCAGGATCGCGTGAACGTGCTCTCCGGCGTGCGCCGAGGTGTCACGATCGGGTCACCGATCGCCCTGCAAATCGCAAACAAGGACTGGCGGATTGACGAGGCGCCGGAGATCAACCGCCCCCGGCCGGGCCACGCCGACTTCGCCGGCTCGATGAAGTGGCTTACAGCGGACTGCCGACCGGTGCTGGAGCGCGCCAGCGCGCGCGAGACGGCCGCTCGCGTTGCAGCCGGCGCGGTGGCGGCGATGCTGTTGCGCGAGTTCGGCATCGACGTTGCAGGCTACGTGACACAAATCGGCGATGTGGCGGTCGCACCGGATGTGTCGGGCGAGGCGGTGGGGGACGTCGCCGAGATTCGCAAGCGGCGCGACGGAAACGACGTGTACTGCGTCGATCCGTCCACAGCGCCGGCCATGATCGAGGCGATCAAGGCAGCGAAAGCGGCGAAAGACACGCTGGGCGGAGTCGTGGAAGTCACGGCCACCGGACTGCCACCCGGACTGGGGAGTTGTACCCAGTGGACGGAGCGACTTGACGGAAGGCTCATGGGCGCGGTCGGTGCGATTCAAGCCATCAAAGGGGTAGAGATCGGACTGGGATTCGGCTGTGCATCCCGCCCGGGAAGCGACGTGCACGATGCGCTGAATTTCGACCCGGCGCAGCGAGAATCGTTCAATTTGGGCTTTATTCGTCGAACGAATCGAGCGGGCGGCCTTGAAGGCGGCATGTCGAACGGGATGCCGGTTGTCATTCGTGCCGCGATGAAGCCCATCAGCACACTCTTGCAAGGCATGGATAGCGTGAATCTACGCACACTTTGCCCCGAACGCAGCGACTATGAGCGAAGCGATATTTGCTCGGTCCCGGCGGCGAGCGTCGTGGTCGAAAATGTTGTTGCCTTCGAGTTGGCACGGGCCTTCCTTGAGAAGTTCGCCGGTGATACCATGGATGAAGTGCGGGCGGCCGTTTCGAGTTTCTTGCAGGCGGCCCGTAGCCTGTCTACCTCGCCGTAGCCGGCCGTTCTGCGCCGCCGCAGTTGTGAGTCAAGTGTATGATTCTGACCGGTCGAAGCCGAGTCGGTCTCGCAATTCTGGCAACCCTTCTCACAGGCGGGTCGATTACCTTCACATCGGCCTATGGTCTGCGTATCGGCAGCGAATCCTATCGGCGAGACGTGGAGATCGACCTCACCGAGTTCTTCGAGATGCCGTGCGATGTCGGCAACATTCGCGGGAGCACGTTCAGCAGCCGGGTCTTTGAAGACGTCAGCATATTTCTGCCCGATCGGCGCGATCGAATTTTCCACTGCAAGTCGGCGATTTGGGAAGAGGAAGGCCGCGGACCGAACCAACGTCATGCCTTGAGTCTGCACGATGGAGTCCTGCTGCTCGGCAGCGACCGGTGGGAGCGCGGGGACTATCGCCAGGTGTTTGAGTCCGGTTTGGGGCATGATTTTGAGGACCTTCGGCTGGACCGCGTGCAGATGGATCGGTTCGAGGTCGCGTTCGCGCGCGGCGGCGTGTCGATCCGATGTTGCAACACCTCCGGCACGATCGACATGTCGGATCCGCAGGATGGCGTCGCGCGGCTTCACGCTTACGAGCTCAACGGTCACGCGATCAGCCAGGGCGTGCAGATTCACTCGCGCTTTTCGCCGCGGCGAGGTGTTCAGGTGCGAGAGGTGCTCCTGACGCTGCCTGAAGTGCCTCTTTCCATCATTGGCCTGGACAGCGTCATGGGCGTGCCCGTCCGAAGCGGCCGATTCGCAGGAAGCGTGCAGTTCACCAACGTGTCCGACAAACCCGAGCTTTGGTTGCGCGGCGACCTGCGCGACGCGAACCTGTCGGAATTGACCTCGAGGTTGCCGATCGGACCGATCGAGGGCGCGTTGAGCGTCACGGTCTATGGGGCACGCGTCGCTGATTCGGTGGTGACAGACTTGCGCGGCGAGGGGCGCATTCGGGACCTGGTGCTGGCGCCTTTCGGACGCGTCGCGACCGGCGAACCGCTGGATGGCCGCGCCACGTTGGAAGTTGACGATGTCGATATTTCGATGGGGACGATCCATCGGCTTCGCGTCAGCGGGGCGGCTACCGATCTGTCGATCGAACAGTGTCTGAAGCCGTGGGGGCGCGGCAAAGCCACCGGCCGAATGTCGATCCGCATCAATAACCTGAACATCGCCGAAGACAACATTCAGTCGGCAGACATCGTCGTGACCATCTCGCCGCCGTCAGGAGCGCCGGGAACGATTGATCGAGACCTTGTGCTTTCGCTTGCGAAGTCAGCTCTTGACTTCACATGGCCTTCGATGCTTCCGCAGGACATGCTTCCCGCTTCGATCGAGTACCGGGAGTTCGGCGTTCGACTGCTCGTGCAGGATAATCAATTGCAGGTGCTCGGTACGCACGGGCGCGGCGGCAATACGATCCTGACCATTGCTGTTGGCGGTGTGCCGTTCGAGGTACTCCGCGGGCAGAACGAGCGGTATGACCTTCAACCTTGGATCGAAGATTTCTGGAAACGCGTTCGAGGTGTGAACGAGGAGCAAATGCGTGAGTGGCTGAAGTCGAGAGCGTCCTCGGGTTCGTGAGAGTCTTGGAGGGTTCGGTGCTGATGGTTATTGCTGAGGTTTCCTGCGAGGAAATTGGTCAGACAAGGACCGCGGGCGAGTGCGGCCTGGTTGGGCAGAAAACCGGTCGAATAATACAAGATTCGTCGCCTGCGGGAGTTATGGACTGCAGGGCAGAAGCATTCGCCTTGCCTGGATTGGGTCAAAGAATCCTGATCGAAGCGGGTGTACAGCGTACAGAACTCAATATAATTGCCGGCGCTGCTTGAAGCAGCAATGGCTCGCACCGCAACCGGCGCCCAGTGCGCCCTAGGGAGAAAGGGTCAATTACATGGCAGATATTTTCACAGTGGAAAAATCGCAGCTTCGTCGGTTGATGACGCTTTGCCGGCATCTTCAGCCGAAGACGGGCACGCCCATTTCCCAGTTGATGACGAAAGGCAAGGCGTCGCGCCGGACGATCTACCGCGACTTTTTGAGTCTGAAGGACTTCGGCATCAAAGTCGATCTCTGCCAGGGCGGGTACTACATTCGCCAGTCGACCGCCAAGTGCAAGCAAATGTTTTCGGACAACCTGCGAAAGTCTCTCGATAAGATGATCGCCGGTTGCATGTAAGTCGACCGCAGCGCTTGGCCGCGCCGGATCCGGCGTCAAACTCTCGCGCTTGACGTCGCCCTGGTGACCATCGAACGCCACTCCGCTCGGGTATCTGCACCCCCGGAGTGGGGACGGTAGTCGCCAGGTTTCGACTTAGACGATCGCAACAAACTTGCGGATGTTGCGAATGAGGGCGTCGGCCGAGAGCGGGCGCGACAAGTCGAACGGCAGGAAGCTGCCGTGATTGTGTTCACTGGCCAGGATGATCAGCCGATCGAACAGAAGCACGTATCCCATCTCCTGCGGTTGATGCCCGGTCATGAACACGTCGACATCGAGCTTGGCCGCGAGGGCGTCCAATTGCTCGTGCGAATGCCGGCGCCCCCAGACGAGATTGAAAATGCTGCGATCACTGGCGAGCGCCTCGCGAGTGGGCGCGCGCTCGAAGATCGAGTAATCAAAGTCCGCCATGTCATGCGCGTTGGGCAGCGAGTGCGTCATCCAGACGCGGTTCTCTGTTCGCACGGCCAGCGCGAACGACGCGATGAACTCGTTCAACGCCGACAGCACGTCGGTCGCGCGAGCATCGCCATACGCCGCCGCCACCGATCGGTTGAACTCGTCAATCACCGCGCGACCGTTCTTGGCGATCGGGTAGCCGGTCAGTTGGGCCAGCTCATGGTTGGATTGCAGGAAATGAACCTGCTCCGGGAACTGGCACTTGTATCGCGCTGCCGCGAGCGCCAACTCGTGTGAGCGATCGAGTTCGCGCGTGTTCAGCTCGGCGTGCACCAGTTCATGCAAGATGACGTGCCGCGCGCTGGCACGGTCGAGCATCGCATAATGCGTGAGCTTGTCGAAGTTCTTCCGATTGCCGTGCAGATCCCCGGTCATCACGCATTGACCGTATCCGGGAAGGGCGATGATGCCGCCCTGTCGGAAAGGGTCCTCGCGATTCAGGGCCGCGGCCTGGAGGAATGCGTCGATGGCGGCGGGGGCGTCGGTCTGGGGGGCGAACATACTCACGGTGTGGTCTCCGGGCCGCTGCGACGCTCGGTCGTATGAGGATTGATGATTTCCGAAATCGCGGAGTAGTCAAGGGAGTCGTCGCTCGTCGGCGGTAATACGGGAGTTGCAGTGCTTACGTCCGCCGAGGCGGTGGGTTCGGGATTCTCGCGACAGGCCTGATCCGCGTGACGCTGGGCAGCCGGCAACAGGGGGGCCAATCGACCGGCGATTTCGGCCATGTCCTTGGGCCGGACGGCGCGATCGTAGGCGCAGCAAGCCATGACCAGCCGGGAGAGGGCCGGCGGCAGGGTCGGTTCGAGGTCTATGGGAGCGGGCGGTGGCTTGTTGGAACTGGTCTGTGTGCCGCGGGTGCGCCCGTGACGCGTGATGAGCGTCGGAAACGTCTGCCCGGTCAGCGCCCAATAGAGGGTGGCGCCAAGGTTGAAGACGTCGGTCTGCTGGGTCAGCGAGCGTCGTTCGACCTGCTCGGGGGCGATGTAATCCGGGGTGCCCTGAATGCGTGGCTTGCGATGACCGATTGGGCAGCTCTGGCCGAAGTCGATGATCTTCACGGATCCGTCCGCACTGATAATGACGTTTGTCGGTTTAATATCGGTATGAAGGATGCCCGCCTGATGCATGGCGCCCAGCCCCTCGGCAATCTGGATGAACAGGCGTAGCAGATCATCCAGCCGCTCGGGCCGGCGGCGATCCAGGCTCAACCCGTCGACGAATTCCATCAGCACGCGCACCTGCACAAGTTTGAAAAGACGTCGCGTTTTGAACAATTCAAGGGAACGGCGAAGGGTCGAATGGTTCAGCCGCTGGGACACGCTGAACTCGTTGATCGCCTGTTGTAGAAATCGGTCGTCTTCGTGCGCTTCGCGGGTGACGCGTTTGAGCGTGTAGAGTTTTCCCGTGGCGACATGAATGACCTCGTACACCGCCGAACGCGCACCGTCTCCCAGCTTGGTGACGACGTTGTATCCGGGCAGGATGTCAGCCACAGAGGTTCCTTAGTCGGGAGGCGCTTCTGAACCGTCGAATCGGGCCCGCGCGGGTCGTTCAATGCATCTAAGTTTCGCGGCCAGTGCATATTAGGAATGCCCCAGGGGGCGGTCAACCAGTGGATGGTCCGCGTCGCTCGTCCCGACTGGCGCAGGCAGCATGGCGGGGCTGTCGGTTGAGATGGGGTATCAAAAGCTTAGCGCTGGATATCGGCCGTTCGGCAGAGCCGATGCTCGGCGGACGTGAGCAGAGCGATGAAATCGTCGGCGTGCTCGGCGGCGCGAAGGTCTTCAATAATACGCGCGTCGATAAGAAGCCGGCACAGTCGGCCCAGGTAGAGAAGGTGGCTCACGTGGTCCGGGGCGCAAACGAGGAAGAACAGATCGGTCAGCCCTCCGGCTCGCTCGCCAAAGGCGAGGCCCCGGGACGTGCGCATCACGGCGAGAACAGGCTGCTCCAGATAGATCGGCTTGCACGGATGAGGCACGGCAACGCCGCGCTCCAGGGCCGTGGACGAAACCTGCTCGCGCTGCGCGAGTTCGTCGGTGAGATGCGCCACATCGATCGTCGGGTCGCAGTCCGCTGCGAGTTCGGCCAAGGCTCGAAGCACGGCCGACTTGGTCTTTGGCGACGCGTCCAGCCGAACGGTACGGGGCGTGAGGACATGGGTCAGGAGCAGGTCGGCGGGCGCTGCCGGATGCGGATCGCGCTCGCGCCGCCTCGGAAGCGACTCGATGTTCTTCTCGATCCAGTTCCAGACCTCGCCGGCGCGGAACTCCCAGCGGTCCTTGACGCGAAGGCCGGGCAGGATGCGCTGCTCGGCCATGCGCACCACTTCACGCGTCGATACGTGCAGCGCCTGGGCGACCTGCTGTACTGTCATGATTGCGCGCGGCACGCGAATCGTCTCCTGCGATTGAGCGGCGGTGGGCCGCCCTTGGCATCCATTCTATGCTTTCATCGCCGCTTTTCGGTCGGGAAAGGCCGGTCGATTTAGATGATTCACTCGATATGAACATGGAATTCGCCGTTTTCCGGCCGAATCCGCACGGTGGAACGGCCAGACAGAAGAGCGTCCAGGAGCTTTCCCACGGCTTTGTGCCGCCAGCCGGTTCGTAACTGGACCGGCGTGGGCCCGGCGCCGCTGATGACCGAGCGGGCATAGTCCTTCAGATCGTTTCGGGTGGTGAGAAGACTGTATGCAAGGGCGTTTTGCCGGCAATGATCGCGCAGGATTCCCGTCAGCAGCGAAAGGATGATCTCTTCTTCTTCGGAATGCTCACGCGACGGCAGCGCCGGTGGATGATTCTCCGGCGGGGTGTTGCGCGCTCGTTCAATCGCGCTTCCAAGGCGCCGAAGAAGGGCCTGCGGCAGGCTCATGCCACGAAGCGTCGCCAGCTTGGACGGCTCGGTCCAGCCGCGGCGCGCCAGTTCGATGACGAGAAAATCCTTCAGAACCGTTCGAGGCGGACGATTGCGTTCGCGCGCGATGGCGTCGCGCTCGGCGAGCAGCGCATCAACCACGGCCAGCTCGCGCCGGCTAAGCGAGCCTGCGCCCTTGAGGCGTCGCCGCTGATCGTCTGGCTCGACGATGCGAACGGCGTTGGCGCACATGCGCTGCGACTCTTCGATCGCCCATTCTTCCCGCTTGCGGTTCCGCAGACGCTGGCAGATGGTCGCGTGCATGCGCGGGAGAAAGGCGACGTCCGCGGCCGCGTAGTCCAGTTGCTCGGCCGTGAGAGGGCGCTTGCGCCAATTGGTCAGCGTTTGCGACTTGTGCATGGCGACGCCTGCGATGGCCTTGGCGAGCTTGGCAAGGCTGGCTGGGTAGCCCAGGCCGATCATGCCGGCGGCAATTTGAAGATCGAAAACGTTGCGGGGGTCGCAACGGCCCAATCGCCGACAAATGGCGATGTCTTCGGAGCCGGCGTGTACAATTTTACAGATGTTGGCATCGCCAATGAGTTGCCAGAAGTCGGTGAGATCCACGCCGCTTTGCGGGTCAATCAACGCGCATTCCTCGTCCGTGGCGACCTGGACGAGGCAGATTTCGGGTTCGTATTGGTCTTCGCCGACGAATTCGGTGTCAAAGGCGAACGACTCGGCCTTTGCGAGGCGCGCGCAGAGGGCATTCAGCTCGCCGTCTCGCGTGATCAAGGTATGAGGTGTATTCGACACGCCAGGCCCCATGCGTCCTGCCAGCCCCGCGGCATCCTCGCGGGCACGGCGCGCAGCATAAGCGGCGTTCGGTCAAAATACTACTTTGGGGGAGAAAATGGGTAAGGTTATCGCTTGCGGCGTCGCGTCATGACACCCAGGCCGAGCGCCAGGAAGGCAAGCGTGGTGGGTTCCGGGATGTAATGGTAGGTGACGTCCACTTGCATGCCCGCTTTGCTCTGGCCTTGCGAATGAACGTTTCCGGAATCGCTGACGACGCTGACCATGCCTGTACCCGTGGCGTTCACGGTCCAGTTGTCACCGATGAATCCAGCCGTGAAATGCACGAGGTCGCCCGGATTGTTGAAGTTGCGGGTCACCATCAAAGTCCCGCTCGTGTCAAAATTCGTGGTATCCGGCCCGGTGAAATTCATCGTGCCGTCGTTGGGAGCGACAAATGCTGCCGAAGCCAGCCCGCCGGCCATTGGGCCAAGGCTCCAGACAACCGGCGGCGTGGGAGTGGGCGTGACCGTGACGGTCGCTACGCCGTTGATGTTTGAAGGGCTGGGACCGGTGTTCTCCGCGACGATGCTGGCCTCAAAGCTGGCGCTGATCTTGACCGTGACAAGTGTCAATGTGCCCAGTGTCGGGTCGAACTTCGGAATCGTAACGAATTGATTCCAGTTGGTGAGTTGCAACGGGACGACGGCCGGGGGCAACACCTGCTGGAAGTCGGCGCGCGAAGGCGCGGCGGTCATCGCGATAAGCGATAACCCCGTTGCTATTAGCAACTTGTAGCGATACGGGCGCATTCGCCTCTTCCCATTGCCACACAGGCAACCGCGAGCGCAACGTGCGCGCGGCTGCTTCCACTCCAACGTCCGCCTGATTCTAACTTGGGACGCGATTGCGATCAAGTGTTGAATTGGCAAAAGGTTATGGCAATCGAGGCCGTGTCTCTTGCCACAACGATCTGCCGCGATTTCGCATAACACGATGGGAATAAAGGAGTTAATTAGGGATCGGGTGTGGCGCTCCACACAGAGGACTATCGAAGAGTCGCCGTGGCGACCCTCTCCCTATTGGAGAGAAGAGGGTTGAAACCGGTCTTGGTCAATCAGTCGGTGGAAACAAAAATCCCCCTCGTCGAGCAGGTCGAACGAGGGGGACTCGAGCCGAAATCGCTTGTTCGATTCGCGGATCAGTTCTGATCGTCGTCGGCGCTGTTCGCCTCGACGTCAACCTGAATGCGGCCGTCCTCGGTGCGAATCTGGATGTTGTTGGGGTTCTCCGGGTTCTCGCCGTCGGCGACCGTTGCCATGCGCGTCTTGAGCACGCGCTTCTCACCGTTGCCGTTGTCGAAGACAAGCGTCGTAACGCCGCTGTCATCCGTCGAGACCTGCGGCGTGATGCCCTCGAAGCCTTCCATCGATGGGACCTGCGCCAGCTTCTGGACGCTCGTTGAGCCGGCGCCGTCCGTGGTCACCCGAAAGACGCGAATCCACTCGCCGTCTTCCGACGGAATCACGTAAAGGCTGTTCGTCAGACCGGCTTTGTCAGTCCAGGTCTGCGTGGCCCGTGCATCGCCGATGTCGTCCATCGTGTAGGACGCATTGGCTTCCTCGGGGGCCGGACCCTGGCGGCGGACCATCTTGACGACCTGTTCGTCCTCGGAACCCGGGCCGGTCGCATTCACGGTGACGTGGGTCTTGTCACCCTGCGCGGCGTCCGTGGCCTTCAGGACGGAAATGGTCGTGGTCTTGCCGTCGTCTCCCTGAATGGTCATCGTCGCCGGCTCGCCGTCGTTGGCGATCAGCTTGGCCTGCTGGCCGTTGATGTTCACCGAGAAGACCCAGCTGCGGATCTTTTCGATGCCGCCGGTCGCAGCAAAGGCGCCGCCGCCGACCAGCACGATCGACAGGGCGACCAGGGCTGCCACACGCATCGGCGTGCGGCGAAATTGGGTCTGGGTGTTGAAATCCTTCATCAGTCTCTCCTCGAGTTGGGGGTCAAATGGCTCGCCGGTCCAGGAACGATTCTTCAAGCTTTCAAGCGCGCTTTGAATGGGGTCGTGTTCGTTGGTCATGGCTCCACACTTCCTTCAGTAGGGCGGGTCTCGCCCGGCACATTTCGCCATCCGCGCTGATTGGTGGGCAGTGCCCACCCTACGGTCTGCTCCGAGCGCGGTTCTGTCTTGTCAAACGCTCCCGCAGCGCGTCGCGCCCGCGGGACAATCTCGATTTCACCGTGCCGAGCCGACAGCCCAAGGCCGCCGCGACTTCGTCCAGGCTCAACCCTTCGAGATAATGCAACGTCAGCACGGCCTGATACTTGGGCGGCAGCGTCAGCAGCACCAGCCGGGCGTGTTCGCCGTCGCCGCGAACGTTGTCGTGCCGCGATCCTGGCATTCCCGCGGTCCGATTCGATGATTCCGCCGCTTCCAGCACCGCGAGCGATTGGACGATTCGCTTTCGCTCACGCCGCACCCAGCGGTTGACCGTGTTCGCCGCGATCCGGTACAGCCACGCCCGAATCGGCAGCCCGCGGTCCCGGTACCGCGGCAGGTATTTCAGCACAGCCAGAAACGTCTCGGCCGTGAGGTCTTCGGTCAGATGTACGTCGCCGACGCGCCGCAGGATGTAGCTCGCCATCACCGCGTAGTGCCGTCGATAAAACAGCGCGAACGCTTGTCGGTCGGTCCGGGCGCGCCGCACCAGATCGGCGTCGTCGTGGGCCGAATCGGCGCAGGAGGGCGCATCGCCGGCGGCGAGGTCGCGACCCTGCGGAATCTCTGTGCCCGTCAAGCGGAGCTGCAACTCCATTCTCGTTGCCTCGTCAGTCAGCTGCCCGCGCTGCTTCCAAACTCTGCGAAACCCGCCCAAAGACAGACTCTTCACGGGGCGGGTCGCCGGTCGTTTCTTCGCAGTCGACCGCCTCACGAGAACGGTCGTGAGCAGGCATAGGATAAAAGCCGGAAGGGGCTTCGATGGTTCCAGAAATCAAAAAAAAGGACTCAATTGATCCTGTCAGGCGCGGAATCGCAACTTGCCAGGGCTGAAGCGGCTACGGGGTCTTGGCGCGGGCGATCAAGTTGTCCCCGCGGAGGTCGGCCCGGGGCTGGAACCGGGCGACGGTGCTGGGGGCCGGCCCATTCGCGTCGCGCCGTGAACGGCCGGTGAGCAGTCGATTCACGCGCCACGCCAGTGCCCGGGAGAGCCGCGCGATCAGCGCCGCGATCTCCGGCCTGGAGGCCAGCCTCGTGTAACGATGGTGCGTGTAGCTTCCAGCGACGATGTTTGTGAAGCCGGCGGAAGTCAGCAGGTTGGCGAGACTGGATGCGTCGAAGAGGTTGATGTGAAACCGGTTGAGGCCGAGCCAGTGCCGCCCGCCCCAGCGTCGCCAGAATCCGCCCCAGTTCGGTGTGTCGATGCAGACGATGCCGCTCGGCGCGAGCACGCGGCGCACGTCGCGCAGAAAGTGCAACGGATGCGGCACATGCTCGATGACATCGCCGAGAAAAACGGCATCGAAGGGCGAAAGCGATTCGGCGTGTTCTTCGAGCGTTCCGATGAAAACTTTGATGCCGAAGCGCTCCGTCGCGCGGCGCGCGGCATCGGCCGAGACATCCAGCCCGACAACCTGCCATCCTCTGTCGCGCGCCAGCGCCGAGAAGTGCCCCAGCGCGCAGCCGACGTCGAGCAGCCGCCGTGATGGGAGATGCTCGATGGGTGCGAGGTGCACGGCGTATTGCTGTGCGGCCCGCGCCGCGCGGTGGGCGTCGTCCTCGTCGAAGACGTAGTAATCGCCGGAATAAAGTCGAGCAAGTTCGTCGGCGGAGTAGCGCGGTTGCTGCTGGACCATGCCGCAGACTCGGCAGCGAAAGAGGTCGAACGGGCAGGCTGGGCCCCGCCGCAATGCCGGAAGACTTAAGGAATTATTCGACTCACAGGCTGCGCAGTGATAGCCATGAACCGACTGATTGAGCGCACCGGGAATTCGTGGGGTTGTCGGATGCATCGGCGTCGCGGGCTTCGCCGCAGGACTCGTCTTTGAAGCGATCGTGGCTCCGTGCATGAAATGTATATCGGCCAATTCGGCATCCCAAGGGGGCAAGAAGTCCGACGGGTGGCGATTGACTCGGCGATCCCGGTCCGCAGGGAGTAACACTGAATCGCGCGAGCGCGGGATAGGCGGGCCGCGCGCGATGGCATATAGTTTCCATTATGAGCGATGAGCTGCACCGCGATTTGGGGATGCTTTCTGCGATTCTGACAAGCGTCTTGGATCGACTTGGACCGCCCGGTCAGACACAGGCTGTCGAAGGGATGCTGGAGCTGTGTCGCCGGGGGGAGACGATCGGCTTCGGCGAGGCGCGCGAACAGGTCGCGGCATTGGACCTGGAATCAATCCGCGAGCTGATCAAGTCGATTACGCTGCGATTCCATCTTCGCAACCAGGCGGAGAAGGTAGCGATTCTTCGCATCAATCGTCGCCGGCAGCGCGAAGCCACGGAATTCCAGCCTCGGCGCGAGTCGGTGGCTGAAGCGATTTCGCAACTCAAAGCGCGCGGCGTTGCGGTGGGAGCCGTCCGGCGCATCCTCGATCGGCTTGATATCCAGCCGACCCTGACGGCGCACCCGACCGAATCGCGCAGACGAACCTTGCTGCGCAAGCAACGCGCCATCACCGAGCGGCTGATCGAGCTGGACGAGGTCGGGCCGGATGTCGCGGCACGCCGGCGCGTCGAAGAGGAAATTCATCAGCTTGTGATGCTTCTGTATGTCACGGACGAGGTGCGCAGCGAACGACTGGGCGTCCTCGAGGAGATCGAGGGGTCGCTGTATTTCCTGACCGAGTCCATTTGGAGCGCCGTGCCTCGCATCCTGCACGATGTCGGGCTTGCAATGGAACAGTACTTTGGCGAGCGGCCCCTCGTACCGCCGCTCGTGCGCTATCGAACGTGGGTCGGCGGTGATCGAGACGGAAACCCGTTGGTGTCGGCAGGGATGACACGCGAAAGCCTGCGCCTTCATCGGCGCGCGGCGCTTGGGCGCTACGATGACAAGCTGGCCGACCTGATGCGATTGTTGAGCTTGTCGAATCGGCGCGTGCGGACTCCTCCGGCCCTGGCGGCGAGCGTGGTCCCGGGGCGACTGACGGGTTGGGTGGCGGAAGAATCCGTCTTGCGACTGCGTCACGAACCGTTCCGATTGAAGATTCTGGAAATGCGCAGCCGGCTTGTCGCGGCCGAGGAAGATCCTTCGGCTTATAGCGCGGCGGCGTTCCTGAAAGACCTCACCCTGCTGGCGGAAAGTCTCGTCGCCCTGAATCTTGGCGAAATCGTCAGGGCGAGCGGTCTGGCGGACGTGATGGCGCAGGCTCGCATCTTCGGGTTTCACTTCGCGGCCTTGGACATTCGCCAGCACAGTGCCGTGCACGAGCAGGTCGTGGGGGAGCTGTTGAGTGCGATGCAAGTCTGCCCGGATTATGCCTCGCTCGAAGAGAGCGAGCGCTCGGGAGTTCTCGCGAGCGCCATCGAACAAGTTTCCGCCTGCGGATCGGGCCCGATGCCGACGCCGGACGGCTTGAGCGAGACCTCCCTCGATTTGCTCGGAGTATTCGAAGTCCTTCGGGAAGCGGCGCGGCAGGATGTCGGCGCTCTTGGCAGTTACATCATCAGCATGGCGCACGGCGTCAGCGATGTGCTGGAGGTGTTGTTCTTGATGCGCGTTGCGGGCGCGCCGGTGATGGACATCGTACCCTTGTTCGAAACGATCGACGATCTCACCGCATCGGCGGATTTACTCGCGGCCATGCTCATCGACCCCGTGTATCGCGCGCACGTCGAATCGCGCGGTCGGTTCCAGGAAATCATGCTCGGCTACTCCGACAGCAACAAGGACGGCGGATACGTGATGTCGAGCTGGCTGCTTCATACGGCGCAATCGCGGCTCGCGCGAGTGTGTCGCGAACACGGCGTGGAGTTTCGGTTCTTTCACGGACGCGGCGGAACGGTGGGACGCGGTGGCGGTCGCTCGAACCGTGCGATTCTCGCGACCCCTCCGGATAGCCGCAGCGGCCGGATTCGCATGACGGAGCAGGGAGAAGTCATTTCATTTCGCTACACGCTCGCCGACATTGCCCACCGCCATCTTGAGCAGTTGACGCACGCCATGATCCTGGCGGAGTCGGAGTCGGGTCCGGTCGCGACGGCGAGACCGGTTGCGAGCGAACCGCTGATGGATCGGCTGGGTCGGCGTGCCATGGAGGTGTATCGCGAGTTGATCGACGACCCGGCGTTCTGGACCTGGTTTGTCGAAGTATCGCCGATCGCGCAAATCAGTGCGCTGCCGATCGCTTCGCGCCCGGTGTCGCGAGCGAGCGGTGCCGTGCATTTTGAGAACTTGCGTGCGATACCATGGGTCTTCTCATGGACGCAGATGCGATTCAACGTGCCGGGGTGGTACGGACTGGGCTCTGCACTGTCCGAGATCATTGCGGAGCGCGAGGAACACGCGAGTACGCTTGCGAAATGGTATCAGGAATGGGAGTTCTTCCGAACGCTGATCGACAATGCGCAACAGGAAATGGCGCGGGCGCGGCTTCCCATTGCGCAATGCTATGACGCGGCCGGCGGCACTTCGCTTTTCGATCGGATTTCGGGAGAGTTTGATCGAGCGCGAGAAGCAATCCTGCAGATCACAGGACAGCATGCGTTGCTGGACAACAATCGCGTCATCCAGCGTTCGATCGAGGAGCGAAACGGCGCGACCGACGTGTTGAATCTGCTTCAGGTCGAATTGTTGCGACGTTTCCGAGAGGGCGACGAGCTGCAGCGCGCAACGCTGCGCCCCGTGCTCTTCGCCAGCATTAACGGCATCGCCGCGGCCATGCAGAGTACCGGCTGACCGTCATGGCAGTTCAAACGTCAGGGACGACCATGTGCTTTCCCAATCGACGTCGTCGCGACCCCTGGCCCGCGTCATGCGCACGGCGTTGATGACGTGCATGCCGGGTTGCGAAAGCTCAAACGACGCCTTGCCGTCGGAATCGGTGCGCGCCGTGCGGCGGACCGATTTGCCATTTTCCAGCCAGATCGCGGCCATCAGCGCGCCGGCCGCGGGCCTCCCATTTTCGACAAGCTGAAAAGTCATTCGTGTGGGGGCCGACGGTTGTGATGGTGCGTTGATTGTCGTGGGCTGCGTCGTGGCGGGTGATCGGCGGCGTTTTTCCAATGGACGATAGGGGTTGTTCAATGGAATGATTTCAAGGGGCAGGCCGATTCGGACATCATGCACGCCGCGGCCGTCACCGTTCACCGCGACGAGCGCTTTGGCGCATCGGGAATATGCCTCGCGCCCGGGCTTGGTCGATTCACCCAGTTTCTTGCGCAGGTCGATCACGTGTTCCATGCCGTCTTCTCGAAGATAGGCCTCGAACTTGTCCGGCTCGAGCGTAATAGTTGTCGGGCGATTGCAGAACGTCAGCGTGTTGAGGCCGTTGCTCGTAAAGACGAATCGACCAGCCGGGGTGCCGCCGTCGTCGCCGGAAATGTCCGTCGTTCGGGAATTGGCGACGGCGTTAGATAGCTGGAAATAGGAATCGAAGCGAATGAGTCGACTGTTGTCGCGGGGACGCGGTTCGCCGGGAAGGCCGTCCCCTACGAACAGGTTGACGTCAATCTCCCTGCCCGCCGTGGGTTGAAAAGTGGCGGGCTGGATCCAGTACTCGTGCGCCGCGGCACGCCCACAGAGTATTCCTGTCAGCGCGACCATGCATGACGCCGCGCGTCGAGGATAAAGTGATCGATTCATCGGCTTTCCCTGGAAGACTTCGCGGTTTGTCCGCATGGTAGGCTGCAACGTGTCGAGACGGCAAGGCCCGGCGCGGCGCACTGCGCAAAGGAAAGCCCCGAGCGCGTCTGCCCGGGGCTTCCACGAGACCTGAATCCAAGTTCAACCACGGCGGGACGCAGCACGAGCCGCCCGCGCCGGCCCCGTGTTACGGGCACTCCTCGGCCGCCAGCAGCTTGCCGACGAATTCCTCAACGGAGAGCGTGGCACAACTGCAAGCCGGGCTTTCGGCGTCCGACACCTGTGTCACGCAATTGACATATTCCTGGATGTCATCGCCGCCGATCGCGTGATTGCCGGACATGTCGCCGGCGCACGGACAGTCGGTAATGGCCAGGAACGCGGGCAGGTAGTTCACGGTGTCGATTCCGATGTAGGTGCTTCCCGGGCCGAGTGGTCCGCCGGCATCGTTGAGGTAGCGGAACGCCAGCCGGCCGCAGGTTGGCTTGGGCAAGCCCGTGATGACCACGTTGAAGCCGGTCCAGTCGAAGGGATAACCGACGGGTGAATACGTCGGATTGATATCGAGCAGGACGGTCGTGAAATCGCCGACGCTCGTGGACGTCCCACCGACCTCGGTGCTGCAGCAGTTGAGGCTCATTCGCACCTGCAGCCGATCCGGTTTCGAGATCGGGCTTAGCGCGGTTCGCGTGAAGAACGAGAACTGGTCCCCGTTGGAAAGCGTGCGCGCCGGCAGGATCAACCAGTTGCTGATTCGGGCGACGTTGGCGCCGTTGTTTTCGTCCGCCGCGATGTACGAATTCGGCGGGCCGGCATGCGCGGGGAAGACCGCCGGATTGCCCTGGAACCAGCCGGTCGTGCCGAGAGGCTGGCTCAAGTTGAGCATCAGCCAGTCCTGCGGCGGCAGGTTGGTGATGTCGTTGAAGCCCTCGAACGTCTTGCCATCCACCACCGGGCAGGGGGTTTCGCACCCGCCGCAATAGAAGAGGTCGCCGTCCTGAATCAGGTTGCAGGCCGTGCCGTCGATGCAGCCTCCGCCGCACGAGGGACCGGTGACCGGATCGAGATCGATCCAGCAGGTGGCATCGCAGGAGCATTCCTCAATGGCCCACGACGGTGTGCAATCGCTGCCGCAGGGGCAATCTTCCGAGCTGCCGCAAATCGCGTCGTTGCTGCAGCGCGAGACGCGCCGCACCACGACCGGGCGGCACTCGGCGCCGGGCTGGGCGCAGGGCGCGCCGGTGCAGGACCAGCCGTCGAGCGACACAAAGCAGCGCGGGCGATTCACGAAGTTCTTGCTGACGTGCAGATCGATGCCCTGCGAACCGATCGAGATGCTATAGGTCGTCGGCAGGGATACCTGCACGAAATCAGTCGGCACGGTTTCGGCGACGGTGTGGCCACCGGTGCCGAGGCCGGCGATGCGGTAGTTGCCGTCGGCGTCGGTGACCGCGCTGCCCGAGCCGGCCGTGACGGTGACGCCGGGTTGCGGGACATCGCCGATGCCGTCGCCGTCGAAATCGATGGTGACGCGGCCGCGGACCTCGCCGCGCGCCGGAGCCGAGAGGCTGCACCCGCCACAGTCGTCGTGCTTGGTGTCGCTTCCGCGACCGCCGAAGCGCTTGTCGCAATTCTGGCAGCGATAAAGGTTGTCGTTGCCGCGATTGCCGAAGAGCCAGTCGCAGTTGGAGTCCGAGCCACTGCGGACGTGATCGTTGCCGCGGTTGCCGAAGGCATAGTCGCCGCCGCCCTCGGTGGAGAGGCAGTCGTTGCCGCGGTTGCCGAACATGAAGTCCTTGTTGCCGCCGCCTGCCATCTGGTCGTCGTCGAGATTGCCGAAGAGGAAGTCCACCCCGGCGTCACCGCGGATCGTGTCGTTGTTCTTGTTGCCGAAGGCGATATTTGTGCCGCCGCCGCCGAAGAACTGATCGTTGCCGGTGTTGCCGAAGAGCAGATTCAGACCGCCCGCGCCGACAAGCACGTCGTCGCCGCCGTTGCCGAAAGCGATGAACAACGCCGGTCCGCCGGACTGGAGAATGTCGTTCCCGCCGTTCCCGAACAGCACGCCGAGGCCGCTGCTGGATCGCACGCGGTCCTCGCCGCCGTTGCCGAAGAGCACGGCAAGCCCCGGGCCGCCGGTGACTTCGTCATGATCCGCGTTGCCAAACGCGACGCAGAGGCCCGCGCCGCCGGTGACCTGGTCGTTCTGTTTGTTGCCGAACAGGACGGACAGGCCCGGACCGCCGATGACTTCGTCGTCGCCCTTGTTGCCGAACAAGACGTTCAGGCCCGCGCCGCCCTCGACGTGATCGACGCCGGCGTTGCCGAACAGGATGTTGACGCCCGCGCCGGCCTGCACGGTGTCATCATTCTTGCCGCCGAAGGCGATGTTCAACCCGCTGCCGGCGTTGATGGTGTCATCTTCACGATTGCCGAACAGAACATTCAGGCCGTCCTGCGACGTGATGGTGTCATTTCCACGATTTCCGAACACGAGGTTCAGGCCCGTGCCGGCGGTGATGGTGTCGTTCTCGGCGTTGCCGAAGAGCAGGTTGATGCCGTCGCCGGCGGTGATCGTGTCGTTTTCCTTGCCGCCGAAGACGAGATTCAATCCGTCGCCGGCCGAAATGATGTCATCGCACGGCCCGCCGAAGAGCAGATCGATCTCCATGGGCGGCACGGTCGGCAACAGCAGGCGGCCGAGGCTGGTGATGTCGTCTTCGCCGTCGCTGCCGAACATGAGGTTGCCGAATGCGATGGGGGTGGGCACGCCGCTGATGGGGACGACCACGATGCCGCCGTGGTCGGCGCGCAGGATGTCGTCGCCGTCGGCGCCGAAGACGAGGTCGATGCCGTTGTAAGCGTCCACTTCGTCGTTGCCCGGTCCGCAGAAGATGAGGTCGGCCGCGCCGCCGAGGTCGCCGACGCCCAGATCGTTGAGTAGCTCGTCGAGGTCTTCGTTGACGCCGGAGCAAAGATCCGAGACGTTCGCGCCCTGGATCGTGTCGTTGCCCGGCCCGCCGAAGAGCAGGTTACCGAAGAAGATGATGACGGCTTGGCCGGAGGAAATGTCGCCGATGATGATGAGCGAGCCTTCCTTGCCCTCGATGGTGTCATTGCCGCCGGCGCCGAAAGCGAGATCGATGCCGCCCTGGGGATTGTCGGTGTCCTGATTCTCATAGTCGGCGCGGATGAGGTCGTTGTCGGGCCCGCCGAAGAGGAGATTGCCGAAGAGCAGGCAGAAGTCCTGATCGGGCAGTTCGATGTTGCCGCCGGTGCAGCCGTAGATGTTGTCATCGCCGGATGCGCCAAAGATGAGGTCGATGCCGTCGTGCTCGTCGCCGTCTTCGGGCGGATCGGCCGCGTCGCCGTGCAGCGTGTCGTTGCCGGCCTGGCCGAAGATGAGATCGCCCAGGTCAATCTTGAACGTGTCGTTGATGTTGAGGACATGCCCCTTGCCGGCCGAGGCGGTGTCGTCGCCCGCGCCGCAGAAGATGAGGTCAATGCCGTCGAGTGTTTCGATCTCGTCGTTCTGATCGCCGCCGAAGATCACGTTTCCAAGCTTGAGTTCAAAATCGGGGTCGCTGGAATCGCCGATGGAGAGCAGCCCGCCGCCGTAGCCGAAGATGGTGTCGTCGCCGTCGCGGCCGAAGATCACGTCAATGTCGTCGTCAGCGCGGTCGGCTTCGGGGTCGTCGCCATGGAGTTCGTCGTTGCCGTTGCCGCCGAAGAGGAGATCTCCCAGCGCGAGGCGGAAGTCGTCATCCCCGATGGTGAGCAGGTGGCCCTTGCCGGCGGATGACACGGTGTCGTCATCATCGCCGCCGAAGATCACGTCGATGCCGGCGGTCGTGTCGATCTCGTCCTTGCCGTTGCCGCCGAAGATGAGGTTGCCCAGCCGCAGCTCGAAGTCGGGATCGCTGACATCGCCGATGCTCAACAGGCCGCCGGCGTAACCGTGGATCGTGTCGTCGCCGTCGCGTCCGAAGATCACGTCGATGTCCTGATCGGCCTCGTCGGCATCGGGGTCATCGCCGTCGATCGTGTCATTGTCGCCGCCGCCGAAAATGAGATCGCCGAGGGCGAGGCGGAACTGGCTGCTCCCGCTGCCGATGGTGAGCTGCGCGCCCTTGCCGGCGTTGATGGGGTCTTCGCCGTTGCCGCCGAAGAGGACATCGATGCCGTCTTTCGTCAGGATGTCGTCGTTGCCGTCCCCACCGAATACGAGATTGCCCAGTTTGATTGTGAACGAGCCGATGGTCAGATCGCCGCCGTGGCTGACGCGCACGCGGTCGTTGTCGGCGCCACCCATGACGAAGTCGATTTCCTCGGGGTCGTCGTCCTCGCTGTCGCCGGCCACGATCGTGTCATCGCCGTCAACGCCGAAGAAAATGTCGCCCATGGCGACAGAGAGATTGCCACGCGTCAACGTCTGGCCGCCGCCGCCGAAGATGCAGTCGTTGCCCTTGTTGCCGACGAGGATGTCCACCTTGGCGCCGCCGTTGATGCGGTCGTTGCCGCCGCCGCCGAAAATGAGATCGTTGCCGTCGTCGCCGTTCAGTTCGTCGTCGCCGCCCAGGCCGATGATCAGGTCGGCATCGTCGCCGCCTTCGATTTTGTCGCTGCCGGTCGAGCCGATCAGCACGTCGTTGCCCGGGCCGCCGTTGATGGTGTTCGTTGGCGTGACTTCGCAGGTGTTGCTTCCGCCGACGAACGCCAGCGTGTCGCCGAGGATCGGCGCCGCAGCCGTCATGAGCGCGTCAAGGTCGGCCGCAAGCTGGTCGGCTTCGGCGAGGAGCGCGTCGGCCGCCGCTTCGACGCTCGTTTGCGCCTGGGTATCCAGTGCGTCGGCTGCGGCGAGTACTTCGTTCAGCCCGCGCGTGTGCATCGTGTCGCCGCGATTCTCCAGATCGCCCTCGGCCTGCGCGACCCACTGTTCCCAGTCTGCGGCGAGCGCCTCGGTTGTCGAGCTTAGCGTGTCGCCGGTGTTGACGAGGTTGTCGCCCTGCGTCTCCATCTGTGCCGCGTTGGAGGACGGGATTTCATCGTCGCCCTTGCTGTCGGCCAGCGCTTCCAGCGCGTCGCCGTCTGCTTCAAAGGCATCGCCTTCCAACTCGACCTGATCGACGCGCGCCTCGACCGTGTCCGTGATGGCCTCGAGCGCTTCGACGCGCCGCTCGACTTCGGCGCAGATGGGCGGCAGGCCGCTGGGGTCCTGCAGGTCCTCGTTGAACTCGGTCTCGGTCGGCTCGGGGTCTTCGTCGCACATGAGCGACAGTTCGCTGATCGTGAGAACGTGGCTCTCGATGGTCTGCATGAGCAAGGCAACGGGATCGCCGTTCTGCGTTTCCATGCCGAGGCTCGCGGCCCGGTCATACAACGACTGCGCGCGGACAAGCAGGTCGTTCGCAACGGGCAGGAGCAGCTCGAACTCGTCGATCATCACTTCCACGTCGGCCGAGATGACCTGTGCTTCCTGCGAGATGCCTTGCACGTCTGCCGCGATGTAATTGTTCAGGTAATTCGCGATGCGGCCGTGGGCCTTCTGTACGGTCGCGGCGGTCGGCTGGACGAGTTCGCTTTCGATGTCGCGCACGTAATTGGCCGTGGGGAGAACGAGATTGTTGCCGGCGTCCTTCGCGAGGGTCGCGGCATTCTCAACGAGACACGACGCCGTGTTGCAAGTGCTCTGCGGGGCATCGAGCATGTCCAGCACGCGATCGATGTAGGTCTGTGCCTGCTGAAGCGTCGCGATCATCGTCAGGGCGTCGTTCAGGGACGTGACGTTCAAGTCAATGCCGCCTAGGACGATGTCTTCATCGCCGCCGCCGTGGACTTCGATGATCCATGTGTCGGAGATGGCTCCATTGGAATCGTCGAAAACAATCAGATTGTCGCCATCGTCGGCTGTGACGCGAATCGTGCCGAAGGGCGTGGCGGTCGAGTCGTAGCTACAACTGGGCGTGGCGTCGCCGGCGGGGGTGTAGATATCGACAATCGCCGGATTGCCCGCGTTCTTGACGATGCGCACGCTGTCGTCGCCTGTCGTGCCCTGAATCTCCAGCACGTTGCTGATGACATCGACATTGAGCGTGCCGCAAGGGGCGGCCTGGACGGTTGCGACCGTGAAGAGTGGAAGAACCGCCGCGAGGAGCAGCGCCGCCGTCGAGCCGCGATGCAGGCTCACCGGAACCGACGCAAGCTTGTTCTGGGTAGCGCGGCGGCGCGCAAGCAGGATCGTCACTGCCGCGGCGACGAGCAACAGCGCCGTCGTCGGCTCGGGCACGAGTCGAAAGGCCACCGTGCCGTCGTCCATCGGGCCGGTCTGCGCCGAGTTCGACGGGATGTGAATGTTCCGCAACGTGATCATGTGTGACCCCGCCGGCAGCACGAGCGTCGTTTTGCTGAACTCGGGTCGGCCCCAGGCCACATCAGGGTCGCTCGTGTAGGGCGCGTCATCAAACGGACCGACCGCGGGGATCAGGGCCGGCCAATCCGGCATGGCAGGGGTCGTGCCCAGAAGAACGCCATCGAGCCAGACTTCGTTGCGATCAGAAACAACGAACAAGTCCGTCACGTCCATTTGCACCGGATTGGGTGACGAATAGGTGAAAATCGGCGAATAGTACGAGCCGGCGACCATGATCTCGTCGAGCACGGTCCAGGAGCCGTCGATCGGAAGTGCGATGATGGCTTCCGGTGCATCGATCGGTGTGCCTTGCAGACTCGAGATCGGCGTGGCGAAAGTTGTTGAAACTGAAAATGAAAAGACGATCAGCGCGGATGCGGCTCGCAACATGATGGACCCTCCGGTGCGCACGTTTCCCCTCATGGAGACGTGAGACGTGATAAAACGGCTACAAACAGCGGGCAGTGTATCAATTAATACTTGTCATGTCAAGATTTATGCGTCGGATGGGGAGAGAGCGTTGCATCAATTCGTCGCGCGAAACTGGTGGATTTGACCCAGATTCGGGAGTCTGAATCGCGCGCGGACTTGTGTTGCGCGGGCAGCGTTAAGGACTGATGCTCGCGACGGCAGTGGGATTGCCGCTGCCCCGGAAGACAAAGTACACCGCGCCGCAAAGGCACAGTCCTGCCCAGAGGTAATCCAGCTTGATCGATTCGCGCAGGTAGAATACCGCGAACGGCACAAAAACAGACAACGTGATGACTTCCTGGAGAATCTTGAGTTGGCCCACGTTGTAGACCTGATGACCGATGCGATTTGCGGGGACCTGGAAGAGATACTCCAACAGCGCCACGCCCCAACTGATGATGGCGGCGACGATCCACGGCTTGTGGTTCAGCTCCTTGAGGTGGGCGTACCACGCGAAAGTCATAAAGACATTCGAGATCGTCAGGAGAAGGATGCTTTGAACGATGACGGGCATGGGAAGGCACCTTGTGTCGCAGCCGGTGCGCCGACCCGATCGGCGCGCGAAGGCCGCGGAACGTCGCGCCCATTGTAGCGACGCGGCAGCGAGTTTCATGAGTGGTGGGGTGGATGCTGCCCGGCAGTCCAGCCATCCATGCCGGGGCAATCGCGCGATGCAGGCAGCGGCTGATCAGCCTCGCGCCAACTGTTCCTTCTTCTCCGCGATGACCAGTTGAAGAATCTTCTCAAGGTTCGCCTTCGGTTCGTAGCCGGTCATCTCACGAATGCGATCGAGGCAGGGAATGCGCCGCATCATGTCGTCGAAGGGGCGGCCGTAGGCTTCTTCGTAGGAGAGGAACTTCTTGGTGCTCTTGCTTCCGGTCATGGCGATGATCTTGTCCGCCAGGCCTTCGATGGAGACTTCCTCGGTCGCGCCGACGTTGTAGACCCGTCCGGCGGCTTTCGGATTGTTCATCAGTTTCACAATCGCGTCGACGACATCGCCGACGAACCCGAAGCAGCGAGACTGTTTACCGGTTCCGTAAATGTGAATCGGTTCGTTCTTGATCGCCGACTCGACAAAACGCGGAATGACCATGCCGTAGCGACCCGTCTGCCGCGGACCGACGGTGTTGAAGAATCGTGCGACCACCACGGGCAGCCCGTATTGCTGGTGATACGCGAGGCCGAGAAACTCGTCAATTGCCTTGGAACATGCGTAGGACCAGCGGCTGTATCGCGTGGCGCCCAGCACGGTGTCGTCGTCCTCGCGGAATGGCACTTTCTCGCTCTTGCCATAGACCTCGCTTGTGGAGGCAATGAGCACGGGCTTGCGAAACTTGTTGGCGATTGCGAGAACCACTTCGCTGCCGTGGATGTTGGTCTCGATCGTGTGCACCGGCTCATCAACGATCAACTGCACGCCGACGGCCGCGGCAAGGTGATAGACCATGTCGCATTGCTCGGTCAGCACGTGCAGCGTGTGCTCGCTGCGAACATCGTCGTGAACGAATCGCAGTCGCGGATTGGACCGTGCGGCTTCGATGTTGCGCGCGTTGCCGGTGCTCAAGTTGTCCAGCGCGATGACTTCGTGGCCGTCAGCAAGCAATCGATCCGTCAAGTGAGACCCGATGAAGCCCGCGCCGCCGGTGATGAGAATTCGCATGAGAGTGTTTCCGATCCGTTCCGTCCGCCGAACCGCGACACGCGGCGGGGCCGTTCCGGCGCGGCAGTATAGAGCAAGCAGTGCAACGAACCAACTAAGGCGTGTCACCAGGGCCCGGCGCAGCGGAACTCGCGGCCGGGTTGGCGGATGGGTGTGCGCCTCGCGCGCAGCACCGCCAAAGCGGCTCTGCGAGGGAACTTCGCACCTCTTACCGGATTCTAGGCCGACTCGGACCCTAAAAGCAGCAGACCCGAGCATGAATCAGGGCCTCGGTCGCGACGATATTAGGGAGAGGCGATCGTCCGCGAAGTCGGCCGTTTTGCGCGCATAGACTTTGTTGGCGTCGCCGTGAACCGTGAGGTGCAGAATGAGACAAGATGGTGCCGTGACTCCGGAATCGGCCCAGCGCGAGCGCGAGGCAATCGCGGCGCTGGCGAGCAGCCGCGACCTGATTCGCGCGGAATTGAGCAAGGTGATCGTCGGCCAGGAAGAGGTCATCGATCAGATCCTGATCTGCCTTTTCAGCGGCGGTCATTGCATCCTTGAGGGCGTGCCGGGTCTCGCCAAGACCCTGATGATCAAATCGCTCGCGCGGACTTTGAGTCTGTCGTTCAACCGAATTCAGTTCACGCCCGACCTGATGCCCAGCGACATCACCGGCACGGAGATCATCGAGGAGAACAAGGCCACGGGCGTCCGCCAGTTGCGGTTTGTCAACGGCCCGGTATTCGCCAACGTGATCCTCGCGGACGAGATCAATCGAACGCCCCCCAAGACGCAGGCAGCGCTTCTGGAGGCCATGCAGGAGCATCAGGTGACGGCTGCGGGTTTCACGCATCGTCTGCCCGAACCGTTCTTCGTCCTGGCGACGCAGAACCCAATCGAGCAGGAAGGAACGTACCCGCTTCCCGAAGCACAGCTCGACCGGTTCATGTTCAAGATTCTGATGGAATACCCCAGCGCCGCGGATGAACTGCGGATCATCAGCAAGACAACCACGATCGAGACGGTCGAAATGAAGCGCGTGTTTACCGCCGAGGACCTGCTCGCGCTGCAGGAAGTCGTCACGCGCGTGCCGTGCGCCGAACATGTCATGGAGTACGCGATGCGCCTGGCTCGCGGTAGCCGGCCGCAGTCGCCGGACGCGCCGGAGTTTGTTCGACGGTACGTCAGTTGGGGCGCGGGTCCGCGGGCGTCGCAGTATCTCGTCATGGGGGGCAAGGCGCGAGCGATTTTGTCGGGTCGTTACCACGTTTCCACGGATGACATTCGCGCGGCGGCGCATCCCGTGATGCGCCATCGGATTGTCACCAATTTCACGGCCGAGGCGGACGGCGTCACGCCGGACGGCGTGATTGACCGGTTGTTGGAGTCGGTGATGGGGGCTTCGACGCCTGACCTGGACGCGATCGACGCGCAACGCGTGCTGGTGAAGTAAGTAGGAAAGGCACGAAGGGGCGAGGGCAGGGAGTGAACAGGGCGTGGGATCGGCGGGCGGTGCCCATTCGGCACGCGCTCCGTCCCACCGGGACATCAACCTATGATCGCGCAGGGCGAAAACCTCCAGAAATACCTGAACCCGGCGGTGCTGGCCGGGATCGCCGGGCTGGACCTTCGCGCGCGGCGAATGGTCGAGGGATTTGTAAGCGGTTTGCACCGATCACCACTTCACGGTTTCAGCATTGAGTTCGCCGAGTATCGCAAGTATGCCCAGGGCGACGATCTGCGGCACCTGGATTGGAAAGTATTCGGTCGGACGGACAAGCACTACATCAAGGAATACGAGCAGGAGACCAACCTGCGGCTGCTCATCGCCGTCGATGCGTCGGAGTCAATGAAATACAAGAGCCGCGAAGCGGTCTGGTCCAAGCGGGAATTTGCCATCACCGCCGCGGCGGGGTTGTCCTACTTGGCGCTGCATCAGGCCGATTCGGTCGCGCTGGCGACGTTCGACACGCGTCTGCATCGTCACGGCCGAGCCAGCAACCAGCCGAACCAGTGGAAGCAGATTGTGGCGGAGTTGGAGCATCGCCCCGCGGCGGGGCCGACGGCCCTGCGCGCCGTGTTCGACGAAATGGCCGAGAGCTTGCGAGAGCGCCATCTCATTATTCTGCTAAGCGATCTGCTGGGTGATCCGGACGACATCATCACGGGCATCAAGCACCTGCGCCATTGTCGCCACGAGCCGATCGTGCTGCAGATTCTCGATCACGCCGAGCTGACCTTTCCGTTTGAAGGCCCGGTGCGATTCATCGGGATGGAGGGCGTCGGCCCGCTCGCGACGGACCCTGGCGCGCTGCGAGATCGATACCTCGCGGAGATCACCCGGCACCTGGACACGATTCGCAGGGGCTGTCACGCCCAACAGTGCGATTACCAACTGATGGATACCGGCGCGCCGCTGACCACGGCGCTAAGTACTTACCTCGCGAATCGCGCGGCGCGCGTGCGCCGCCGAAGCTGATCCGGCCGGCGGCGGCCGGCCATGACCTCACGGCGGTTTCAATGTCTTTCGTTCACGGCGGCATGGCGATGGCGGCGGCAGGACTGGCGATGGTGCCGGTGCTGATCCACCTGCTGAATCGCCGGCGATACCGTGATGAACCGTGGGCCGCCATGCAATTCATTCTGTCCGCGGTTCAGCGGACGCGCCGTCGGCTGCGGACCGAGCAATGGATCCTCCTTGCGGTACGCACTCTAGTCATGGCGCTGGTCGGGTTGGTGGTGGCACGGCCGTACTTCGCGCCGCGATCCGAGTTGCTGGCCGTGGGTGAGAAGCGCATCGATCGCGTCCTTGTTCTCGACGACAGCCTTTCCATGCGGGCCGGCACGATGATGCACTCCAGCGCGCTGGAACGCGCCAAGTCGGCGATGCTAAAGCTGATGGATCGCAGCGGCGGAAGCGGCGGCTTCGCCGTGGTGACGGCGTCGCGCCCGGTTCGAGCGTGGTTTGATCAGCCGGTGCAGGATCGTCTTGCCGTGCGGCAGGTCGTCGAAGGCATCGAAGGGACTCACGCGGTTTCGGACTTGAACGGCGCCGTCGAACTGGCCGACGCGATTCTCGCGCGCGGTACCGCACCGGCGGAAGCGTGTGAGTTGTACGTCTTTTCAGATTTTTGCGGACGCGACCTCGGGCGATCGGTCGAAGAAAGCCGATCCGCGATTGGGCCGGTTGAAAACGCAGCGCGCGTCGTATTGATCCAAACGGCGGCGGAGTCCCGGCCGAATCGGGCGATCACGGACCTTCGGGTCGTGGGTCAGCCGGCATTGCTGAACGGCGCGGCCGAGGTTCTCGCGGAGATCACGAATTTCTCATCCGGCGACACGCCTGCGACAGCATTGACGCTGCGGGCCGGGAAGCACGAGTTGGGTCAGCGGAGCATTCCGTCGCTCGCGGCCGGAGCACGAACATCGGTGACGTTTCATGTGAGGCTGGAGCCGGGCCGGGTTCATGCCCTCGAAGCCACGCTGGATCGCTGGGAAGGCGATTGGCTGCAGGAAGACGACCATCGGCGGCTTGCGGTGGAAGTGCCGAATCGGCGACGCGTTCTTCTGGTGCAGAATCGCGGCACCGAATCAGCCCAAGAGGAGCCGCTGTTTCACTTTCGCCTAACGCTGGACGGCGCCGATGCAACATCGACTGATCAATCTCCGTTTTACACAACGCAGGTTGCAGCGGACCAGTTTCGCGATGTCGTCCTGAAGGACTATGACGTCGTGGCGGTGGGCGAATGGGCGCATCTTGGTCGGGAAGCATTGGAGCGCTTGCGCGAGTTCGTGGCGCAAGGCGGCGGCCTGATCGCCTTTTGTGGAGAGTTGGAGGGAGCCGACGTTGACGACTTGGGAGAATTGCTACCGATTCGACTCTTGGACATTCATCGCGAGGCAGACGACCAACCGCCTCCGACGTTGACGGTCTCGGACCCGGCACACCCGATGCTTGGAGATTTCGCCGGGCAGCAGCGAAACATCCTCGGCCGCGCTCATGTCAACACATGGAGGCGAATCGAGAACGGGACGAACGGACCGCGCCGGGAGCCTGTTCTCATGACCAGCACGGGCGATCCCATTCTTTTGTTGACAGAAATCGGCATGGGACGCATGGCGATCTGGTTGACCTCGGCGGACATGTCGTGGACCAATCTTCCCGCCAAGCCGGATTACCTGCCGCTGATGATGAATCTGACCGGGTTTGTCGCGGGCGATCGAAACTCGGGCCGCAATGTGAAGGTCGGAGAATCCCTCTGGGGACGGATGCTGTTCAGTGAATCGGAGCGCATCGAGTTGATTCGGCCGGATGGAAAACGGCAGCGTGCTGGTCATGGCGTCGATGGTTGGACCGGCCGGTGGAGACTGAACGACACGGCATTGCCCGGAATTTATGAATGGTCGCGGGGCTCATCACAGGAATACTTCTGCGTCAATGCGGACACGGCGGAGAGCGACTTGCGGCGGGTTGAAGAATCGCGCGTGGCTTCGTCGCTGGGCGACCGCGTTGCAATTGTTGACTCGACGGAGTTGGAAGCCTTCGCCGGGTCGGCCGATGTACGGGAACTTGGCTGGGCGCTGGCGGTGATCCTGCTGCTGGCGGCGACGACGGAGTCGTTGCTGGGGCGCTGGTTCGGAGGAGCGCGATGAAGCGGCTCGCCGAATGGCTCCTGAACCTTGAAGCGGCCGGACTCACCGGCGGAGACTCGCTGGCGCTGCGCTTCGCGACGCCTCCCGCTGCGTGGATCATGCTGATCGGCGCGATCCTTTCATTCGTCTATGTGTACCGCATCTACCGCGCCGAGCCGATCCCGCGCCAATGGAAGGCCGCGCTGGTGACGCTCCGAGTCGGCGCCGTGCTGACCGTCTTATTTATCTTGTCGCGCCCCATGTTGGTGCGACGCATTACGCACGAACAGCGCGGCCACGTCGCCATCCTGGTCGATCGATCGTTGAGCATGGCATCGGCCGACGGCGATTGGCCCGCGGCAAAGCTTCCGAGTGGGGAACGCCCGGAGTCCAATCGATTGGCCGTCGCGCATCGGCTGATTTTGAATTCCGGCGGCCGTCTTGGGGATCTTCAGAATGGATACGAATTGTCGACGTGGGCCTTCGCGGAATCCGTGACCCGTCTGGAAGCCGCAACGCCCTTGTTGCCGACCAATGCGAATGAGCGCGTCACGGACCTGGCCGGCGCCATCGGCGAGGTCCTCAATCAGGAATCCACCGCGCGGCTTGCATCGGTGATTCTCATCTCCGACGGGCGGCAGTCTGCGACAAACTCGATTGACGACGCCCTTGCGCAGGCGCAGGCGCGACGTGTGCCGATTCACACCATCGGAGTCGGATCGTGGGAGCCGGAGCGGGATCTCCGCGTGGATTCTGTGTGGCATGACAACGAGGTATTCGTCCAGGACTCGGTGACGCTCCGAGTTCAGGTGGACGCACGCGGGCTTGAAGCGCCGCAGGAGACGGCTGTTGAGCTGCGCGACGTCGAGAGCGGCGCGTTGTTGTCGTCATATCGCGGCGAATTGAGCCCTTCGCAACGTATAGCCTCGTGGGATCTGATCTACCGGCCGACTGACAAAGGGCGAAAGTCGTTGGAAGTGCGCGTGCTGCCGATTTCCGGCGAACGGGATCTGTCGAACAACGCAATGGTCGTGTCGATTCGCGCGCACGAGCGAAAGATTCGCGTGTTGTATGTCGAAGGGTATCCGCGCTATGAGTACCGATTTTTGAAGAACTTGCTTGTGCGCGACCCGACGCTTGAGAGCAGTTGCTTGCTACTGTCGGCCGCGTCGGGATTTGCGCAGGAAGGCCAGCGCCCGCAGAACCGATTTCCCGCCACGTCGGAAGAACTGCGAAACTTCGACGTGATTCTTCTCGGAGACGTGGATCTGCGGCGCGAGGATGCGGTTTCCAGCGCCCAGCAGGAGTGGCTGGTCGAGTTTGTATCGTCGCTTGGAGGAGGCGTCGCGTTCCTTGCGGGGACCGATCACATGCCTCAGGTGCTTCGCCAGACCACACTGGAGAAACTGGTGCCGGTCGCCTTGGACACGCAATCGCGCCCGGGGCAGCAGCGGCTTGACGACCCAAGACTGGTGCAAATCACGGCCGAGGGCGACGAGAGCGGCTTGTTCCACTTTGCCGATGATCGCGCCGTCCGGAAGGAGATCGGGAGCGCGATGCCCGGCTGGTATTACGTCGCGCGCGTGCTCGGTGCGCAGCCGGGTGCGAGCGTCCTCGCCGCGGTTCCCGGCGGCGCGGGAAGTGCCGGATTGACTCCGGCAATCGTCATGGGTCGATATGGCGCCGGGCGAACGCTGTTCGTCGGAACTGACGACCTCTGGCGATGGCGCGAATTCGGCGGCGACGCGCACTATGAGACATTCTGGCTGGGGGCGATTCGTGCCCTGGCGCGCGGTCGCATGCTGGGCTCCGATCGTTCCTGGCGTCTGGAGACCGACCGCAAGCGCTACGACCTGGGTGAACCGGTGCAGGTCCGCTTGATGTTGCGTGACGCATCGATGCGATACTTGACGGGCGACATGAACATCATCGTTCGTGATGCTCGCGGAGCGGTGGATCGGGTCGCGCTGCAACCGAAGGTCCCGGGAAGCGGCATCTGGGAGGGCACCTGGGATGCGTCGGTCTCCGGTCCGTTGACGCTGGACGTCGCGTCGGATGCATTCTCCGGCGACGTTGAACCGCCGAACTGCTCGCTGGAGGTGCAAGCTGTTGATCCGGAACAACGCGACACGTCAGCGGATCGGCGCCTGCTCGCGCGCATCGCCCAGGAGACCGGCGGCCGAGCGTTCTGGGCCACGGACGACCTCTCAAAGCTCGCTGAATCAATACCCGATCGCTCGGTCATCACGCCTGCGGACATAGAAACACCGCTTTGGGATACCCGCTTGATCGTGCTGGCTCTGGCCGGGTTGCTCACGACCGAATGGGTACTTCGCAGAGCCTTGAGCCTGCCGTGACGGAGTTGTCCATGGAACCGCGCAAACCGCCCACTGAACAGTTGCTGGCCCGCCTCGCGGCGGTTCGCCGGCGCATTCGGTGGCTTCTTGCGCTGGAGGCCGTCGGGAAGATCCTGGTCGCCGGGGTCGCGTATGCCGCCGTGGTGGCCGCGGCCGACTGGTGGGTGCATTTTCCGGGCTATGTGCGCCTCATCTTTAATGCGACGTTTGTCATCATAATCATCCGCTATGCCTGGCAGCGGGTGTATCGCCCGGCCACGGCACCAATTCACCTTGATCAGGTGGCGCTTGTCCTGCCCGACTTACCGAGCGAGTTGCGAGATCGATTGGCGGCGAGCGTCGCCTACCTTGATCACGGCGGCACCGGCTCGTCGACGTTATGGCATCGGGTGATCGAGCAGACGAGCGATTCGCTGGGCGGGGCGAGATTGGCGCGCGGGCTCCGTCCGGCGCGCGCCCGGCGATGGATGACCGCGGGCGTGTTGGGACTCGTGGCGCTGGGGTCGATTGCGATGTGGCAAAGCGCGCTGGCGCGCGTGGGATTCGCGCGGTTGGCGATCCCGCTTGGAGAATCTGCGTGGCCGCGTCGGGTGGAGATTCTTCCGCTGACGGGCGACGCCGTTGTCGCGGCGGGTGAATCGTTTGAAGTGGCGATGCGCGTGGCGCGTGGCGAGAGCCGGCTGCATCGCGTTTACCTGAATCTGCACCCCATTCACGGACGCGTGCAGCGCGAAGTCCTTCGGCGCGGGCCGGACGGCGTCTATCGGCGTACGCTGGACGCTATACGAAGCGACGTGAAATACTCTTTCACATGCGGCGACCACGACCTGTCGGATTCGCCCTTCACCCTGCGTTGCACGGCACGGCCGGAGCTTGTCGCGCTGTCGGCCGATGTGTCGCTCCCGACTTATGCCGGCTCGTCACAAGCCGAGACGCAATCGGGACGCGACGACGGATTCCACGCGATTCGAGGTGGGTCGCTCCTGCTTCGCGCGACGTGCCACCTGCCGACGGCCGATCAGCTCACCGGAGCGATCGTGGCATTGGTCTTTGATGACGGGCGACGACTGGAGATGCAACGCGGTGAAGGGGCGGAGTGGACGGCGCGAATGGAGGCCCTCGAATCCGTGTCGTTCGCGGTCGAGCTGCGCGATGGTCTGGGGTTGACGCCTCACGAACGTCGCGTCACACGTCTGACAGTCCGCCCGGATCAGCCGCCTGCGGTGCGCATCGCGTCGCCGATCGGCCTGCTCGACGTGACCCCTCGCGCGGAGCTGGACGTGATTGTCCACGCCGAGGACGACGTGGAACTGGCGGGCGTATCGCTGGTTGCTACGGTCGAGCGCGCGGCATCGGAAAGCCAGCCGTCAAAGTGGGCCGTCGATGTTCTGAAAGAGGGCATCGACCTGAAGTCGGACCTCGGTGCTGACGCAATCGCTGATTCGAGGTCGGCCGTGATCGGCGCCGCCGCGCCATCGGCCCCGGAAAAAGCGATGGAACGGCTCTACCGTTGGTCTCTTGCTGGTATGCACCTCCAGCCGGGTGATACGGTCGTTTATCACGTCGAGGCGCGCGATGCGTTCACGCAGCAGGATTCGTCGAGGGTAGTGCGCACGCTGCCGCAGCGGCTGAACGCGCTGTCGCCGGCGGAGCTTGCCCGGCGGCTGCGAGAGGAGCTACTGCTGACGCAACGCCCACTGCGTCGATTGGTTGCCGATCTCACATCCATCGAGGGCCGCACGCGGGCGCTGGAGTCGGCGGGGGCGACCTCGCAATCCGCCCAGCCGCAAGATCGACATCCCGCACGATTGCTCGCCGCGGAATTGCAACGGGTACGGCAGTCAGCGGGACCGATTCTCGATCGCATGTCAACGGTGATTGATCGGGGATACGTCAATCGACTGGGCCACGAAGATGTCATTCAACTGTCGCGGCGATTGCACGGGGAGTTGACGGAGGTTTCGGAGGAGATGCTTGTCCGGGCCGTTGAAGCGCTGGAGCCGCTGAAGGGGAATGAGGAGTCGCTACGGATGGCGGCGGCGGTTGATTACGAAGGTCGGGCCATCGCGGGCATCCATGCGATTCTTGATCGTCTTGCGAACTGGAATGACTACGAAGAACTGGTTCAGCGCGTGCGCGAGATGCAGGCGCGACAGGAGGCGCTAATACGCATTGTCGCGGATGCGGATCGGTCGGCGCAAGATGCCCGGATTGACACGTTGGGTGGATCCGGGACGGAGGCGCCGGGCCGGTCAGCCGGCGCACCACGCGAGATGGAGGCCGCCGCGCAGGATCAGCGGCAGCTTAGTGCCGAGGCGACCCGGGTGCTGGTCAGCATGAAAGACTACGGTCGGGAGTCCGAAGTCGTCGCGAATGCACGAGCGGCTGCGCTCCGCGCCGCGGCCGATCTGGGCTATCGGCACAACATCGTCGGGCGCATGGACGACGCGGTGACTGAATTGGTGGCGGGGCGCGCGGGGCTGGCGGGCGATGCGCAGGCCGGCGCTGCCGCGGGATTGCAGGCCATGATTGCCATGCTGGAAGAAGCGCCGCAACGGGAATTGTCGCTCCTGTCGCGGGCGCTGTCCGACGCGGCGGAGCGGCTGAAAAAAATCATCTCCGCACAGCGCGATCTGATTGCGCGAGCCCAGGCGGCGGATCAGGAAGGCTCACGCCTTGCGACGCGCCAATCGACGCTGGCGCGCACAACGAGCGCTTTCTCCTCGGGTCTAAAGGTGGCAGACACCGATGCAGAAGTTGTCCAGGAGCAGACGGCCAAATCCTCGGAGGAAATGCTGACCGCTGCGGAGCGCCTGACGGCATCGGATCGAAGCCAGGCCGGCGAGCGACAGAACGCGGCGCTGGAGTTGCTCGAGACCGCGTTGAGCATTCTGGAGCGCCGGCGCCAGGAGGCCGATCAGGCCGCAGCGGAGAAGTCGTTAGCGGCGTTGACCGGGCAGCTCGTGGCGATCTATCGGGAGCAGGGGCTCATCCTCACCGACACGCAAACTCTTGCTTCGCGCAGCGCGGAGTCGGAGCAACTGTCCCGCGCCGAGGTCCTTCGCGCGGGCCAGCTTGCCGTTCGTCAGTCGGCGTCGAAGGATCAGATGGCCGAGGCGAAGGAAAAGATGTCGGGGAGCATCGTCTTCAGTCATGTTGCTGCCCGCATCACTCTCGGAATGGAAGAATCCGGCGCTTTGCTTAACACGCGCGAGTGGGGCGGCGCCGTGGTTGTGCAGGAACAGGTTCTCGCCGAGTTGAAACAACTGATCGGGGCGATTGAAGAGCTTCCCCGACCCGATTCATCGAAGCAGTTCGCCGATGCGGCCGGCGCGGGCCAGTCCGCGGCCCAGCCGACGATGCAGAGATTGATACCGCCGCTGGCCGAATTAAAGGTGCTGCGATCGATGCAAAGCGCGATTCACGATCAGACCGTGCGTCATGCCGCAACCGCAAGCGCGACAGGCGAAGACGCGGCGCGGCGATCTGAATTGCTCCGCTCAATGGGCGCGAGTCAGCGGGAATTGCACGAACTCGCCACGAAGCTCATCGAACAAGCGGCTGCGGATGGAGGATCGCCATGACGAAGATGTGTGGAGCTGAACAGGTGGCCGGAAGTCGTGCGCGCGGGGCAGCCGTTGCGACGATGGTGGCGGGCTTGTCTGTCTTCATGGCTTCGTCTTTCGCGTCCGACCCAATGGGCACACCGTCAGAGACCACAACATCGGCGACGTCGACGCAGTCCGCCGATGCCGACAAGTCCGCGACAACGCAACCGGGCGTGTCGCCGCGCGATCAGATGGTGCGCAAGCTGCTCGACGGAGAATCGACCGCCGTCGATCAGGTTGACTTGATGCTGGCCAGCATGGGAGAGGCCTCCGAGCGGCTGAACTCGAAGTCGGATGCCGGTTCGCAGACCCAGGCCGCGCAGCGTCGCGCGCTGGAGGGTCTCGACACCCTGATACGTCAGGCGGGTGAGAATCGTCGCGCGGCGCCGCAGGCGTCTCGCGTTCGACCACGTGGTGAGCGCGAAGGTCAGCGACGCCGGCCGCCGGGCGAGCGGAAGCAAATGAATCAGGGCAAGGGTGGTCAGGCGCAACGCGGCGGACCCGGCGCGGAGGGCGGCGCGGGCGCGGATTCATCCAGGAAGCAGGCAGCCAAGGCGGAGCTGGCCCGAGGTTGGGGCTTCCTGCCGGGCCGCGAGCGCGACGAGGTCTTGCAGGGATTCGACGAGGAGTTCCTGGCGAAGTATCGTGAACAGATCATGGATTACTACCGGCGTTTGGCGGACGCAGCCGTGGCGAAAGCGTCTTCGAGTGACAAGCGATGACGTCCAGGCGAATCATTGCGATGACGCTCGGTTGCGCGACATCGCTTGCGTTCGTCGCTGCGCGACCGTCTGTTTGCGGGGCGCAATGGCCCGCCTCGCAGCCAGCCGCGACAGCGAAGCGCGACGGGCGCGTCGACCGACCAACGCCGGAGCAGTCGGCCGCGATCGAGCGCGGCTTGAAATGGCTCGCCGAGCAGCAGAAGCCCGACGGTTCGTTCGGGAGCGGCTCGCAATACGGGCGGCACGTGGGCATTACGTCGCTGGCATGCCTCGCCTTCATGAGCGAGGGAAGCATGCCGGAGCGGGGTCGATACTCGAAGAACGTCGATTTAGGACTTGAGTTTGTCCTGAAGGCCTGCTCGGATCAATCCGGCCTCATCGCGGCGGAGACGTCGTACGGCCCGATGTACGGTCACGGATTCGCGACGCTGTTCCTGGCCGAGGCCTACGGCATGTCGCATCGCGGCGATTTGCGCGAAAAGCTCCAAAAGGCCGTCGCGCTGATCGTGCGCACCCAGAATGACCAGGGCGGCTGGCGCTACCACCCCGTCAAGGCGGATGCCGACATCTCGGTGACAATCTGCCAGGTCATGGCGCTGCGAGCCGCGCGCAACGCCGGCATCACTGTTCCGAAAGAGGTGATCGACAAGTCGATCAAGTACGTGCGAGAGAGCCAGAACCCGGACGGCGGTTTTCGCTACATGCTCGATTCGGCCGGTTCGATGTTCGCCCGATCGGCCGCCGGCGTGGCAGCGCTGTATTACGCCGGGATGTACGACGACCCGGTGATCCGCAAGGGGCTGGGCTACCTCAAGAAGTTCACGCCCGGCAAAACGGAAGAGCAGACGCATTATTACTATGGGCACTACTATGCCGTGCAGGCGATGCACGTGGCCGGCGGTGAGCATTGGGAGCAGTGGTGGCCGGCGATTCGTGACGAACTGCTGGTCAAGCAATTGCCCGACGGATCGTGGCGCGGCGAAGCGGGCACGGAGTACGGCACGGCCATGGCGCTGATCGTGCTGCAGGTGCCGCGGGGGAATTTGCCGATTCTTCAACGGTAGGGGGCGACCATCGAGTCGTCGGAATAAGCTTGATGCAAAGGTTGATTCGAGAACACTCGTGGCGAAGTTCGGGGCTGGGCGCGTTGCTTGCGCTTTGCACTGTGTCGTCCACCGCGCGCGGCCAGCCGGTGACGGCTTATCCGATTGAAGACAAGGCGCTGAAAGGGGCTTTGGTGTCCTTCGCCATCCCCGGCGACGTCGTGTTGGAGCATGAAGGCGAAAAATCGACGATTAGCTGGAATGACCTGGACCGGCTTGCATTGAACGTCCGCGGTGAAGCCGTGACGGAGGCATGGCGGCTGACCCTTGCGGACGGCGGCGTGCTCTTCGGCCGAATCGCCGGAGGGAGCGAAATCGCTGTACGAGTTGAGCACGCAATCCTCGGCGCGCTGACCATTCCATTCGAGCAAGTTCAGGTGATCGAGCGGCGGTCCGCAGCGGGGGAGACAGGGGACGGCTCGCGCGCTTCCGGTTCGCGCGATCGAGTCGAGGACCGGCTGATCCTGATAAATGGCGACGTGTTGAAAGGGTCGATCGCGCGGCTGACGAGCGAGGGGGTTGCGATCGTGAGCGGTGAGCGCGAGCGGCTTGTCGCGTGGGGCGCGATTCGTCGCGTGATCCTTGCGCCGATGCCATCGAGTGCCGGGCCGGGAGTGGCCGGCGCGACATCACGAGGCGCCAATGAAACGAAGGCGCAGTTCCAACTGGTGGATGGCTCAACGCTGGCGGCTCGAGGAGCGACCCTGCGAGGCGCGTCGATTCAGGTGGATTCGGGACTGGGATTCGTGATGGCGATGCCGCCCGATGCGATTCGAACAATCGAATCAGTCGGCGGTCGTCGTGCCTGGCTAAGCGACATGCCGGCCAGCGACTCGCGAGAGATTCGCTACTTCGATCATTCCATTCCGTCGGACATGGCTGCATTTGGTCGAGCTGAACCGATCAGGCTGGACGGTGCCGCGCACGGGCGCGGCCTGCGATTTGCCGGAGCCGGAAAGCGATCCTGGAAATTACAGGGGCAATTTGTATTGCTTCGCGCGAGCCTCGGAATGGAGGACGGTACGGGGCCGCTCGCCGATGCGGACGTCGTGATTCGCGTAGACGGCCGGCCGGTGATCGAACATCGAGGATTGCGCAGCGGTCAACCGGCGCGATCCGTTGAGATCAATCTCGCTGGCGCGAACGAGCTGGAGATTGATGTCGGCTTCGGCCGGCGCGGGCCGGTGCAGGATTGTGTGGTCCTTGTCAATCCGGCTTTGATAAAGCGGCCATGAGGTCAGCCGCCGCAGCAGCGTAGCGCCCCGCGTCGGGCCGTTGCGAAAGCTTCTCGGCGACTGATTTCGCGGCGACGGCGTCCCCGCTGTAGATCAGGAATCGCGCGAGGGCATAGTGACCGGCCGGACTATTGGCTCGATCCGCGGGCAGCGACCCGAGCAATGCCTTGGCCGATGCGATGTATTGGCCCTGTGCTTCCGTCTTGGGAGGGGCGACGGGCGACCCGAGCAGTTCCGTCAGATCGGCATCCTCTCCGGATTTCAAGACAAGCCAGACCACCGCCCAATCGGCGAAACGGCGAAGCTCCGTGCCAGGGGGCAAAGCGTCTCGATGCGCGCGACACGCCGCGCGATCGCCGCGCACCGCCTGCGCCCATGCGAGCCACGCTTCGCGCTCGGGGGACGAGAATGCATCAGGCGGCACCGCGTTCCATAGTGAAAGCAGGTCATCTCCACGACCTTGGCTTATGAGCAGATCGTGCAGGCCGATTCGCGCGTCGCGATCCGAGGGATTCTGGCGAAGGAGTTCGCGATAGTCGCTTTCCGAATCCGCCAGTTGACCTTGCGACGCCTGGAGCGCGGCGCGGTTCAAGCGCGGCGCGCGAGCGGTGGGCTCAATGGTGAGCAATCGATCGTAAAGATCGAGCGCTTCGGCAGGCTTGCCTAGGTTGGTCAGCGCGACGCCGAGGTTCAGCAGCGTGGGGCGGTCGTTGGGATTCAGATCAAGCAGCTGTCGACAGCGCTCAACGACCATGTGCCAATCTGCCCGGCGAACCGCGATCATCACAAGCTGGTAAATCGCGTCGCGCTGAAACGGGCTGACCGCGATCGCGCGCTCGTAACATTGTTGCGCGATCTGAAGATTGCCGCTCTTGAAGAAATGAAAGTCACCCAGCGCCATCAGCACCGGCACATAGTCGGGGTTCTCGTTCAGGACCGCCGCGTAAATGGCCGTTGCTTCGGCATCTCTTCCGACCATTTCGAGGGTGCGCGCGTAATAATATTGAACGCGCGAATTGTTCGGCATCTGCCGCGCGGCCAATTCCAGCTCGCGCTGGGCGGCTGTCCAGTCGCGTTTGAATCGATAGGCGATCCCCGCCTGCAGGGCCAGACGGGGAGAGTCGGGCCATTTTTCCCGAGCCGAGTCGATGACGAGAAGCGCCTCGTCAACACGATTCTCGAAGATGCATGCCTTGGCGAGCTCCGCGTGCGCATCGACGTTGTCCGGATTGACCGCCACCATGTGCCGGTCCCGTGCGACGGTCGACCACCACGTCGGCGCGAGGCGCCGATCGGCCAGCAGCCAGACGATGGCGAGACCGCAGATGGGCGCGGCGACGAGTCCCCTCACCAGCGTTGACCGCTGCCTTGCACGCAATGCATCAAGGGATTGAACGACGGCTGCAGCGATCGCCAGATGCAGGCCCACCATCGGCAGGTACATGTAGCGATCGGCGGTAAGAAACCGACGCGCGAACGTGGCTGCCAGAAAGGGCGCCATGAGTATGACAAACGCGACCAGTCCGGTGCAGGCCAGCGGACACCGCCTCGCGGCCATCCAAATGAGCAATCCGAGCGCGGCCCATTCCAATAGCGCGACGAACACGGAGAAGCTTGCAAGCGAGACATTCTCCGGCGGGGGGGACCACGCCGCGATTCGCGAGGGCCACAGGAAATTCTCAAAGTAATAACGACTCGCGAGCAACAGCCGCACCGGCGCGGGGGTCGAAAGCTCCTTCTCGGCGAGTTCGATCATGCCGAGTTTGTCCGTCGTCAGCAGCGCTGCCACCATGCCGGCCGCCGCGAGCGCGAGCAGCACACCATGCAGGATCCAATCGCGCCGCGCGAGGCGCCCATGTCGCCGCCAGGCCATCCACGCGCCGGCGAGCGTCACGGTCGGGATGATTTTCGAGAAGAGCGAGAGCACCCACGCGACGATTGCCGTCCACGTCGCGCCGCGAGACAGATGCCCGGACGGGCGAACGCAGGCGATCAGCGTGATGAGAGCGAACAACGTGCCGAGCAGGATCATCCGGCCGCAAATCCACCCGACGGGTTCGATCACGTAAGGATGAATGGCGAAGCACAGGGCGGTGATGAAGGCGACCCGGCGGCAGCGCGCGACGAGTAAGATGAGCCAATACACCAGCAGCACGTTGATGGCGTGCAGGGCGATGTTGGTGATCTTGAAATTCAGGGCGCTCACGGGGAACTGCGCGCCGGGCGTGGGCGCGGCCACCGCGTAGTTCGCCATGAAGGAGAGCATCGGGATCGGCTGGTATAAATCCTGATGCACGACGGTCATCAACGTTGCGGCATTGTCCCATGAGGGACGATTCACCAGTCCATGTTCAATGATGAAGCGTTGATCGTCGCCATTGAGGAAGTCGCCGTGTCGCGTGGGTAGCACGGCCACCGCCGCGCCGGCAAGCAGGATGCAAACGGCTGCAAGGTGCGAAACAATTCTCGCGCGGATCGCCATGGGCACTTTCAAACTCACGGAGTTCGCCGGCCTCGAATTACCGCCGTATCATTCAGGCGATGGCTGGACATCGCAACCCGTTGACTTCGCTCGAAACCCGCCATGGATCGCTTGAGTTCGGCGGTCGCTGCCGAGTCATGGGCATTCTAAACGTGACGCCCGACAGCTTCAGCGACGGCGGCCGGTTCGCAGGAGTGTCCGCGGCCGTCGCGCGAGCGCTGGAGATTGAAGCCGAGGGGGCGGATGTGCTGGACATCGGCGGGGAATCAACACGGCCCGGCTCGATGGCGGTGGATGCGGCGGAGCAAATTCAACGCGTCGTGCCGGTAATTCGTGAAGCACGAACCCGCGGATTGCGAGTCCCGATCTCGGTCGATACGCGAAGCGCGAAGGTGGCCGAAGCGGCGCTGAACGCCGGAGCGGATATGGTGAATGACGTGTCGGGGCTGCGAGATGACCCCGCCATGCCGGCGCTGATTCGTGAGCGAGGCGCGCCGTTCATTGTGATGCACATGAAGGGGACGCCGGCGACGATGCAGGCGAATCCGCACTATGAGGATGTCGTGCGGGAGGTCCGGGCGTTTTTCGAGCAGCGGGCTGAAGCGCTGGCCGCCGTGGGCGTCGATACGAGCCAGATGATCGTTGACCCGGGAATAGGATTTGGGAAGACCACTGCGCACAACCTCGAACTGCTCCGTCGCGTCTCGGAATTGAGTCCCAAAAACGGGGACGCAGCTCTTTTTGATGCCTCGTGGCCGCTGCTGATCGGCCCGTCGCGCAAGCGCTTCATTGGTGAATTGTTGCATGAGCAGGACGCCGCGGCGCGGGATGCGGGAACCGCGGCCGTCGTTGCATGGTGTGCGCTGGCCGGGGTCGAGTTGATTCGCGTGCATGATGTGCGAACGATGCGCGGTGTGGTTGAGATGGTCGCACGTTCGGACCGATAAGCAGAGCATTCACAATGAAGCGCAGAACACCCTTGCGCAAGGTTCTCGATTTCAAGGAAGCCCCAGGCAAATGCCTGGGGCTTTGCCATGATTCTAGAGCGACCAATAATTGCTTCTTTGCTACGACCGCTTATTGACCGCAGCCCGCAGCCCGCAACCTGCAATTTACAACCTGCAACCCGAATCTCGGAACCCGCATCCCATCGCCTATTGCCCGGCGACCTCGGCTGTCTGCCCGCTGAACACCCCCTCCTGCCCAATAACAACTTGAGTTTCAAGCCTGCATTCGTTCGGAGCGATGAATCGAAGTCAGCGATATCCTAAACCAAAGGGAGATACTCCATGCCATCGACGACGCTCCAGCCGGCCAACGTAAAGCGCAACGAGAAGAACAATGGCGTATGCCGCGCATCGACGCACGGCGAAACGAAGCAGCCGCACGAAACGCTGCCGACGGGGCATCATCCGAACTTCAATCGCATCACCGACGAGCAGTTCAGCAAGGCCGCCGAGCACATGAAGCTGGAGAGCGAAATCCAGATGCTGCTCCGCACGCCGTATCGTGAGCTGGTCGTGCAGATTCCGGTGCGCATGGACGACGGGCATCTCGAATTGTTTCACGGCTACCGCGTTCAGCACAATGCCGTGCGCGGACCGTACAAGGGCGGCTTGCGATTCCACCCGGAGGTGGACCTTAACGAAGTCCGCTCGCTGGCCGCGCTGATGACGTGGAAGACGGCAATTGTCGACGTGCCGTTCGGCGGCGCAAAGGGCGGCATCACCTGTGATCCGACGAAAATGTCGCGCCGCGAATTGCAGACGCTGACGCGCGGCCTGACGCAAAAGATTGATCTGGCGCTCGGCGTCTATCGCGACATCGCCGCCCCCGATGTTAACACCAATGCCCAGGTCATGGCCTGGATCATGGACGAGTACGGCAAGAAGCACGGCTACACACCCGCCATCGTCACGGGCAAGCCGGTGAATCTCGGCGGCTCACTCGGCCGCGAGGAGGCGACCGGCCGGGGTACGATGATCATCACGCGCGAAGTGTGCAAGTCGATGAAGCGGGACATCCGCAAGAGCACCTTCGCAATTCAGGGCTTCGGCAACGTGGGTTCGTGGGCGGCTCGGTTGCTCGCCGAGCAGGGCGCGAAGATCGTCGCCGTGTCGGACGTGAAGGGCGGCATCTTCAAGGAGAGCGGGCTGGACATTCCCGCCGTCGTTGAGCACTTCAAGCAGACCGGATCGGTCGTCGGATTCAAGGGCGCGAAGGACATCACGAACGATGAACTGCTCGTGCTGGACGTGGACATTCTCGTTCCCGCGGCGCTGGGCGGCAGCATCGACCACCACAATGCCGAGGCTGTCCAGGCGGAAATCATCATCGAAGCGGCGAACTCACCCGTGACGCCTCGCGCCGATGAGATTCTCGAGCGACGGGGCGTGACGGTCGTGCCCGACATTCTCACCAATGCCGGCGGCGTGACCGTTTCGTACTTCGAATGGGTTCAGAACCTTCAGCAGGTCCAGTGGGACCTGGAGCATGTGAATTCGCAGCTTGAGAAAAAGATGGTCGCCGCGTGGAACGCCGTCGGCGGCGTCCACCGCGATCAGAAGATTCCGCTTCGCATGGCGGCTTACGTCGTGGCGTTGCAACGTGTCGCCGAGGCGACGCGGCAGCGGTGCTAAGACAATCTGGAAATGTAGAATTGAGAATGCAGAAATGCGGGCGCGGCGTCGCTGGATCATACCGGCGGCCCGCGCCCTTTCTTTTTTTTACTGCTTCATTCTACATACCGCCAAATTCATGCAATTGGGCAGAATCTTGTGTCGACATCCCACTTGCCGGCCTTGGCTCGGAACGATTACTATCCGGCGCCATGCTGGTGCGGCTGCAATCGTTTACACTTGTCGGCATTGAGGCCGTCGCGTGCGAGGTCGAGGTCAACGTCGCCTCGCGCGGGTTTGAGCACACCGCGATTGTCGGCCTGCCAGACGCCGCGGTGAAGGAGAGCCTTGATCGCGTCCGGACCGTGCTGGAGAACTGCGGCTACGCCGGCCCGTCTCATCGCACCTTGATCAATCTTGCCCCGGCCGACGTGCGCAAGGAGGGGCCGTCGCTCGACCTGCCGATCGCGCTGGGTCTGCTCTTCGCGGCCGATGGTTCCATGCCCGACGCCGCCAGTCATTACATGATCGCGGGCGAGCTGGCGCTGGATGGGCGATTGCGGCCGGTCCGTGGCGGGCTGTCGATGGCCATGCTTGCCAAGCGCGAAGGGTATCGCGGAGTGATCCTGCCGCGCGACAACGCGAATGAGGCGGCAGTCGTCGACGGGATTGAAGTCATTCCGGCGGCGTCGTTGACCGAGGCCGTTGGGTTTCTCACCGAGCAGTTGCCGATCGAGCCGATGGCGGTCGATCTCAACGAGGTGTTCCACCAGTCGTCGCAGTACGACGTGGATTTTTCCGATGTGCGCGGGCAGGACGGCGTGAAGCGAGCGGTCACGCTGGCGGCCGCCGGCGGGCACAACCTGCTCATGATCGGCCCGCCCGGATCCGGCAAGACGCTCATGGCCAAGTGTTTGCCGACGATCTTGCCGCCGTTGACCCTTGAAGAGTCGCTGGAGACGACGCGCATCTGGTCGGCCGCGGGCAAACTTCCGTCCGGCGCGGCGTTGCTCGCCACGCGCCCGGTTCGCACGCCGCATCATTCCGCCAGCGCGCCGGCACTCGTGGGCGGCGGCACGATTCCCCAACCCGGTGAGGTCTCGTTCGCCCATCACGGTGTTTTGTTCCTCGATGAGTTTGCCGAATTCCCGCGGCCGGTGCTGGAGACACTTCGCCAGCCGCTTGAGGACGGCGCGGTCACCATCTCCCGCGCGCACAGCACCATTCGCCTTCCGGCGGAGTTCATCCTCGTCGCCGCGATGAACCCCTGCCCCTGCGGATACCTCGGTGATCCGCGCAGACGATGCAATTGCGCGGTCGTGCAGGTTGAAAAGTATCTGTCGCGCATCAGCGGGCCGCTGATTGACCGCATTGATATCCACGTGACAGTGCCCGCGGTGCCGTATCAGGAGTTGCGACACGGCAAGCCCGGCACCACGTCGGCCCAGATGCGCGAGTGGGTCATGTCAGCCAGGCAGCGCCAGCGCGAGCGCTTCGGAGAGGGGACCACGACTCTCAACGCCCGCATGTCGCCGCGCCAGGTGCGACAACATTGCCAACTGGATGCTGACGGTGAACTCGTACTGAAGCAGAGCATGAGCGAGTTAGGTCTTTCCGCCCGGGCGCACGACAAAGTACTGCGAGTGGCGCGGACTATCGCCGACGTGGAAGGAAGCGACACCATTCGGGCAGAGTTCGTCGGCGAGGCGGTTCATTTCCGCCAGTTGGATCGGCAGCGATAGACTCTTCGGCGAAACGTGCGTTCGCGGATCACGAGCGTTTCGTAATTCGCGCCGGCATCGGTATCGCTATCGCGCGGCCGCTTGGGGCTTCATCGGCGTCAAGGAAATGTGTTCCGGAGAGCTGGCCCCGCCGGACAGTATGATGGACATCGCCTGCGCGGGGGTCAGGTCGGTCTCGACGAGCTTCTCGACCTGGACAAATTCCATGTACCCGCTGGTCGGATTGATTGCGGTCGGCAGGTACACCGTCGCGAGCTTCTGACCGGTATTGCGGTCGGTGGTGAAGCCGGTCACGAAGCCGATGGCCTGAAGGCCGGGGCTGGGGAACTCAATCAATACGACTTTCTGCGCCTTGGTCGGGCCGTCGCCGACGCCGCTAAGCGAGCCGATAAAGCGCTTGATGGCGGAATAAATCGTGTCCACCAGCGGGATGCGCCCAAGCAATTTTTCGAATACTTCAATTAACCGCCGCCCGACGACGTTCGAGCCGAGCCAGCCCAGCATGTAGAGCATCAGCACCGTGATGACGACGGCGATGGTGATCTCGTACCAGGCGGCGTTGGCCGGGTCGATGGCGCGCGGCGAGGCGGACCCGACCCCAAACGCCCGATACAAGGCCCAGCTTGACCAGTAGACAAGCTTGACCCCGATCGAAAGCGCCGCGTTATACACGTACCGAATAAGGATCGCCGTGACCGCAAGCGGCATGATGAGAATCACGCCAGTGATGATTCGCCCGCGAAAAGACCGGGGCGTCATGCCCGACTTGATTCGTTCGCGGACACCCTTCTGCGGTGGCGTAGCGGGTTCGTTGCCGGGAGGCATTCAGGCCATCCTGTCTTGCGGGTTGATCGGAGCGATTCCAAGCCGGTCAGTCCACTGAAACGATGTTGCCGGCCCTCCGACTTCTATGTGGGGGAGTATATCGCGCTGCATGGGAATGGGCAGAGGCTCAACCGAAAACCGGTGAAACATAATTGCGATTAAGACGTTGAATGAATAGGATGTTAGGAGGGCTGTCTTGGCCGACCGGATTGCGAGGCGGAGCATGTCGGGACTTGAGCGCGAAGTCAAATCGGCGCAGAGGCGCTTGTGGCTGGATCGCTGGCTTCGCCTCTGGGGCTGGTCGTTGCTATGGTGCGCCGGCGCGTGGATGCTGCTCATCGTGGCGGATCGGTTGTTCGCGCTGCGGATTCCCATGAAATGGGCGGCGGGCGCTGCCGGTGGATTGAGCCTCGCTGTGTCGTGTACCTGGTTTGCGATGACGCGTGAGGCGACGCTGGTGGCGGCGCGCGCGCTGGACGCTGCTGCGGGGTTGCGCGAGCGCGTCTCAACCAGCCTTGCGCTGGAAGCTGCAGGTCCCGGGGCGAATTCGGAAGACCCCTTCGCCCAGGCCGTCTTGGCGGACGCCGAGAATCGGCTTGCCGGTGTTCGCGCGAACCGCCTGATTCGGGTGCGCTGGTCGCGGTCAATGACCTTCGGCGCGACGATGGTGCTGGCGGCGGCGCTGACCCTTCTGCTTCCCGAGTTTGACATTTTGAAGAAAAACGAAAGTCGGGCGCAGGCCGAGGCTCGGCTGGCGGCTCTGAACCGGGTGCGCAGCACCGTGGCCAAGCCGGTGACGGCGATGCAGCAGATCGCCGACAAGCAGGGCGATGAAGCGCTGAAGTCACAGGTGGAGCAGTTGGAGCGGGCGCTGGAGCGCGATCCGAACGCGGATGCCGAGGCCATTCGCCGGGAGGCCGCGAAACAACTGGACAAGCTTCAGGAAGCCTTGCGCAAGAAGACCGAAGAAGACCGATTCCGCGCACTGGACGAGACAAAAAAGCAATTGAATCGGATGGGCAAACCGGAAGATCCGAAGGGGCAGGCCGCAAAGCTGATGGAGAGCCTCGCGGCGGGTGATTTTGATTCGGCCCGCGATCAGGCGAAAAAGCTCCAGGAGGAACTGGCCAAGCGGGCTAAGGAGGGCAGCCCCGACGCCGAGAAGTCGAAAGCGCTTCAGAAGCAGCTTGACGAGCTTGCGGAAAAACTCAAGAAGGCCGCGGAGGACAAGCAGACCGAGCGCGAAATGAAGAACGCCGGCCTCACCGAGGAACAGGTGAAAAAAGTCCTCGATACACTGGCCAAGAAGGACAAACAGCAGCTTGAGAAGCTGGCCAGGGAACTGGCCGAGCAGTTGAAAGACAAGGGCATCACGGAAGAACAGATCAAGCAGATGGCGCAAAAGGCCCAGCAACGGCAGCAGGCATCGCAGCAGTGCAAGAGCCTCGGTGACCAGATGGGTCAGGCCGGGCGACAACTGGAGGCAGGCGACACGGAAGCGGCGGCCAGCGAAATGGGCGAGGCCGCGGAGATGCTTAGCGAAATGGAGCAGGTCGAACAGGCCATGAATGAAATGGACGCGCAGATGTCGCAGTTGGCGGACGCGCGCGATGAGTTATCCGGAGACGGCGACAACCACGGCGATGGCGAGGGGGACGGCGAAGGCAACGGTGAAAGCGGCAAGTGCGGCAGTTGCAACGGCACCGGGTTTCGAAAGGATGGCTCGCTGTGCGGCGGCTGCGAGGGGACAGGCAGTGGGAAGGGCAGCGGGAGTGGCAAGGGAAGGCCGGGGCGCGGCCACGGATCGGGCCGGCGAAATATTGACGACACGACCGACGTGGATTTTGTGAACAAGAAGGACAAGGGCAAGCTGACCAAGGCGGGCCAGGTCATCGGGCAGCAATTCATCAAGGGCGAGCAGTTAAAAGGCAAGTCGGACATTGAGCTGGTTGATGTGTCGCGCGCGGCCGAAGTCGACGCCGCCGACGCCATCAACAAGGACCGCATTCCGCGAGCCTATCGCAAGGGCGTGAAGAATTACTTCGACCGACTCGGCGACGGCCTCGGCAAGCGGGACACTCCACCGAAGGACGACAAGCCCAAAGACGCGGAGAAGAAGCCCTAGGAGCACTTTCAAAGCTCATTCTGCTTTCTTTGGAAGAGGGCTGGAGTGAGAGTAGGTTGTTTCGCTTGAAGTGGTTTCTCCCCACACTCGAACCTTCCTCCCGAAAGCAGATAAGTTTTATACCGACGTCAAGATCCGTGCATTGCATGGTTGCGATGCTTCCAATGTGCGTCAGCCTAAGCCACCCAAGTCTGTTCGAGATGCGAAAACACGATAGATCAGCAGAAGGGCGAGCGTGATGGCCGGACTGGACGGACAGCGCGTTTGGGTCCCGGGCGGGACGGGCCTTCTGGGGACACCGCTGGTGCGTCGATTGCGCGAGGCCGGAGCGGATGTCCGCGCGGACGACGCCTCAACGTGCGACATCACGCGCGCGGTGCAGGTTGCGGCAGTCACGAAGGAATTTGTTCCCCAGGTCGTGATCAACTGCGCGGCGTTTACGCAGGTCGATGCGTGCGAGACAGGTGAGGCCGAAGCGATGGCGGTCAACGCCGATGGAGCGGGGCACGTCGCCGCCGCGGCGCAAAGGGTTGGGGCGAGGCTCGTCCAGATTTCGACCGATTATGTATTTGCAAGTGCGCCCGATTCGCACCAAGGCGCGACGCCACGTCGCGCGTGGCGAGTGGACGATGCAGCCGGGCCGCCCGAAGCGCTATGTGCCTATGGTCGAACGAAGCTGGCAGGCGAACAGCGCGTGTTGAAGGCGGATTCGGGGGCGCTGATTGTCCGTACGGCATGGTTGTACGGCCGCGATGGGCCGGGCTTTCCGCAGGCGATCCTCCGGCAGGCGCGGGCCGGCGGGCCGTTGCGGGTCGTCGATGACCAAACCGGCTCGCCGAGTTACGCGGAGGATGTTGCGGATGCGATCGTGCGCCTGGTCCTCGCCGAGGCCGACCGGGCGAACCGTGTTGTGCATGTGACGAATGCCGGCATCGCCACGTGGTGCGATTTCGCCAGGTCTCTTGTCGATCTCGCTGGAATAAAGACAGACGTCATACCAATCACGACGGCGGAATCGGGCCGCGCCGCGCGAAGGTCGGCCTGGAGCGTGCTGGACACGACGTTGTACGAGCAATTGACGCATCACACGGTGCGAAGCTGGCGCGACGCGGTAACGGACTTCTTGCAGAACGATTTACGCGATCGCGCGCCCGATTGAGACACGTCCATGACGCCAGCGCCCCACAGGCGATGCGCCTGTTCCAAGATTCACAAGCGATGTAACCCTTGGCGCCTCAAGCGACTATCACCAAGTCATCACAAGAACCATTGACGGACAATTTTGGCGTGCGTACGGTTAGACGACAACTTCGAAGCCGGTCATCGGCATTCGGCGTTCGTCGGCTCGCGTGACGTGGGTAGCACGCGAGCGATTTCGCGAGTTCGGAATTGAGGGAACGAAGCAGAGAGATTCTCGTGGAATCTCGCCGGCTCCCCGTCCGCGCCGGTCATGAGGAACTGCTTGGTCGACGTCATGATGCCACGCTCGGGTTGAAGGCGGACGGCTTCAACGATGCGCGATGGCAACAAGGTGAAGCCATGAAGGTCAAGGCACTTGGAATGGGGGTCGTTGCCGTCCTGATGCTGGGAACCTCGGCGGCTGCACAAATGTTCAAGGGCGATGGGTTGTATCCCATCGAGCGCGACGGCAGACACGGATTCATCGACGGGCGCGGCGCGGTCGTCGTGGAGCCGGTCTACAAAGACGCCGGGCTGTCGTCGGAAGGACTGGTTCGTGTTTCGAACGACGGGAAGTGGGGGTTTGTCGATATGTCGGGGAAGCTGATCATTCCGCCGCAGTTCGCAAGGGCGGAAGACTTCCACGACGGCATGGCCAGGGTTTACAAGCCGGAGCTTATCGGCGGGAAGCACGGTTTCGTGGACCGCGCCGGTAAGATGATTGTCGATTACTTGTACGCCGATGCCGGCGACTTCCACGACGGCCTTGCCCGCGTGAAAACCGGCGATGGTTGGGGCTATATCGACAAGACCGGCCGGTTGGCCATTAGTCACCAGTTTGACGAAGCCCTGGACTTTTCCGACGGCCTGGCGTGTGTCAAAGCCGGCGGGAAATGGGGCGGTCGCTACGGGTACATCGACAAGGACGGCCGGTTTGTCATCAACCCGCGTTACGAAAAGGCCGGCTCGTTCAATGACGGTCTGGCGCCGGTCGAGCAGGATGGCAAATGGGGCTACATCGGCAAGGACGGTGAGCTTGCGATCAAGCCCCAGTTCGCCGCGGCGGATATCTTCTGCAACGGTGTGGCGCGCGTACGCGTCGGATCGATCGGCGCGACGTACGGCTTTATCGACAAGTCCGGTAAGCTCGTCGCGAATCCGAAGTTCGACGATGCCCGCGCCTGTCTGGACGATCGCGCCGCGGTGAAGGTCGATGGAAAATGGGGCTTCATCGATCCGAAGGGTCGGCTCGTCGTGAAGGCCCAATTCGACGATGCCGAGGACTTCGTGAACGGCCTGGCCCGCGTTCAGCGCGACGGCGACTGGATCTGGATTGATCCGACCGGCCGTGTCGTGTGGGACGGCCTCGGGAAATAGTCTCTTCCTCCGTTCCGGGGCGCACCGCGCAGAGCATTTCCACGCTTGGCGCGGTGCGCTCACCGGAATTCCCCCGTGCCTCCGCGTCGGGGAGATTCGCCTCGCGACCGGGTCATGACGCTCGCACCGCGGACCCACAACGTGCGAAAGGAACGTGACATGACTGCAAAATCAAGACAGTTTGCGAAAAATTGGCGATTCGTAGCAATGAGTGTCTTCTTTGTGGCATCGCTATCCGGGTGCGAGGCGCTCATCGGGCTGCTGGGTCTGCCGATTACCACTGTGCGCCTGGTGAACGACAGCGACTTTGCGATCCGCGTCACCGTCGTATATGCCGATGATCAGAACCTGCCGCGCGAGATTCTCGAAGAAGTGGGCACGCACCTGGAGTATGACCTCGCCGCGGGGCAGGTCGCGTCGTTCGCCCGGGACTGTGACGCGTTGCAGATTGTGGCGATCGAACGCGCGGAGCTGATGGTGATCGGCGGCTCGGGGCCAAGCGCGGAGTCCGAGACGCTGCGCGACGGCGCTGATTTCGGCTGTCGCGACATCATCACGTTCACGTTTGACCACTCCGATGCCGTCACGGACTTCGACGTGACCGCGTCGGTGGAGGACCGCTAGGGAATTCGCCGGCGGGCATCAATGGTTAGCACGCCGGCGTCAGATTCGGGAGGGAGGCGGGATGACACATCTCTTGCTCGCTCCTCCGCTCGCCTTCCTCCCTCTCCTGCATTGCGCCAAGCTCGCGCATGCGTTGCGCCGGCGCGGCGCGCTACACCCAGCCGCGGAGCTTGCACGCCTCGGCCACGCGGGCCACGCTGACCATGTAAGCAGCCAATCTCATGTGCACTTTCGCCTGCTCGCGCGTCTTCCACACAGAGTTGAAGGCGTCGGTCATGTGGCGGTCGAGTTGCGAGTACACGGCCTCGATGGACCAGTAGTAGTTGTACGTGTTCTGCACCTGTTCGAGGTAGCTCACAGTCACGCCGCCGGCGTTGGCCATGAAGTCGGGCAGCACGAGGATGCCCTTCTTGTGCAGAATCGCATCGGCGTCGGGGGTCGTCGGGCCGTTGGCCAGCTCACAGATCAGCTTGGCCTTGATGTTGTTCGCATTCGCGCCGGTGATGACGCCCTCCAGGGCCGCGGGATAAAGAATATCAACGTCTAATTCCAGCAGGTCCGCGTTGGAGATCGGTGTCGTACCGGGAAAACCGGAAACGCGCCCAGTTTCGAGCTTGTACTTGACGATTGCCTGCGGATCGAGGCCGCCCTTGGCATAGACGCCGCCGGCGGAGTCGGACACCGCCAGAAGCTTTCCGCCGCGCAGCACCTCTTGATGCAGGGTCGCGGCGAACTGGCCTGCATTGCCGAAGCCCTGAATCGCGTACGTGGCCTTAGAAGGATCGAGGTTGATCTTGGCGGCCGCCTCGCGGACGGTGTAGATGCCTCCACGCGCGGTGGCGTCGCCCCGGCCTTCGGAGCCGCCCAGCGGAAGCGGTTTGCCGGTGATGACGCCGGGATGGCTGTGCCCGACGATGACTTCGTACTCATCCATCATCCAGGCCATGATCTGCGGGGTCGTGTAGACGTCCGGCGCGGGCACGTCCTTGTGGACGCCGAGTTCACGCGCGACGGCGCGGATGTAGGTGCGAGCCAGCCGCTCTTTTTCGGTTTCCGAGAGTTCCTTGGGGTTGCAGATGATGCCGCCCTTGCCGCCGCCGAGGGGGATGTTGACCACGGCGCACTTCCAGGTCATCCAGGCCGCGAGCGCGCGAACCGTGTCGATGGTCTCGTCGGGATGCCAGCGGATGCCGCCCTTGGTCGGGCCGCGCGCGGCGTTGTATTGAACGCGGTAGGCGTGAAAGACGCGTGTCTTACCGGTGTCCATCTTGACGGGCAGCGTGAAGTGAAACTCCTTCATCGGCCAGCGCAGCAGTTCGTGGGTGGCGGTGTCGAGTCCGAGCTTGGCGGCGGCTTCGTCGAGTTGCTGCTGGGCGATCTTGAACGGGTTCATCTCGGCCATGGTCGATTGCTCCTTGCGTAGTGGCTTGGCTCGAAGGGCCAGATGCTAACGCAGCCGAGCGATCGCGACAAACCGGTCCGCACAAGCGCGGACCCGGCGCGGACCGCGTGGGTCGGCCCTACGCAAGAGATTATTCTGGCAATTGGTGTGCCGCCGCGCCGCCGCTATCAAGAACGGGTTGCGAGGCGAATCGTGCAATGGATTACGACGGAAGACTTGAACGGCGCCGCGGTTGATGGGAGATTCGCCGCGAACCGCGATGGCGGAATCAGCCCTTTGAGCCGGTTAGCGACTCGATAAGCGATTGCTCCTTTTCGATCAGGGTGCGCAGCGCTTCACGGAAGATGCGCTGGGAGAGGAACGGATCGCCCAGGAGAATGCGACGGAACGCCGGGGCAGACCACTCCAGAATCACGGACTTTTCCGCAGCCCGGACCGATGCCGAACGCGGGATTCCGCACAGGACGGCCAATTCGCCGACGATCGCGCCCGGCTCGGAGAATTTCAAACTCATGTCCTTTCCATCGCGCTGAACGAACACTTCAAGACGGCCGTCCAGGACCAGCAGCGCGCATTCGGCCGCATCTTTCTCCTTGAAGACGATGTCGCCGGGGCTTAGCTCGCGAACCTGGCCGGCCTGAAGAATCGCCTGCGCGCCGTGCGGCGTAAAACCCGAAAAAAGCGGAAACCGCGTGATGGCGACATCGTATGAGTGGGACATGTGCGAGGTCCTCGTGCCGGTTCTTTGGCACGTTCGGGTTACTTGAGATTGCCGAGATTTGGCTGGGTCAGCAGCTTCTGCACCAGCAGGTAATTGACGCCATGATACGCGGTCATCTCGCCGCTGACGAGGAAGACGACGGGCTTGGTCGCGCCCGACGTGACGATCTCCATGTCTTCGAGCAGCCGATTGGGCAGCAGGCGAACGGGCGGTTCAACCGGTCCCTGTCCGCGGCTTTCAAATGACAACGTGTAGTAATCCCCCTCGCGCGTGAGACGGCCGGGGCGGTCCACGATTCGGTATCCGTCGGGGTAAAGCTTGGGAACGATTGCGCCGACCGCGTTCGCAGGCAGCGCCGTCGGGTCGATGGCTGACGTTCGATCCTGGCCGGGGCGCGACGGCAGGATAACGGGTCGGGGCGTGTCGCCGGCGTCGCGCGAAAGTTCGCGCAGGATCTCGGCGGCGCTCGGTTCGCGCCGCGGCTCGGTTTCGTCATCCGTCTGGCTCGCTGATCCACCGGAGGGGGCGGCCGGTTGCGACGACGCGGTGCCTGCCGTTGAGTCGGGCGCAGTTTGCGCGAGGAGCGGCCAGGCCACCACAAGCATCGCGCCAAACGCTCCCATTGCGACGACGCATCGATCCGTTGACGTTCTTGACTTCATGATCCTGTTCTCCGAGGCACGGCGCCGTCCGTGGCGCGCCGCCGGGATTATACCTCATTCCCTTTCGCACGAATCATTGCGACACCCGACATACCTGTTCCGACCATCAGGGCGCCAGCAACGACCGGAGCTGATCGGCGTCGCTGGTCGGCGCCTTGCACGCGAAGTTGCGACAAACAAATGCGGCCGCGCCGGTCGGCGGCGGCTGCTTGGCGGCCAGGAGAGGTATGCGCCGGGCCAGATCGGTCGCAGCGGGCGAATCCACGAAGATTCGCGCGAACACGACGTTTGGAACATACGTTTGCCATGCGGTTTCAATCAGTTTGTCGAGATCGGCGGCGTCGGCCGAGGCAGCGACGAAGGCCAGCTCCCGCGGGCGACGGTGGTAGAAGTCGATCGCGGCCAGCATTCGCTCGGAGCGGAACGGCGATTCGTCCAGTTGTTTGCTGAAGGCGCGGATCATCCGCTCGGCCTCTTCGTGGAGCTCTTTTCGATCCAGCAGCACCGCCAGGCGCTGCAGATTCATGAGTTGTACGGAATTGCCGGACGGCGTCGCGCCGTCGTTGATGTCCTTGGCGCGAACAATCAGCTTCTCGCCGTCAACGGGCGTGTAGTAATACGCGCCGTGATCCGCATCGCGGAAGAACATCGCCAGATCATTGTTCAATTTCTCGGCGTGGTCCAGCCATTTCGTATCAAAAGTCGTCTCATACAAGTTCAGCATCGCTTCGATCAAACAGGCGTGATCGTCGAGGTAGGCGTGCGTGTGGGACTTGCCCGCGCGGTACGTTCGCAGCAGTCGCCCGTCGCGGACCATCTGCGTCATGACGAAGTTCGCCGCCTTTTCCGCTGACGCGCGATAGCGATCATCGCCAAGAATTCGCGCCCCGCGCGCCATGCTCGCGATCATCATGCTGTTCCAGCCGGACAGCACTTTGTCATCCAAGTGCGGCTTGACGCGCTTCTCCCGCGTGGCAAAGAGCGTCGCACGGGCCGCGTCCAGGCGCTTCTCCGCTTCGACGGCATCCAGCCCGTGCAGCTTTGCGACCGTCTCCAGCGGACGCTGGATGTTTAGGATGTTCGCGCCTTCCCAGTTGCCGTCTTTCGTCACATCGTAGTAATCGCAGATCAGGGCGGCGTTCTCGCCGAGCAGGGCGGTCACTTCATCCAGCGTCCAGACGTAGAATTTGCCCTCGTGGCCTTCGCTGTCCGCGTCGCGCGTCGAGTAATAGCCGCCTTCAGGGCTTTGCAGATCGGTGATGACGTAATCGAGTGTTTCGTGCGCGATCCGCGCGTAGAGCGGCTTGCCGGTTAGTTGAAACGCTTTGAGATAAATGTCGCTGACGAGCGCTTGGTCGTATAGCATCTTTTCAAAATGCGGCACGAGCCAGTCCACGTCGGTGCTGTAGCGCGCGAATCCGCCACCGAGCTGGTCGTATATCCCGCCGTGCGCCATCTTCTCCAGCGTCAACTCGACCGCCGCGAGCATTCGCGCATCCGGCTCCGGCTTGCTGCCGTTGCGCGACTCCTGCGACGCGTGATGGACGCGCAGCATGAGGTCCATCGCCATCGTCGGCGGAAACTTGTTCGTGCCGCCGCCGCTCATGCCGCCCTTGATCGGGTCAAAGGCCTTCGTCAGGAAGACCGCAGCCCGCTGCACCGCCTCCCACGGGACCATGTCCTGACCCTGCGCGACGGTGGTCAACTGTTGAACAGCCTGCGTCAACTGGTCTGCCTGGTCCAGCGCCTTTTCGCGCTGGTTCTTCCAGATGTCCGCGAGGAACTCCAGCACGCGCTTGAAGCCCGGCCGGCCGTAACGGTCGTCGGGAGGAAAGTACGTGCCGGCGTAGAACGGCTTGAGATCGGGCGTCAGCCAGACCGACATGGGCCAGCCGCCGGAGCGCGTCAGTGCCTGCGTGGCCATCATGTAAATGTCGTCGAGGTCGGGGCGCTCCTCTCGATCAACCTTAATTGGGACAAAATGCGCATTGAGAAACGCGGCGATCTCCTCGTTCTCAAAACTCTCACGCTCCATCACGTGGCACCAGTGACACGCGGAGTAGCCGATGGAAAGGAAGATGGGCTTGTCCTCGCGGCGTGCCTTGTCGAGTGCCTCGGAACCCCATTCGTACCAATCGACGGGGTTGTACGCGTGTTGCAGCAGGTACGGACTCGTTGCCTGGGCGAGGCGATTGGGTTTTCGTGAAGGGGTCGAGGTCGTCATGCGGGCATCCTGTTGAGGGAGTGGTGTCGATCCGGCGTCGCTCGTTGCTGGCGCGCTCGCACGGTCATGTTGGGCGATTTCACTGTTGTCGTGGCGAACGTTGCATCCGAAGGTCAGCAACGCGACCAAACCGGCAGTCAACGGAATTGCGACATACCGGTAGCGCTGCAGCGTGACGATCGAGTATGCTCTGGACATCGCCGGGAGTATAGGGCGAACGTCCCAAAGAGCCGATTGCGCAAGCAATCGCACCACCAATGGGAGACCGCGTTAGCTGCCGGGTTGTTGAGCGCAATAAGGTGGCCCGGTCGCCCAAACGGTGAGTCCAGACGACCGGGCCAGAGGGTGGAGTGGGATCTGTTAAAGCCGGAGTCCTTACGTCTCCGGGTTTGTTCTGGTTCGAACGGGTCTCAACTTCTTAGACCCTCGCGGCTCTCCAAGGTTAGGCCGTTTTCTCACAACCGCGACACACTCTTGTATCAACGTCTTGCCGCGCCGGGCCTCACTTCGACAAGGTCGTGAAGCTCGGGCCAATCAGTAATACTCCGTCGCGTGACAAAAGTTCCATGTGGATCAGAAAATCCTCCACGGCCCGTGCCTTGACCGGGTCGAGACGACGGACGGCTTCCAGGCCCGCCGCCATCGCGGGCATCTGTGCATACCGCGAAAGCGCCTGGACGCCCGTTCGCACAACCGCGCCGGTGTGGATGAACTCATGGTCCTTGTCCTTCCCGCCGCTGAACGCCTCCGCGAAGATGTCACTCAAGCTCTTGGGCTTGGGGAAGACTTTCAATTCGTAGTCGCTTTCGATATCCGCCTCGCTTGCGGTGTAGCGAATTGCATCGGCGAATCCACCAAGTCGATCGACGAGGCCGATCTCAATCGCCTGATCGCCGGTGTACACGCGACCGCCGGCGAGGCTCTCCAGATCGCCCTTGATCTTGTCGCCTCGGCCCTGTGTGACGCGCTCCTTGAACTCGCCATAGATGCGGTTCATGAAGCCACTGATGACCTTGTGCTCCTCTTCGGTGAACTTGCGGTTGCTGTTCATGAGGTCGGCGTGCTTGCCGCGCTTGTATTCATGGCCGGTGACGCCGACCCAGTCCCACAGGCCTTTCGTCACCATTTTGCCGCCGACAACGCCGATGGAACCGGTGATGGTTGAGGGCTGCGCGAAGATGGCGTCCGCCTGCGTGGCGACGTAGTACCCGCCGCTGCCGGCGACGTTGCCCATTGAACAGATAAACGGTCGGCCGCTCTTCTTAAATCGCATCGTGGCTTCGGCGATGATTTCGCTGGCGATGGCCGATCCGCCGGGCGAATCGACGCGCAGGATGAGCGCCTTCACGTTCTTGTCCGCCGCTGCCTCGGCGATGGCCTTGCGCACTGTGTCGGACCCGGCGTTGGACGGCGGTCCGCCGAACATGCCCGGCTCGCTTGCGCCCTGGGTGATCGGGCCTTCGACGTAAACCACGGCGATGGCGGGCTTCTCCGACTCTTCCTTCGGCTTCATGACTTCGGCGAAGAAACCCCAGATCGCGAACGGGTTCTCAAGGTCAAGCTCCGGCCCCTTTTTGCGTCCGTAGTCGAAGGCGACTTTCGCGCTTTTGCCGTACTTCTTGCGAATGGCTTTGACGAAGTCCTCGCGGAACATCAATTCGTCAACGAGGCCGGCTTCCTTCGCCTCGGCGGGTGACAGGATGGCCTTGTCGATCAACTTCTCGAATTCCGCAGCTTCGATCTTGCGGCTCTTGCAGATTTCGCTCTTGAGCGTGGCAAAGATCGAATCGATGAGTCGATTGGTCTGCTCTTCCGCGGGCTTGCTCGGACCTTCAAGGTAGAACGGCTCGCCGGCGGACTTGTAGTCGCCGCAGTGAATGATGTCGGCCTGCACGCCGATCTTGTCCAGCATGCGCTTGAAGTACAGTCCCTCGGAATACATGCCGGCCAGTTCGACCACGCCGCGCGGCATCATCACCAGCTTGCTCGCGGCCGAGGCCAGCATCAACCGGCCCATGCCGAGCGTCTCGGTGAAGACCCACACGTCCTTGTCGGCCGCACGCAGCGCTTCGATCTGCGTGCGCAATTCCTGAATCTGGGCGACGCCCAGTGCCGCGTTCTCGACATCGAGGATGACCGCCTTCACCTTGTCGTCCGTCCGGGCCTTCTTGAACTTGGCCAGCAGATCGAACATGTTGGTGGGGGCCGCGCCGCCGAACAATTCACCGAGTCCGGCCATCTGCTCCGGCTGCTCGGAAATCTCACCGGCGACTTTGAAGTAGGCGACGATGCTCTTGCCTTCCTGCGCGCGGGCGGTCTGCGCGAACGCCGGCGCAAGAAGCGTGACGGACATCATTAAGGCGAGGTTTCGGATCGTGCTTCGCATGGTTTGAGGCTCCACATCAAAGAGTGAATTGTGCCGGTTCTGCCGAATATTTGACCCATCGTGGCGGCGGCCGGCGGTTCTCGGTTTCTCCACCTTTTCGAATCCCAAGCCGTACAACGAAATCGCCTCCCGACATTCACGCGGCGTCAGGCGGCCGGAAAATCGGAGATGAAACCCGCTTAATCCGCTTGTTCGGTTCGAGCCGGACGTTCGTCGCCGCGCTTGGGGTGGCCGGTCTGGATGCCGCCGAAGCCCTTGATCGAGGGCATGTCGTCGGGCTTTTCGTCCGGGTGATAGGCAAAGATTTCAACTCGGACGACTTCGTCGAACGGCAGGGTGACGACAAACGCGCCGACCTTGTAGGCGTCGTCGGCCGGGGCGCACTCAAACGTGAGTGAGCCGGTCGTCGGGCCCGTGACAAGCTCCTTCAGCTCGTACGAAAACCCGTCGCGCAGGTAAAGAATCGAACGCGCCTCCAGCTTTTCGATGAACGCGCAGGCGGCCTTGTCGCGATCGATCGCGTCGTCCTTAAGCTTCGGAAAATGCGAACGGGCGCAGCGCCGCTTGGCTTCGGCGATGCGGGTCTGGTAAGCGCCGCCGAACCACCAGTCGTGATCGAAAATCATGGCAACCCCGTGCTGGGCGTGTGTGTCCACGTGACGGATCGAATTGTCGCGTACAATCAGGCGAATGTCAAACGCGCTTCCGAATCTTGCCGCAACGGCGCGCGCCGCGCTGGTTCGAGACGCTGCGTCGCAGTTGGGCCTTGATGCGTGCGGCATCGGACCGGCTGCGCCGATTCCGCGCGGCGAATACTTGCGCGCGTGGCTGGCGTCCGGCCGATCGGGAACGATGCGTTATCTGAATCGCCACGTGGCGTCGCGCGAGGACGTGCGAGTCTGGTTGCCATGGGCAAAGAGTGTGATCGTCGCGGCGTTGAATTACCGGCAAGCTGAACCGGCTGGGACCGAGCCGCCGGCGCGCCATTCACCGCGCGGCCGTGTCGCGATGTACGCCTGGGGCGAGGACTACCATGTCGTGTTGAAAGAGAAGCTGGCGGCACTGGCTGAGCGGTTGCAGGCTTCGCTGGGGCAGCCGTTTCAATTCAAGGTTTGCGTTGATACGTCGGCCATCCTGGAACGTGAGCTGGCCGCGATGGCGGGGGTGGGATGGATCGGAAAAAATACGCTAGTCTTAAACACCGCGCTGGGGTCCTGCTTTGTGCTGGGGGAATTGTTCACTGACCTGGACCTTCCGTTCGACGCGCCGCAGGCGGATCATTGCGGCAGTTGCACACGATGCCTCGATGCATGCCCGACCGGGGCATTCCCGGTGGCCTACGAGATGGACGCGAGCCGGTGCATTTCGTATTTGACGATTGAGCATCGCGGCGAGATCGATCCTGAACTGGCGGCGGACATGGGAGACTGGGTCTTCGGCTGCGACGTTTGCCAGGACGTGTGTCCGTTCAATCAGGGCCATCTTGAGACGAGCGAGCCACGGTTGATGGGTACGCTCGATTCGGCGCGGCCGCGCCTAGGAGACCTCGCGCGCTGGAACGGGCCGACGCATCGTCGCGCGACCGCGGGCAGGGCAACGGCGCGTGCGACGCCGGCCACATGGCGGCGCAGTGCGCGGATCGCGCTGGAAAACATCGTCCGTCGTGCGGCCCCGTGACGAATCCGCGCGGCGGACTACTCGCGTGTGTACACGCGCCGGCCACCGACAAACGTCTGATTCACGCGGACAAAGCGGATGGCCGCGGAACGGATTGAAAGGATGTCGGCGTCGAGAATCACAAAGTCCGCCAGGGCGCCGGGGCGGATGACGCCCAGCTTCCCCTCGTCGCCGGCAGCCCGAGCCGCACCCATCGTATAAGCTCGCAGCGCCTGCTCGCTGGTGATGTTCTGCTCGGGGACAAATGTCTGGTCATTCAGAGTTCGCCCCGTCACCGCGGCGTGGATGCCCTCCATCGGATTCAGCGAGACAACCGGCCAGTCGCTTCCGAACGCCACGACCGCGCCCGATTCAATCAGCGAGCGAAATGCGTAGCTCGTCCGGCACCGCTCGATTCCGATCGCGCCGACCGCATAGCGGCCGTCGTCGGCCTTGTGCAGCGGCTGCATCGACGCGACAACGCCCAGTTTCGCAAACCGCTCAATGTCTTCCGGCAGGAGATGCTGGGCGTGCTCAATGCGCAGGGGGAACTCGTGCTCGTCCGACTGCGCTTCGACGCTGCGGCGAACCTGCTCGTATGTGTCAAGGACAATGCGATTGGCCTGGTCGCCGATGGCGTGAATCGCCGGTGAAAACCCCTCGTCCAACGCGGCCTCGCACATTCGCGTCAGGTGCGTCGCGTCGGGTTGAGCGCCGCCGTCGGCATACATCACTTCGCGCAGGACACCGTGATTGGCCGGCTGATCGGCATACGGATCGGTCATGGAGGCCGTGCGCGAGCCGAGCGAGCCGTCCATGAATTGTTTGAATCCGCAGATACGCAGCCGTTCGTCGCCGCGGCGGCGACCGATCTTGTCGAGGTAGGGTTCCCAATCGCTTTCCATGACGTACATTCGCACGCGCAGCGTGAGGCGATCGGCATCGTCGGCGCGCAGGAGCACCGCATAGTCGCTCCACGGCGACATCGTGTGAGCTGCCGTGATGCCGTGCGAATTCGCGTGGTGCATGGCTGCTGCCAGGGCTGTGTCCAATTCGCCCGCCGACGGCGTCGGCACATGGCGCGACACCAAACCGATGGCCGACTCCTTGAGGATGCCGGTCGGCTCGCCGGTCTTCGCATCACGCTCGATCAGCCCGCCGGGCGGATCGGGCGGACCGTCGCGCGTGATTCCCGCGAGTTTCAACGCAGCGCTGTTCGCCAGTGCGCCGTGACCGTCCATGCGGTGCAGCAGCGTCGGTCGATCGCCGGTAATCGAATCGATCCATGACTTGTCGGGCTGCGCCGGGTCGGGCCAGCTTTCGGTGGACCAGCGCCCGCCGAGGATCCAACGACCTTGCGGGGTCGCCTTGGCGCGCGCCGCGATGCGCTCAATGAAGGCGGCGCGATCGGGAGCGTCGCGAAGATTCAGTCGTGTCAGTTGCAGCCCGCCGGAGACGAGGTGAAGGTGGGCGTCGATCAGGCCGGGGACGACGCGAGCCTGCCGCGCGTCGATGACCTGAGTTCGCCGCCCGATGCGCGACGGCTCCGGCATTTCATCGCCGACGTAGACAAACTCGTCGCCGCGCACCGCCAGGACACTCGCCTCGGGCTGGTCCGGGTTGCCGGTCCAGATCATTGCGTTGTGGACGACCAGGTCGTAATCCCGTGCGCCGCCGGAGCAGCCGGCCACGAGCCCGCCCAGCGCGACAATACTGATCCCAATCCATCGACTCACTGCGAGGCTCCTTGCTTGCTCGAATTCCTTGTGTCCGAGTCCACCGCGGAGGCCGGTTCGGGTGCGGTTGGTCTGGCGCGAGTTCGTTTGATCTCATTCAGTGCGCCGAAGACGGTGCGCCGGTCCTCCTGCGCGGTAAAAGACCCGCGCAACCGGCACGGTCCGAACAAATCGTCGGTGTCCTTAACGTCCTTTGCACGAAGCAGGCTGCCCGACTCGATCTGTCCGACCAGCGGCTTGCCCGGCCGGGGCGGCTGAAAATAGACAAACCCAGCGCCTTCATAGCTGAACACGCCGCCCGGCGTCACGAGGTAGTACGTGATCGCTGCATTGGTTTGAGTCGATTCCGCGTGGGTGCGCCCGGGGTAGGGCACCCAGAAGACCTCGACGTGAACCATTTGTGAATTCCAGCCGGATTGAGCGTTTGAATTGGCACGCCCTTTTTTGTCCTCGGGGCCGCCCTCGACCCATTCAGGCGGAATCTCCATCACGATCAGCCAATTCCCGTGCGCGTCACGGCAGTAATGACTGCGCTCAAACGTCTCGGCGTAGCGCACCGGTGCATCGACCTGTTTGAAGGAGAGAATCTCGATTTGATTGGGCGTTGCGTGGCACCCGCAAAGCGCCACGCACGTCGTCGCAATCCAGGAGGCCCATCCCTCGGCGCGAACGCGGGAGCGTCGAACGGCCTGGCGCGTATGCAGACGATCAGGCGTCATGGCCGTCGAGCATGCCGTTGTCCGCGGCGCGCGTGGAACCCGGCGCGGCTCCCTCAATGCCCAGCAGGGCCAGGGAGTCTCGCTCGACAATCCCCGCCAGCGCAGCGCGCGGGATCGTGGGAAGGTTGGTCCCGGTGACAAGCTGGTTCAGGCGGTAGAGCGACTCGATGGCGACCTTCGCGGAGGTAAACGGAAAATCGCTCCCAAAGAGGAGTTTGTCGATCACGCCGTATTGATAGGCCGAAAGCAGGGCGTTGTAGGTGTGCCATGAGCGATGCAGCAGGCCGCTGATGTCCGCGAAAACGTTCGCGTGCTTGCCCAGCAGCACGATGGTCTCCTCGACCCACGGGTAGCCCAGGTGCGCGATCACGATCTTTAACCGCGGCAGGTCGCGCGCGACTTCATCGATCAGGGACGGCCGCGCGAACTCCATCTTTCCGGCGGAGGAGAAGTGAACCCCCTGATGGATCAGGACCGGCATGCCGAGCCGCGCCGCCTCGGCGAAGACCTGCATCGCGCGGCTGTCAGCCGGGTGGAAGTCCTGCGCGGCGGGTGACACGGTGACCGCTTTCAGCCCGAACTGTTGATTGGCGTTTGCGAGATCGTCCATCGCCTCGGAGAGATTGGTCGGGTCGATGCCCACCGCGCCGATCAGTTTTTCGGGATGCTCGCGAACATAGCGAGAAATGAGACTCAACGGAACTTCCGCGCCGAGATAGCGGCTCTTGAATCCCAGCACGAAGGACTTGTCGACGGGGTCGCTCGCCGTGAAGTGGCGGGCGATCGACGCATCCGGCAACGGGCCGCTCGCGCTGCCCAGACCGGCCGCCGCGGCACGGGTCGCACGGGCTTCCAGCGCGGCCTTCGCCATGCCCAACTGGTCGGGCGATTCCCAGACATGTGTGTGACAATCGATGATCACGGCAGGGGACACGTCCTGTAAGGGTATCGTCGTCAGCCCGCAGTTTCACACGAGACGTCGAAGATTTCAAGCACAGGTGACTTGTCGTCAGGACACGCCGGCAATGAGGCGAAATGTCCGAGGCAAGGACTCGATCTCGAATCCATGTGTTGTTTCTCGCGGTTTCGGGCGGATTTGGGCGCAACAACCGCGGGGCGGCAGGTCTCGGGCCGGTTCGATTTCAGAATCGTTCGCAATGCGCTGTCGAACCCACAAGCTGTTGAAGCCCGGAGGAATCAGACCTTTCGCGGACGGCAACAGAATTCCCTGATGCGGGCACGGCGCTTGCATGGTTGATTGCTGCCGACGGAGCCGATCGTTCGGCGGCGCGCAGGCGGATCGGGCGAAACGGCGGGCCCGGTATGAATCGGCGACGAATCCGGGCCGCTTACCACAGGGGGATTCTTGCCGCATTGCGTCGCGCTGGCCGGCGGGTACGAGGAGATGTGCCATGATGATCGAATTGAATCGGGAAGATCTTGCGATCCTGAAGACACTGGTCAAGGAGCGCATCAACGAGTTGGGGCCGGAGATTCGCCACACGCGGACGCCGGCGTTTCATGACGACCTCAAGAGCCTTCGCGCGACGCTACGCCGGCTGTTTGAACAGCTCGAATCCGCGGCGGTTGCGAAGCTGTAGCTCGTCGTCGAGTTCATCGGTCGAGTCAGACTTGAATTCGCTTCCAGCGGCCGAGGCGGAACCGCAGCGACATGAGCGCGGCGCGGACGACGAGATCGCCGAACATTCCCATCCACGCGCCAAGCAGCCCGCCGCGCAAGACAAAGCCGCCGAGATACGCCAGCGGCACACGCACCAACGCCATCGAGAGGGCGGTGTAGATCATCGGCGACCGCGAATCGCCTGCCCCGCGCAACGCGCCGACGTACACAATCAGAAACGCTAGCGGGATTTGCACGCATGCCAGACCGCGCAGCGCGGGCACGCCGCAGGCCCAGACGCGCGGATCGTCCGAAAGAATGCGAAACAACGGCTCGGCCGCGAAGAAGAACAGGAGCCCGTTGAGCGCAAGCAGGCAGGCAGCCTGTCGCGCGGCTTCGCGCGCGGCGAGCGCAGCGCGCTCGGGCTGGTTTGCGCCCAGGTTCTGCCCAACCATCGCAGCGGCGGCAACCCCGAACGCATTGGCGGGAAGGTAACTCAACGATTCGATCCGAATGCCGACCGTGTGAGCGGCATACAGGATTGCTGCGGAATACTCCGACGGCACGCGCGTGACGACCATCATGAAGACAAAGTGCCCGGAGAATGTCACCAGGCCATCGCCCGCCGCGGGTACGCCGATTTTCAGGATGCGCCGAATGAGCTGTGAATCGGGTTGCATGAGCGATGGTCGCAGACGCAGCATCGCGCGGGTCGCCCGCCGCCCGGATGGACCCGCGCTTGCACCGTTGGACGAGTCCTCGCGCGCTGTGAGCGGCCGTGCAAGCAGCGCAATCATCCAGATCGCTCCACTCCAGCGCGCCACGACTGTCCCCCAGGCGATGCCGTCGACCCCGTATGCGGGAATCGGCCCCCAGCCCAGCGCCAAAAGCCAGGTCAGCGTGATGTTGATCACGTTGACGCCGCCGAGCACGACCAGTGGCGTGCGCGTGTCGCCTGCTCCGCGCAGGCAGGCAGCCAGCGCGAGGGAAATCGCAGCCCCCGTCAAGCCCAGCGCGTCGATCTGCATGAAGCGAACGGAGATCGCATTGGCGTCGCCCTGCATGTTCAGCAACTTCGCAAAACCCGGCGCGGTTGTGAGGACGAAGAGCGTGCCCACGACGCCCATCGCGACTGCCAGGCCAAACGCCTGGTTGGTTGCGTGACGGGCCTCGCTGGGGTTTCTTGCGCCCGTTGCCCGCGCGACGATCGCGGTTGCGCCCGTGTCAGCCATCCAGAACAGCATCGTCATCAGCCAGCTGACGTAACCGGCGATGCCGATCGCGCTGGTTGCTTCCGCCGAGATGCGGCCGGCGATGAGTGCATCGTTCCAGGTGACGGCCGCGTTGAGCAACTGCTCGCCCAGGACCGGCAGCGCGAGAAAGAACACGCCCGACCGAATCGGGCCTCTCAACAGGTCGCGCGACGCCGGATCGGCCGCAACCGGAGCGACATCGTGCAGGCACTCGGCGGCCTCTGCATCCGCAACGATGGAGGCCGCGCAAGTCGTTTCAATTGGGCTCTTCTCGTCGCGCTGCCGACCAGACGAAGGGAGTTCTTCAGACGTGCGCAACGGCGTGGACATTCTGGGGATTGAAGGTTCTCTGCGCGGAACTCGCCGCCGCATACGGTCTGCCGCGAGCGCCTGGATTCCAACGACTCATGATCGATCCGACGAGGTTGCTTTGCGGCCGGCAGGACGGGTCGTCGGGACCGAGCGGCTTGTGGGCTGATGCCGCGGCTGCGGCGTCGAGGGTCGTTTCGTTTTGACCACGGCGGGCGTTTCGCTGCCGCCGGTGATGACCCCGGGGCCGGAGCGCGAGCTGCGCAGATCGCGCGCACCCGGCGGCGCACGGCTCGCGGGGGATTGCACGGGCTGCGTAGCGGGGGGAGGGGCTTTCTTAAGCTGTTCCAGGATTTGCTTCTCGGTATCGGTCAGCTTCGGATGAACCCTGCCGCCGACGAGCGCCGGGCGTGACGGCGGATTCTCCAGCATTCGAATCTTCAGCAGATGCGTGATCGCCTGGCGAATTTGCATTTTTCCCGTCGTGGGAGATTCGACGTCGGCCGCAACGCTGATTTCCTTCCGCAGCGTGACTTGGATGGGGCGGTTGCGAGTGAGGTCATATTCGACCGTTCCGGTGAACGCGCCCTTTTCCAGTTTGAAGTCCTTGGTCTGCTTGCGAGGCGGGCGCGGGTAAGCGATCGGGCGCGTCGTCGCGGACTGGGTCGAAGCCGGGTTTGTTTGCCCGGGCTGCGAAGTCGCTGGAGGCATCACCTGGGCTCGTTGGGTTGTCGGTTGGGTCGCGGGATTGATGAGCACGGGCGATTTGGGCTGCTCGGGTTCGGGGATCAGTTCAAGCTTGAGGTCGGAGGCCAGGTCGATCAGCGCGATGTCGCGGCCTTCGACCTGTCGCACTGATCGGAGCGTGCAGCGGGTTGTGATGTGAATTGCGCCGATGTTGGTCTGCGACTCGCTGGTGGAAACCGTCCATGTCTCGCCGACGCGTCGCGGCTCCTTCGGGAACCACGATGCGCCCAGCGCCTCCAGCATGGTTTTCATGTTCGGCGCGGTCAGGGTGCAGCGTTCGATGGTCTTTCCCATCGATCCTCGCCGCGGAATCGGGCAGGTCAGCGGCGCGGGCGTAAGCGTAATGTTGTGAATGTCGCCGGTCTCCGGCAAGAGCAGGAACGCGGTTTGAGAGCCGGCAATGGCTTCCAGCTCACGCATCGACGCCGGCGGAAAGAGGTGCCGGTGTGAATCGTAGACCTCTTCCTCCTTCATGCTTTGCTCGCGTGCTTCGTACCGGTCGCATTCCCAGACGAGGCTAAGCATGCCGCTGCCCGGCATCGCCATGGGCTGCGAAGTCGGCGAATTCGCGCGCTGCGTGATGGATCGCCTGTCTTTGATGGTGGCGGTGTACGTGAGCAGCGGCGCGACGCCGCCGCTTTCTCGAAACTCCGATTCGATTTCGTAATAAACCGTCTCGGCCGGGTCGAATCGCAACAGGAACTTGTGAGCGGGAGCTTCGTTTTGCGGCGAATCCGCGCCGGCGGATTCAGGCGACAGGATCGGGGCGATGCCGCTGAACAAGATCAGCGCGGTCATCGCCGCGGGAACCCATCGGCGAATCAGCGCGAACGGCATCACATAGGACCTCGGTGGCGTGTTTGGCGTTGCAACAACCCCGTGCTTCGTTGCAACGATTGCATCACGAACGGCGCGGCAAATCGTCCGCCGGTCATGAATCGGCGGAATCGTGCCGGGCGCTTATTCGGAGATCTTTTCGATCTTGACCTGCAGCAAGTTCTGCCGGTGACCCTTGTGAAGCTTGTAGCCCTTGCGGCGGCGGAATTTCACGATTTCCAGCTTCGGACCGCGAACCTCTTTGGTCAGCGTGGCGGACACCTTCGCGCCGGCAACCCACGGCGTGCCGATCTTGCTCTTGGCGCCGTCGCCGAGCATCAGCACGCGGTCAAATTCGAAGGACTTCGCGCCGGCCGGCAGCTCGCGCGTTTCGACATACAGCGTGTCGCCTTTTTCAACTCGATACTGCTTGCCGCCGTCTTCAATGATGGCATACATGGTGTTCTTCGGCTCCCGTCTGCAAAGGCTGATGGTTCGCTTCGCTCAATCTGATCGAAGCCCCGTAGTATCGACGATCGGCCCGTGTTCGGCAAGGGGTCAGCCGGCGTGCCGGGATGGCCATGCGGACCTGCCCGATTTTGCAATCGCGATTAAAATCATGTAATAAAGCGGGTTACGAAAGGGGTCGCCTTTGCTTCTGCTCCTGCCGATCAAAACCCACTCCGAAGTTCGGCGATGGCCGTGGGCCAACCATGCGCTGATCATTGCCAACATCGCCATGTATGTCGTCGTGCTGGCGTTGGGTTCAACCGCTCGAGTGGGGCTGGGAGCCGGCGAAGACCTGCGCGACAGTTGGATGCTGGTCCCGAGTGATCTGCGGCTCTTTTCATTCTTCTCTTATCAATTCATCCACGGCGATATCTGGCATCTGGGGGGCAACCTGCTGTTTCTTTGGCTTTTTGGAAACAGCGTGAACGACAAGATGGGAAACGTCGCATACTTACTGTTTTACCTTGCGTGCGGCGTGTTTGCCGGCGTGGGGTTTGTTCTCACGAGCGACAATCCGTGCCTCGGCTCCAGTGGCGCGATCGCCGGCGTGACCACGGCCTACCTCGTCCTGTTTCCCCGGGCCGTTGTGACGGTCTTTTACTGGCTTTTCTTCACGATCGGCGCGATGCACGTTCAAGCCATGTTGCTGATCGGGTTCAAGATCATTCTGTGGGACAACATCCTGTCACCCCAGCTTCAGCACGGGGGCGAAGCGGTTCAGGTGGCTTATTCCGCGCACCTTGCAGGCTACTTCTTCGGGTTCGTGGTGACGTTGGCCATGTTGCTGGTGCGCGCCTTGCCGCGCGATCAATACGACATCCTGGCGCTGATCCGGCGGTATTACCAGCGCAAGCAATTCAAGACCGCCATGGCCAATCCGACGGCACAGGCCCGGGCGCAGTTCGGTCGCGTCGCCCGGCCGATCAGCGCCGACAGCGACGATTGGGCTGCACCCGCCCCGTTGAGCGAGGCGGCTCGCCTGCGGGCTGATATTGCGGACCTGCTGGCGCAGCGCAATTACGTCGGCGCAGCCGATCGGTACGAGCAACTGGTCGTTCACGAGCCGGAGTCGTGTTTGCCGCGTCGCCAGATGCTGGAAGTGGCCAACCAGCTCATGACGTTGCAGCGTCACCCGCAGGCGGCGCGGGCCTACGAGCGATTTCTCAAGACGTATCCTTCGGATTCCGAAACGACGCAGATCAAGCTCCTGCTCGGAATCATTTACGCCAAATACCTGGAACAGCACGAGGCGGCGGTGCAGTATCTTCGGGATTGTCTGGATCGACTGACCAACAACGACCAGGTTGAACAGGCACGGCATTGGTTGAGCGCCAGCAGCGCGGCGCTGGGTCGACCGGCGGAATAAGCGTCGCATTGGCGCATGGGCGGGGGTACAATCGTCCTGCCTGCGGTGTACGCCGCATCGCAGGCAATCCGAGGGGCGCGATTCAGGAGCCGCCATGAGCGATTCGCTTCGATCGAACGGCCCGTATTCCCTCATCCCCGCCGGCTTGATGCTGTACTTCGGTTGGTTCGTGCTGACACCGTGGGAGCAGCCGGATTCGTTTCTGCAGACCACGGGGAACATCCTCTGCTGGACCCTTCGCTACGGCGGGATCGGCATGGGATTGGTCGCGTTGCTTTACTTTGCCGGGCAACCGGCGGCAAGACCGTTGGAGACGGTTGTATCAGGCTTGTCCGGGCTGCTGATGATCTTTTGCGGCGGCTACGGCGTGGTGCGCTCCGGTGTCGGCAACTTCCAGGCGGTCTTGTACGTTGTGTTCGGGCTGATGTTCCTGCGCGAAGCGCGACAGGCGTGGCGCGTGCACGCGGCCATTCGCATGAATAGTGGTCCGGAGAACGTCGTCGCTGCGGCGCGGCCGGTTTCATCGCTCTCGGAGGAGGCCCCGCACCCGGCCAGCATTCGTCCCGCCTCGCTGGCCGACGCTGATCGAAATCCGCCGCCCGAGGGCTACCTCGACGCATTGGCCAAGGAAGACGACAAACCTCCGACGGCGTCATACGAATGAGTGACAAGTCGCCCCAGCACGCCGCGGATTGGCGGATGAGCCGCTATTCGCGTCAGGTCCTGCTGCCGCAGATCGGCCCGGCCGGCCAGAATCAACTCCGTGCCTCAAATGTGACACTAATTGGCTGCGGCGCGCTGGGTACGGTGCTGGCCGACCAGTTGGTGCGCGCGGGCGTGGGGCGATTGCGAATCGTCGATCGCGATTACGTCGAGCTGAACAACCTCCAGCGGCAGGTGCTGTTTGACGAGACCGACGTGTCGGCCGGCGCGCCCAAGGCCGTCGCCGCGGCGCAGCGCCTCGCTGCGGTCAATTCCGACGTGACCATTGAACCGATCATCGCCGATGCCTGCGCGACGAACATCGAACGATTCATCGAAGGCGCGAACGTCTTGTTGGACGGCACAGACAATTTCGAGACGCGCTTTCTCATCAACGATGTCGCGGTCAAGCATGGGATTCCGTGGGTGTATGGCGCATGCGTCGGCATCGAGGGGATGGTCTTGCCGATTCTCCCGAGGCAGACGCCGTGTCTTCGCTGCATTTGGGATCAGCCGCCGCCGCCGGGAATGAACCCGACATGCGACACGGCGGGAGTGCTTGGTCCGCTGGTGCAGCTTGTCGCGTCGCGCCAGGCGATTGAGGCGATCAAGATCTTGACGGGGGCGACGGGCGACGTGGCGCGCCACCTGGTTCAAATCAATGCATGGACCGGAGCGATTGATTCGTTTGACATGCAGGGTGCTTACGAACCAGGGCGATGCACCTGTTGCGGCCGGGGTCAGTTCGAGTACCTCGCCGCGGGCGGGGCGCGCACGGCGACGTTGTGCGGCCGGGATGCGGTGCAGATCCCGGGGAACGCGACCGGGGTTGATCTGGACGCGGTGGCGCGGCGAATAACCGCGGCGGCAAAGTCCGCCCCGTGTTTGAACCGATATTTATTACGCTTCGACGTGGATCGCTTCACGGTGACGCTGTTCCGCGACGGTCGCGCGATCATCAAGGGGACCAGCGATCCCAATGAAGCCAGGACGGTCTATGCGAAATACATCGGGCAATAGTCAGATGAGACGCCGTGCGTGGGTCGGCGCGGCGATGTTTCTGGGGTGTCTCATTTGTGGCACTGGCTGCCAGGAACTGGTCCACATGGGGCAGATCAGCGACCGGCAATCGGCCTGGTCGGTCAACGATGTTCTGATTGAACAGATGCAGGGCGATGGATCTTGGAAGAGTCTGGGGCGCACCGACGGCAACGGCCGCTGGTGGATCATAAAGGACAAGTTCTCCGGCGGGGGGAAAGTCCGACTGACCAAGCCGGGCTATTACAGCATCACCATGCCTGAGGCGGAGTTCCTGCAGCAGAACAACCTGCTGATGATTCCGTCGGGCGAGGCGGAAATGGGCGATGACTACGGAACCGGCAACCGATAATAAGAATGTGGCGCCTTCGTCGCAGCGCCGGCCCGGCCGTCGGATTCACGCATGATGGATGCACCACTTTTTGGAGCGACGATCGTCATGTGCCTCGGGGGGGTTGTGTTTCTTCGCATCCTCGCGCGCGGCCGGGAACTGGCGCGGCGCGAACTGGAGCTCAAGAAGATGCAGGAAGAAATGCAAGGCGTGTTTCAACCGGGCGGGGCCGATCTCCCGCCGGTGGTTTGATCCAAGCGCGGGTGCAGACCGATACGCGACAAGTTCGGCCGCTCCGATCCAGGATTCGCCTGACTGATCCCATTTCTTGTCTTGCCTTCTGGCCGGAATCGGCTCAACGTTTGGTTTCTAAAGTTATGCTTTCCCTGTATTTAGCGACCGCCCTCACCACCGCGCCATTGGCGTTCATTCGTTGGGAGCATAAGATTAAGTAGGCTGCCAGTCTTGAGGGGGGCGGCCGCCTATGCGAGGTCGGCATGTCTGAAGCACCCAAGCGTCTGGACAGCATTCGGCGTACTGCACGATTCGGGCGATGGCTGGCGGTCGTCGGGCTGGCATCCGCGGCGATCGGTGGATTCTACCTTGCCTCGTGGGCCGAAGTGGACAGCTTTCTGCGCACGCTTTTGATGATCGGCGTGGCGGCGGTCGTGTTTCTCGTTGCGGCGGCGTTCATCTTCGCCTGGGACCTGATCGATCTGCTGCTCAAGGTCGAGGCCAACAGCTTCCGTTCGTACGACATCCTGCGCGACATGCACGCCACAATGGCGTCACACGATCGCCAGCTTCAATCCATCGCCGAGAACGCGCCGCTGTCGGACGTCGCGCGTTCGATTAAGCACCGCGAATACGAGCGAAACGCCCTGCGGCTGGCCATCAACGAGGAGATCATCCGCGGCGACCATGAAGCGGCCTACGCGCTGCTGGAGCAGCTTGAGCAGCGGCACGGCTACCGCAATGAGGCCGACCGATTGCGCCGCGACGTGGACCAATCGCGCGATCGTGAGCGCAACGAGAAACTTCAAGAGGCTGTGCAGCATGTAGAGGATTTGATCGGTCACCTGCAATGGGATCGCGCCCGGCGCGAGATGGACCGGCTGCTGGCCGAGCATCGAAATGACTCCGCCGTGGCCGAGTTGCCCAGGCTCTTCGCGCGGCGACGCAATGAGCACAAGCGCCGGTTGCTGAAAGAGTGGGACGAGTCGGTCCAACGAAACGAAGTGGATCGCGGGCTGGCGATCCTCAAGGAGCTGGACCAGTTTCTGACGGCCAACGAGGCGGCGGCGCTGGAAGAGAGCGCCCGCGGCGTCTTCCGGGCGCGGTTGCACAACCTCGGCGTGCAATTTTCGCTTGCGGTCACCGAACAGAATTGGAAGGGCGCGCTCGAAGCGGGGCAGCAGATCATCGACGAGTTCCCCAATACCCGGATGGCCCGGGAGGTGCGGGAGCACATGGTTGTCCTGTCGCGACGGGCTTCGGAGAACGGCGGAATGGAGCCGTCCGGCATCCCGTTGGAGGCTGCTTCGCAAGGATAGTCGTGCTGAAAGACGATATACGGTAAGCTCCGTACGGAACTTACAACGCGAGCCGTGGCCCCTTGCGTGCTTCGACCACCCGGTCGGGCGCGAGCGGGCGATCCAGGGATCGGCTCGAGGAGATCAGGGATGATGACGGTCAACCGAATCACCACGCGTCGTGGAATTCAGGCAACAGTCGTATTCGCTTCGTTGAGCCTGGCCTCACTGGGCCTGGGCATGTCGGGTTGCACCTCCGACGGCTACCCGCTGGACAACACGTACCATTACCAGGGCAAGGCGCCCTCGACCGCGCCGCCCCCGTCGACGTTTCGCTACCGCTATCCCGACGTGCCGCCAGTGCTCGATGTCGAGGGCCTCAAGCGGCTGGTGTCGCAATACCGTCACCACGTCGTGCTGATCGACTTCTGGGCCTCGTGGAACCAGCGCAACCGCGAAGAGATGCAGATGCTCTCGCGCTTGCAGGAGGACCTTGCTGACGAAGGGTTCCAGGTGATTGCGTGCAGCTTTGACCCGCCGGAGAAGTGGGGCAACGTGATCGTGCCGATGTTGCACGGCGGCAATGCGAACTTCCCGTGCGTTGTGATTCCCGAGTCGAATCGCGCCGCGGTTCGAGAATGGCTGCAACCGCAATGGACGTACGACGTTCCCGCGCGATTCGTGGTCAGCCGAACCGGCAAGGTCGTGAGCTTCGGCTTCTCTGAAACGCCGCTGGCCTCCATCGAGCAGCAGACGCGCGATCTCGTGCGGCATGGATTGATGGCATCGCCCAATGGCGTGACCGATGGCCGCATTGCTCGCGTGGCAAAGGCTCCGGACAGCGGCCTGCGGACCAAAGTCATCAACGTCAACACGGGGTCGTTTGAGTCCATCGCCGAAGTGACAGCCGGACCGGGCGACTCGCGCAAGCTGGCGGACGAAATGGCCGCGCAGATCGCGCAACGGATTGATCGCGGTGAGAACCCGCGGATCGGCGTGCTGCCGTTTCCGACGGGCATGGGACGGCGCGAGGCGGATGCCCTCGGCGTTCTCACGGCGGATTACCTGATCGAGGCGCTGCAGAAGCAGGGGTTTTTTGATTTCGTCAAGCCGCAGCAGACGCAGCGACTGATTCAACAGGCGAACCTGACACCAACCTCGATAGAGTACGATCCCGCCAGTGTGAAGGGCGCAGTCCAGTGCGACTATCTGGTCGTGGGTTGGTTACGCGAGACGGGTTCGGCAGCTGGTGATGTGCCGGCGCAGCGTGCGAACGGAACCGAAGCGACGGATGATGCAGAGGATTCGCCCGTGCGGCCGGCATCCGCGGGGCTGGAGCGCGAGCCAAACAAGGACGAGTTTGATCAATCGGATGATGGCGCGGAGCTGGACACGATGGAATCCATCCCGACCAAGAAAGCGGCCAGCGCCCGCAGGCCTTCGCGGGACGAGTCGGAGTTTGAAGAAGACTTGCCCTGAAGCAGGGTCGCGTCAGCCGATCTTCAGCAGTTCCACATCGAAGACAAGGGTGGCGTTCGGCGGAATAACGCCGCCGGCTCCGGCCGCGCCGTACCCCAGGTCAGGCGGGATGATGAGCATCCGCCGGCCGCCGACCTTCATCGAGCCGACGCCTTCGGTCCATCCGGAAATGACCTGGTTCAAACCGAAGGCAGCGGGCTGACCGCGATCGCGCGACGAGTCGAACTTCTTCCCATCGGGCAGCCACCCGGTGTAGTGCACCGTGACCTTATCGGTTGGTTTGGGGGAGGGGCCGGCGCCTTCGGTCACGTCGATGTGACAAAGGCCCGTTCGGCTTGTCAACGCCTTGGAAAGATCAGCGCCTTTCGATTCGGCGAATGTCTTGGCTTGTTCCAGCGTGCTCATGGCGTCGTCCTTTCAGGGGTTCAAGGTGCAAATTCGTGGGGTTGGCCTCGCGGCCGCATGGCAACGTTGCGACCGTTTGGAGCGGCCGCAGCGCTTGGTGGCCATGCTCGAAATCCGTCCCGCCTACTTGACGATGTCCAGCAGTTCCATCTCGAAGACGAGTGTCGCATTCGCCGGAATGGCCGGCGGCATGCCCCGCGCGCCGTAGCCCAGCTCCGGCGGAATCAAGAACATCCGCTTGCCGCCGACTTTCATGGTTAATAGCCCCTCGGTCCAGCCCTTGATGAATTGGTTTACGGGGTGGATCAACGGCTCGCCCTGATCGCGCGTCGAGTAGAACTTTTTGCCATCCACCAGCCAACCGGTGCAATGAACCTTGACGCGATCGCTGATGGCCGGCGTTGCGCCCGTGCCGACTTGTACGTCGTACTGCCACAAGCCCGACGCGGACTTGGTTCCCTTGGCCGGATCGCAGCCTTGCTTTCGCATGATGTTCATGCCGTCGTCCCAGGCCTTTTGCGCTGCGTCAGCCAGGTGCTTGGCCTCCTGCTCTTCGGCCAGCCGTTCTTTGGCGATCTCCGCCCTGATTTCGTCGTCCTTGGGGTTGAGTCGTGTGGCCTTGGTGATGACGACCGGCTCGAGCGGCACGGCCTGATGCCCGCCCATGTCCTGTACGGGGACCGCCTTGATGCGATCAACGACGTCCATTCCCTTGATGACTTTACCGAAGACGGCATAGGCGGCGCCGTCGCGCGGTATGTTCAAGGCGTCGTTGTCGACGACGTTGATGAAGAACTGTGACGTGCCGGAATCGGCCTGTCCGCCGATTCTCGCCATGGCGATGGAACCTCGCTTGTTGGTGAGACCGTTCTTCCACTCGTTCTTGATGCCGGCGCGAACGGGCTTCTGTTTCATGTCCTTGTCGAAGCCGCCGCCCTGGATCATGAATCCGCTCATGACGCGGTGGAAGATCGTGCCGTTGTAGTGCTCGCTCTCGACGTAATCGAGGAAGTTCTGCGTCGAGATGGGCGCGTGAAAGCGGTCCAGCTCGATGTAGATGTCGCCCATCGTCGTGGCGAGTTTCACGTAGTCGCGATCGGCGATTTTCACTTTATCGTCTCCGGCGGGGGTGGCAGCGGCGTCCGCGGGCTTCTTGTCGTCGGCCATGGCGCAGGCGCTGGAAATCACAATGAGGGAAAGGCCCAGAAAGCGTACGAGCGGTGCAACGGTCATTCGAATGACTCACGTGGGGATTTGCCGTGCCGACTTGCCAAGAACGCCTCGACGCTGCAGCGCGGCTGATGCGGAAGGATAAGGGCGCTCGCGGCAGGGGTCAAGAATCGGGCGCGCGAGGCGGCCCTACACCGCGCCCGCGCAAAGCGGATTGCGGACGGCGGCAGCGGGAGCATCGCCGGCTCGCGCGATGGCGATGCGCGGTGCAACGTAGACGGGGCCGCCGGAAATGGAATCTCCGTCGATGACGATACGCGCCGCGTGCGTTTCGTACGCGGCGTAATGAGAGCCCGTCGCCTCGCGCACATGCAGGCCGATGGCGTAGGCGCCGGGCACAACGTTCGCGAGGAACTCATAGCAAACGTGATGCGCCTCGCCGGGGCGGGCCGATGGTGCGTCGGCGTTCATGCGTGCGCTGCTCGTCTCAAACACAACGACCTGATCGTCGAGCCGAATCAGCGAAAGTCCGTAGGAGGGCCTGGCCATTTCGACCGAATACACGACATCGAATTCGAACCGCAATGCTTCTCCGGGATGGAAGACGTTCGTCTCGCTCGGCTCGGAACCGTTCAGACGCAGATTGCGAAACCGCACACCGGCGCCGGGTACCGCGGCACAAGGCGAGGTTTCACCGGAGACGTCCCAGTAATGACCGACCGCGCGAACGGCCGGGCCGATGAAGGTCGAGCGGCCATGAGACATGACCATGGCACGATCGCAGAATCGCTGCACCGCGCCGAGATCGTGCGAGACAAAGACAATCGCGACGCCGTTGCGCAGAAACTCGCGCATCTTGTCCATGCACCGCGCCCGAAACGCGCGATCGCCGACCGACAACACTTCGTCCACCAGCAGCACCTGCGGCTCGACGTGCGCCGCGACCGCGAACCCCAGCCGCGCGTGCATTCCGCTGCTGTAGCGCTTGACGGGCGTATCCAGAAACTCGCCGATCCCCGCGAAGGCGACGATGTCGTCGAACCGCGCCGCCGTCTCGCGGCGCGACAGGCCGAGGATGCTTGCGTTCAGGTAGATGTTTTCGCGGCCGGTCAGATCACCATGAAACCCCGCGCCGAGTTCGATCAGGGCCGACACGCGCCCGGCGATGTCGATCTCACCGCGCGTCGGCGGCATGATGCCGGCGAGCAGCTTGAGCAGCGTGCTCTTGCCCGCGCCGTTCGGGCCGATGACGCCGAAGGCCTCGCCGGGGCTCACCTCAAACGTGACGTCGTCCACAGCCCAGAAATCATGCCGGGATTCAGCGGCCGCGCGGCCCGGTGCGTCGGCCGGTCGGCGACGAAAGCGCCGAAGTGATTTTGCAACAACGTCGCGCAGGGAATCCATCGCCTCGCCACGGCGAAATCGCTTGTTGACGTGATGGACGCGGATGGCGGCGGTCATGCGGGCGCGGAACTCTCCCTGTTGTACTTCGCTATGTTGTTATCGGCCGGGTTGACGCAGCAGGTCCATCGAACGCACCCGCCAGCGCCATTGGGCAGTATCGCCAACGGACGAGAGGAATGACAGAAATTGGGTGGCATGGCAAGGGGCTCCGGCGGCCACGGTGAATCGTTAGCTTGCGCAATCGGCTCTCGTGGGGCAGGGCGTGGTTGCGCCGCGCGATGCGAACGAGTATATTGCCCCGTTTGATCGAAACGGATGGTGCCCCTTGAGCGGTAAGTCATCGGAGGAAGGCCGTACCAGCGACCCGCGCCTGGCAACGGTGCGGAACATCGGAATCGCCGCGCACATCGACGCGGGAAAAACCACCACGACCGAGCGCGTGCTGTACTACGCGGGCCGGACGCACAAGATCGGCGAGGTGGATGACGGCACGACGACGACCGACTTCGACGAGCAGGAACAGCAGCGGGGCATTACGATTTTCAGCGCGGCGGTGACGCTCTCGTGGCGCGACCACGCGATCAATCTCATCGACACACCGGGCCACGTCGATTTCACCGCGGAGGTGGAGCGCAGCCTGCGCGTGCTGGACGGCGCGGTCGTCGTCTTCGACTCGAAGGAGGGCGTCGAGGCGCAGTCCGAGACCGTCTGGCGACAGGCGTCGAAATACAGGGTCCCGCGCATCTGCTTCCTGAACAAGATGGACAAGATCGGGGCCGATTTCTTTGCGTCGGTGTCATCCATTTCCGAGCGGCTCGATTCGCACCCCATTCCCGTGCAGATTCCCATCGGGGCCGAGGGGACGTTCAGCGGTCTGATCGACCTGGTGGAGATGAAGGCCTATCGCTTCACGGGGCAGCAGGGGGCGACGGTCGAGGCATTTGAGATTCCCGTCGAGCTGCTGGACGAAGCGAAGCAATGGCGGCACAACCTCGAAGAAAAGGCCGCCGAGCTGGACGACGACCTGATGCACAAGTATCTCGAGAGCCAGCCGCTTGAGCCGGCCGAGATTCGCGCGGCGCTGCGAAAGGGCACGCTGTCGCTGACCGCCAATCCGATTTTTTGCGGTTCTTCGCTCAAGAACATGGGTGTTCAGAAGATGCTCGACGGCGTGGTGGACTACCTGCCGTCGCCGCTGGATCGCCCGCCGGTCGAGGGTTTCCCCTCGTTGAAAGAGCAGACGCCGATTCACCGCGCCCCGCGGCGCGACGAGCCGATGAGCGCGCTGGTGTTCAAGATCGTCGCCGAGAAACCGATGGACCTGCACTACGTGCGCGTCTATTCCGGCGTCTTCAAGGGCGGCTCGCGCGTCCTGAACGCCAACACCGGCGAGAAGGAAAACGTCAGCCGAATGTTCCGCATGTTCGCCAAGCGCCGCGAGCAGATCGACGAGGCCGGCCCGGGCGATATCGTCGCTGTCGTTGGGTTGAAGAGCGCGCTGACGGGCCACACGCTCTGCGAGACGCGCGATCCGATCGTGCTGGAGCGCATTGAATTTCCTACTCCGGTCATCAGCGTGTCGGTCGAGCCGAAGAACACCAAGGACAAGGAGCTGCTGCTCGAAACGCTCGGCAAGATGGCGCGGCAGGACCCGACGTTCAAACATTTTTACAACCCGGAGACGGGCCAGACGTTGATCTCGGGCATGGGCGAGCTGCACCTCGAAGTGCTGACCTACAAGCTGGAGAAGGATTTCAAGGTGCCGGTGCGCGTCGGGCAGCCGCTCGTGGCCTATCGCGAGGCGATCACGAAGCGCGCCGAGGCCGAAGGGCGGTTCATCCGCCAGACCGGCGGCCACGGGCAGTACGCCGTGGTGAAACTGCGCGTGGAGCCGTTCACGCCCGACAAGGGCGGCGAGCAATTTGAGTTCTTCAACGAAGTCGGCGGGGGCAAGATCAAGTACGAATACGTGCAGGCCGTCGAGCGCGGCGTGCGCGACTGCCTGCCGATGGGTGTGCTGGCGGGGTACGAGATTCTCAACGTGCGGGCGCGGCTGATCGACGCGCAGGAGCACGAGGTCGACAGCTCGGACCTGGCGTTTGAAAGCGCCGGGCGGCTGGCCTTTGAAGAAGCCTGTCGAAATGCCGGCCCGGTCATGCTCGAGCCGATCATGAAGCTGATCGTGACCGTGCCGGATGATTACTTCGGCCCGGTCAGCGGCGATCTGTCGGCCCGGCGCGGCATGATTGAGGACACCGAGATTCGCGGGCGCGACCGCGTGATCCACGCGCGCGTGCCGCTGGCGGAAATGTTCCAGTATTCAACGCGCGTGCGCACGCTGACGCAGGGCCGGGCAAGCTGGTCGATGGAGCCGCTGACGTATGAAGCCATGCCGGAGAATTTGCAGACGGAATTGCTCCGCAAGCACGGCTACGTCTAATCCGAGCCGCCGCAGCCAAGCGGCGGAATCCAATGACCACGCTAATGCGGGTCGGAGCATAGCTCGGGACTGATTCGGCTGTAAGCCATTGTGAATCATTGGCTTACGGTTAGTTGCCGATGTCGGGAGTCTATGTTGGTCCCTGGCGAATCTTTCCTGTTGACAACGCGGCGAAGTTCACTACCATTGCTGGGCTACGGTCCGCGCAAAAAGCGTAACCGAGGCTGGTATCAGTACTAAGAAGGACAAGCGGTGGCGTTAGACAAGATTCGAATTCGGATGGAAGCGTACGATCACAGCGCGCTGGATATCTCGGCGCGCGAGATTGTGGACCACGCCAAGCGGACCAACGCACGCGTGCGCGGGCCGATTCCTCTGCCGACCCGGATCGAGCGCTACACGGTGCTGCGAAGTCCGCACGTAGACAAGAAGTCCCGCGAGCAGTTCGAGATGCGCACGCACAAGCGCGTGATCGACATCTTCGAGCCGACCGCGCGGACGGTAGAAGCTTTGAACCGGCTTGTGGTGCCGGCGGGCGTTTTTGTGAAGATCAAAGCTTAGACATGAACCGGCGATGTCGTCTGTCGCCCGTTCCTCTGTTTTGATCCATTCAAAGACCCTTTTTTGACTAGCGTACGCGTGAGCTTTCATCGCGCGTGAAGAAGTCGTATGGACCGCCGGACCGGTGAGGTCTCGGCGCAGGTGGAAGTGCCCTATGAGAGCCGCCATCCTTGGCAAAAAAATCGGCATGACCCGCATCTTCGACGAGGCGGGGGCATCGGTCCCCGTCACGATCGTGCAGGCCGGGCCTTGTCCCATTCTCCAGATCAAGAAGAAAGAGACCGACGGCTACGAAGCCGTGCAGCTCGGCTACGACCAGGTCAAGCCCAGCCGCGCGACGCTCCCGCAGATCGGTCACGCGAGCAAGGCCGCCGCGAAGCCGCAGCGCTTCGTGAAGGAGATTCGCCTGACCGAGGCCACCGACAAGAACCCCGGCGACCTGGTGACGGTCGAACTGTTCGCCGAGCAGGAAATCAAGTTCGTGGACGTCGTCGGCACGTCGATCGGCAAGGGATTCCAGGGTGTCATGAAGCGGCACCACTTCGCCGGTCAGGAAGCCTCGCACGGTGTCGAGCGAAAGCACCGATCGGCCGGCGGTATCGGCGCCCAGGGCAACCGCGGATTCGGCCGTTGCGTGAAGAAGGGCAAGAAGATGGCCGGCCACATGGGCCACGAACGATGCACGATTCGCAATCAGCGCCTCGTTTCGATCGACAAGGATCGAAACCTGCTGTTGATCAAAGGCGCGGTTCCGGGTCCGAAGGGTGGATACGTACTGGTTTGTAAGGCGAAGACAAAAGGGTAAGCGCGATGGGTCGCAGGCGGCACTTGGCCGCGGCGGCCCTTTTTGTTTGACGGATCACGCGGCCGAGCGGTCGTGATTGAGAATTGAGACGGTAGAGCCATGATTGAAATACCAGTCTTCAACATGAAGGGCGAGAAGGTCGGCAGCGAGAAGCTGGACCCGGCGGTGCTGGGCGGCCGCGTTCGCACCGCGCTGCTCAAGCAGGCGGTCGTGGCGTATCGCAACAACCAGCGCCAAGGCACGGTTCAGACGCGCAGCCGCGGCATGGTCGACGGCTCGACGCGCAAGCTGTACCGCCAGAAGGGCACGGGCAACGCCCGCGCCGGCAACGTTCGCACGCCGGTCCGCGTCGGCGGCGGTCACGCCTTCGCGAAAATCAATCGCGACTTCTCGCAGAAGCTGCCGCAGCAGATGCGACAGCTCGCGCGGAACAGCGCAGTGCTGGCCAAGGCCAAGACGGGCACGGCGGTCATCCTGAAGGATTTGAAGCTGGCCGGGCCCAAGACCAAGCAGATGGCCGGCATGTTGAAGGCGATCAAAGCGGAGCGCGGCGCGCTGCTGACTGTGACGACGGAAGACCCGAATGTGCGGCTCTCGTCGCGGAACATTCCGAATTTCGGCGTGAAGCTCGTGTGGGATGCGAATGCGTATGACATTCTCCGGGCACGCGTGCTGATCTTCACGCCCGAGGCGTTTGGCGCGATCACGAAGGACCCGCGGACGGCGGGCCGACCGGCGAAGGCATAGGTGAGGCATGGATATCTATCAGATCATCAAGCGACCGCTGGTCACCGAGAAGGGCATGCACCAGACGAAACTGTCGCACGCGGCGACGCGATCGCGGCCCGGCCGCGGCGGCTCGTACACGTTTGAGGTGCATCCCGAGGCGAACAAGCAGGAGATCCGCACGGCCGTGGAGAAGATCTACAACGTGAAGGTCTCGACGGTTCGCACGAGCAACCATCCCGGCAAGCGCCGGCGGTACAAGTTCAAGATGGGTCTGACGCGGCATTGGAAGAAGGCGGTCGTCGTGCTGGATGCGAATTCGCACATCGACCTGTTCTAAACACGGCGACGAGAGAACGAAGGCGAACAAGCCATGGGCGTGAGAATCTACAAGAAGACGACGGCCGGTCGACGGCAGAGCAGCGTCAACGACTTCGCGGAGTTGACGGACAAGCGCCTGCGCCCGGTGAAGTCGCTGCTTCGTCCGCTGGTCAAGACCGGCGGACGGAACAACCAAGGCTACACGACCTCGCGGTTCCGCGGCGGCGGCGCGAAGCGCATGTACCGCGTGATCGACTTCAAGCGCAACAAGGACGGCGTTGCGGCGTCGGTCCAGGCGATTGAGTACGACCCGAATCGCAATTGTTTCATCGCCCGGCTGAAGTATCCCGACGGCGAATTGCGTTACATCCTCGCGCCGAACGGCCTGAAGGCGGGCGACTCGGTCATGAGCGGGATGGAGGCCGAGCCGAAGCTGGGCAACTGCCTGCCGCTGAAGATCATGCCCGTCGGCATGGACATTCACAACATCGAACTCGTGGCGGGCCAGGGCGGCAAGCTGATTCGCACGGCCGGCGCGGTGGGACGGCTCGCGGCACGCGAGGGCGGTTGGGCGACGATTATTTTGCCAAGCGGCGAAATGCGCCAGGTTCGCGCGGAGTGTCGCGCGACGGTCGGCCAACTCGGCAATCTCGATTTCAAGAACATCATTCTCGGCAAGGCCGGGCGCAAGCGGCATTTGGGCCGTCGCCCGCACAATCGCGGCACGTCGATGAACCCGGTGGCGCACCCGCTGGGCGGTGGCGAGGGTCGCAGCGGCGGCGGTCGCCATCCGTGCAGCCCGACGGGCAAGCTCGCCAAGGGCGGTCGGACGCGCAATCCGCGCAAGAATTCGAACCGGCGCATTCTGCGACGGCGCAAGAGTCGTCGGTATGGTCAGGTGTCGTTGAAGCGGCGCAAGTGAGTCGCGGTTGAAGGAGTGACGAGGACAGCATGGGACGCAGCCTGAAAAAAGGACCGTTTGTCGATCCCCGCCTCTTCGAGAAGGTGGAGCGGGCGATCCGCGAGAACAGCCACGAGCCGATCAAGACGTGGGCGCGGCGCTGCACGATTCCGCCGGAGTTTGTCGGGCGGACGTTCGACGTGCACAACGGCAAGCAGTTCAAAAAGGTATTCGTGACGGAGGACATGGTCGGCCACAAGCTGGGCGAGTTCTCCCCGACGCGGACGTGGCGTGGCCACTCGAAGAAGGCAGCGGGCGAAGCGGCCCCGGCGAAGTAATCGCGCGGAGTAGCAAGAAATGGCGACATACACTTCCAAGCATCGATTCGCTCGAATCAGCCCGCGCAAGGCGCGGCTGGTGACAGAGCTGATCGCCGGGCGTCACGTTAACGACGCGCTGGATCTGTTGAAGTTCACCAACAAGCGCGCGAGCGTCCTGGTGGACAAGGTGCTCCGCGCGGCGATGGCCGATGCCGACGAGCGGGAAGCCGACGTACGACGGTTGTTTGTTCACGAGGCGCGGGTCGACGGCGGGCCGATCATCAAGCGTTTCCAGCCGAAGGATCGCGGCCGGGCGCATTCGATTCACAAGCGAACCAGCCACATCGTGGTGACGGTCGGCGAAGGACCGAGAGGCTAAAGGCAACATGGGACAGAAAACGCATCCAATCGGATTCCGAGTCGGCGTCACCGAAGATTGGCGCTCGCGCTGGTACGCGCCGAAGGCGGCCTACGCCGAGTTCCTCATTGAGGACCAGAAGATTCGAAAGCTGATCGAACTCAAGCTCAACCGTACGCCGCCTTTCGCGGGCTGCGCGAAGGTTGAGATCGAGCGCACGCGCAACGAGGTAAAGGTCGTCCTGCACACAGCGCGACCGGGCATGGTCATCGGTCCGAAGGGGGCCGAGGTCGACAAGCTTCGCGAAGCCGTGGAAGACCTGATCGACCGCAAGGTCAGCGTCAACATCATCGAGATCAAGAATCCTGATTTGAATGCCCAGTTGATCGCCCAGGACATCTGCGAGCAGCTCAAGCGCCGCGCATCGTTCCGCCGGGCCATGAAGCAGCGCTGCGAGCAGGCGATGGGTGCCGGTGCCCTCGGCGTGAAGGTCATCTGCAAGGGCCGGCTCGGCGGTGCGGAAATGTCGCGCATGGAGACGCAGAAGGTCGGCTCGATTCCGCTCCAGACGCTCGACGCCCACGTGGACTACGGCTTCGCGACGGCGTTCACGACGTACGGCGCGATCGGCGTGCGGGTCTGGCTTTACAAAGGTCAATATGGCGAGGAAGTCGACGCCGCGGCAGCCGCCGAGGGTGGATCGGCATCGGCGCCGCGCGGTCGACGGGCTCGCGCGTTGCGTCAACACGGTGGAGCCCCCGGCGGGACGTCGGCGCCGGTTTCGGCCCCCGCGGGCGGTGACGGCGCGAATGCGGGCCAGGGAAGTTAATACGAGGGAGTGAGCAGTCATGGCGTTGATGCCATCGAGAGTGAAGTATCGCAAGCACCAGCGCGGCAAGCTGCGCGGCAATGCCACGCGCGGCAACACCGTCTCGTACGGCGAGTTCGGGTTGCAGACGCTTGAGGGCGGCTGGATCAGCGGCCGTCAGATCGAGGCGGGCCGCATGTGTGCGTCGCACTTCCTTCAGCGGCAGGGACGTGTGTTCATCCGAATTTTTCCGCACAAGAGCGTGTCCTCCAAGCCGCTGGAAACGCGCATGGGCAAGGGCAAGGGCGAGCCGGATTACTGGGTCGCCGTGGTGAAGCCCGGCACGGTTTTGTTTGAGATCGGCGGCGTCGATGAGACGGTGGCGCGTCAGGCGCTGGGCGGCGTGGCCCACAAGATGCCGATGCGGTGCCGGTTTGTGAAGCGGCGACACGGGATTTGACGGGAGCGAGTCCGGCGTTTCGCGCCGGGGAGCAAGGGCGATGAAGGTAACGGATATTCGCGAGCTGAAGACCGACGAGCTTCACAACGAGCTGGACCGAATGCGCCGGCATTTGTTTGACTTGCGCAGCCAGCGCGTCACGGAGAAGCTTGAGGATCCGACGCAACTGGCCAAGACCAAAAAGGGCATCGCGCGCCTGCTGACGGTGTTGAGCGAGCGCGGCGAGAAGGACGTTGAGCAGAAGCAGATGAAGCTGGAGTCGGCCGGCGGAAGCCGGGCCGCGAAGGCGACGACGAAGGCGAAAAAGGCATAGCGAACAAACGGGCACGGACGAGTCGTGCCAATGGGTAGAACGATGGCAGCGATGGACACGGTGACGACCTCCGACGCGACGGCCCGCAAGGGTCGGCGCACCAAGATCGCGGTAGTCGAGAGCGACCGGGGCGACAAGACGCTTCGGGTTCGCATTGACCGCCTCGCGAAGCACGCAAAGTACGGCAAGTATCAGCGCCGCCGGAGCGTGCTGCACGTTCACGACGAGAAGAACGAGGCGAAGGCCGGTGATGTGGTCGAGATCATGGAATGCCGGCCGATCAGCAAGACGAAATCGTGGCGACTGCTGCGCGTGGTGCGCAAGGCGATACAGGTGTCGTAATGATTCAAGCGGAAAGCGTATTGGACATCGCGGACAACACCGGCGCGAAGCGCGCGCTGGTCATCCGCGTGCTGGGCGGTTCGACGGCGCGAGGCTCGTTCACGCGGCGGACGGCGTCGGTCGGCGACGTCGTCGTGTGTGCTGTGAAGAAGGCGCTGCCCAACAGCGATTACCTGATGGGTTCGACGCGCAAGGAGCGCGGCACCCGTCGAAAGGTGAAGGCTGTGATCGTGCGGACCAAGAAGCAGGTTCGCCGGCCGGACGGCAGCTACGTGAAGTTTGACAGCAACGCGGCGGTGATCATCGACGACGAGCGCAATCCGAAGGGAACGCGCATCTTCGGCGCGGTGGCCCGCGAGTTGCGCGAAAAGGGTTTCATGAAGATCGTCTCGCTCGCGAGCGAAGTGGTTTGACAGGCCGGCTCCGCCGACCGCGGCGCCGACAAGGGACGGAACAGAGATGGCAGCGAAGATTCGCAAGAACGACATGGTCGAAGTGATCGCCGGCGACCACCGCGGTGAGCAGGGACGTGTGCTCCGCGTGGATCCGAAGAACGACCGCGTCTTCATCGAGGGCGTGAACCTGGTCTATCGCCACCTTCGACCCAGTCGGACGAATCCGCAGGGTGGTCGCATTCGCAAGGAAGCGGCGATTCATGTGTCGAACGTGATGCCCGTCGATCCGAAGACGGGCCGCGGGTCGCGCGTGCGGTTTGATGTGCAGCGGGATTCAGCGGGCAAGGTGCTGTCACGCAAGCGCGTGACGCGCAGCGGTACGACGCTGGAAGAGGCGAAGGCAACGGCGACGAAGTAACAAGCGGCAACGCGGCGTGACGCGAATCGCCGCTCTGGAAGAATGCGGTCGCGGCTGACGCGGCCCGGTTTGGAAGACGAGACATGGCACGGTTGCAGGAACGGTACAAAAAAGAAGTGCTCCCGGCGATGCAGAAGGAGCTGGGTCGGACGAATGTCCTGTCGATTCCACGTCTGGAGAAGATCGTGGTGTCGATGGGCGTCGGCAAAGCGACCCTGGAGAAGAAGCGCCTGGACGCGGCAGCGAAAGAACTCGCGCAGATCACCGGTCAGAAGCCGGTGCTGTGCGTGGCGCGCAAGAGCGTGTCGAACTTCAAGCTGCGCGAAGGTCTGCTGATCGGCGCGAAGGTGACGCTGCGCGGCAAGCGGATGTTCGAGTTTCTGGATCGCCTGATCTGCGTCGCCATTCCGCGTATCCGCGACTTTCGCGGGCTGGACCCGCGCAGCTTCGACGGGCGCGGCAATTTCAGCATGGGCCTGACCGAGCAGACGGTCTTCCCCGAAGTCGACGCGGACCGGGTTGAATTTCAACAGGGAATGAACATCACGTTCGTGACCTCGGCGCGGAATGACAACGAGTGCCGGCGGTTTCTGTCGCTGATGGGCATGCCGTTCCGGAAGGACGAAAAGGCGGCAACGAATAATTAAGGACGGCGGATATGGCGAGAAAGTGCTGGCGGATCAAGGCAAAGGCGAAGCCCAAGTTCAAAGTTCGGGCGTACACGCGCTGCGAAGTGTGCGGCCGATCCCGCGCGGTGTACAAGAAGTTCAAGCTGTGCCGCCTGTGTTTCCGCAACATGGCGTTGGAAGGCAAGATCCCCGGCGTACGCAAGGCGAGCTGGTAATTCGAGACCGAGATGAACCGGACAGCCGCCTGTTGACGGCCGCCGTGGTGAACGAAACGAGAACGAGGCAGACGCATGTGGAGTGACCCGTTAGCAGACCTGTTGAGCCGGATACGCAACGGCGTTCGGAACCGTACGAAGCAGATCATGGTTCCGTTCAGCAGCGTGAAGCTGGCCGTTTGCGATGTGCTGAAGCAGGAAGGCTTCATCGAAGGCGCCGAGAAGATCGCCGACGGCAAGCAGGGCGCGCTGCGCATCACGCTGAAGTACGGCCCGCGCGGCGAGCAGGTGATCAATTTCGTGAAGCGCGAGAGCAAGGCGGGTTGCCGCAAGTACGTCGCCGTGGATGAGATTCCCAAGGTGCTCAACGGCATGGGCATTGCGATTCTGTCCACGAGTCACGGAATGATGTCGGATCGCCAGTGCCGCGAGAAGAAGGTCGGCGGCGAGCTGGTCTGCACGGTGTATTGATTGAGCGGTTGAATCGCGCGGCGGCCGGACGCGCCGCGATTGAGGACAGGACGATGTCACGAGTAGGAAAAAAGCCGATTGCTCTGCCCGGCGGTGTGAAGCCGAACATCCAGGGCGACCAGATCAGCGTGACCGGCCCGAAGGGCACGCTTTCGTTTCGTCATGCGCGCGGCGTGAAGGTCGCGCACGATGCCGGCGCCAATTCGATCGTGGTCTCGCGCGACGGCGACACCGCCCAGCATCGCGCGTTGCACGGCACAACCCGCGCCCTGCTGCAGAACATGGTGGTCGGGGTCAGCGCTGGCTACGAGCAGAAAATGGAAATCTACGGCACGGGTTACAGCTGCGCCGTGCAGGGTCAGACGCTCGAGTTGAACGTGGGCTATTCGCACTCGATCAAGGTGCCGATCCCCGCAGGGGTGAAGGTCACCATTGAGGTCGCCCAGACGAAGGGCGACGAGACGCCGGCCAAGCTGACGATCGCCGGCATCGACAAGCAGGTTGTCGGAACCGTGGCGCGGGCGGTGAAGGATGCACGGCATCCCGAGCCATACAAGGGCAAGGGCGTTCGATATCTCGGTGAGCAGATTCGGCGCAAGGCCGGCAAGGCGTTTGCCGGAACGGGCGCCTAAGCAGGCGATGGGTTGGTGAAGCGATGAAGAAACTGAAACTCAAACAGGTGCGTCATGATCGCCGAAAGCGGCGTGTTCGCGCGAGCGTGATGGGCACGCCGCAGCGCCCGCGGCTGACGGTCTTTCGCAGTTTGGCGAACATCAGCGCGCAGCTCGTGGACGACTTGAGCGGCAAGACGATTTGCGCGGCTTCGACGGTCGACAAGGCGCTCGCCGAGCAGGTGAAGTACGGCGGGAATTGCAAGGCTGCCGAAATGGTCGGCCAGGTCATTGCCGAGCGGGCGCGGATGAAGGGAATCAAGCAGGTGGCCTTTGATCGGAACGGCCGCCATTTTCATGGTCGCGTGAAGGCGCTTGCCGAGGCGGCGCGCAAGAGCGGCCTGGAGTTTTAACGAAAGACGGAAGAACCAAGCATGGCGATTCGCAGACGACAACAGCAACAATCGCGCGACGAGCAATCCGGCCCGTCGTATGACGACAACGTGGTGAAGGTCTACCGCTGCGCGAAGGTGGTCAAGGGCGGCCGGCGGTTCAGCTTCGCCGCGCTGGTCGTCGTCGGTGACCGCAACCGCCGCGTCGGGTACGGCTATGGCAAGGCCAACGAAGTGCCCAATGCCGTTGAGAAGGGCCGCAAGGCCGCGACGCGCGCGATGCGACCCGTTCCGTTGAGCGGCTCGACGATTCCGCATGAGGTCATCGGGCGGTTTGGTTCCAGTCGCGTGAAGCTGCTTCCGGCTTCGGAAGGAACGGGCGTCATCGCCGGCGCCAGCGTTCGTGCGGTGCTGGAGCTGGCCGGTGTAAAGGATTGCCTGACGAAGGCGTACGGTTCGAGCAGCCCGAAGAACTTGGTCAAGGCGACAATGAACGCGCTGCTGACGCTGCGTGATCGTTCGACGGTGGAGAAGTTGCGCGGCGTGACGCTGTCGGCCTGACCATGCGGTCGAATGAGGACCGCTTAGCAAGACGAGATCGGCAAACATGAACATCACAGAAATCACGAAAAAAGCCGGCGCCAAACCGCCTCGACGGCGAGTCGGTCGCGGTGAAGGCAGCGGCTGGGGCAAGACAGCCGGTTACGGCCACAAGGGCCAGAACGCACGGGCCGGCGGCGGTGCCAAGCGCGGCCTGTTGAGCGAGGGCGGCGTGTTTCCGCTGTTCCGGCGCATTCCCAAGGTGGGGTTCAACAACAAGAATTTCACCGCCCGGTATCAGGTCGTGAACGTGTCCGACCTGGACAAGCGTTTTGACAACGGCGCGCACGTGACGGCGGCGACGCTGTGGGAAGCGGGACTGATTCGCGACGCGAAAGCGCCGGTCAAGGTGCTGGGCGACGGCGCGATCGCGAAGAAGCTGACGGTCGAGGCGGAACGCTTCAGCGCCGACGCGGCGAAGAAGATTGAGTCCGCAGGCGGCAAGGTGACGCGCCTGGGCCCGCAGCCGAAGAAGAAATTTGTCAAACGTCCGGCGGCGGCAGCCAAGAAGGCCTCGCCCGAGGGCGAGAGCGGCGATGCCAAGCCGGCCAAGGAAGCAAAGGGCAAAGAGGCCAAGGGCAAGGGCGCGCCGCAAGGTGAAGGGGGCGAATCGGCCTAGGCCGGCCGGGCCGCGTCGGTGTCGGCGCGGCGATCGGTTGGTGACGTGAAGCGGTCACGGCGGAGCGGTGCCCGCGGAAGGACGCAAGAGCGCGATGTTTAAGGCTTTTCTGAACATCTTCAAGGTGAAGGACCTGCGGAACAAGATTCTGTTCACGCTGGGGCTTCTTGCCGCCTATCGAATCGGCTTCTACGTGCCGCTGCCTGGCGTGGATCAGGAACAATTGACGCGCCACTTTCAGAACATGGGCGGCGGCGAGGGCGGCGGCATGCAGCAGTTGACGGAGTATTTTGCTCTGTTCAGCGGCGGCAATCTCTCGCAAAGCACGATCTTCGGCCTGGGAATTATGCCGTACATTTCGGCGTCGATCATCTTCCAGCTTCTGGGCACGGTGATTCCGGCGCTGGAGAAGCTGCGCAAAGAAGGTGAGGCCGGCCGGAAGAAGCTCCAGGAATACACGCGTTACGCGACCGTCGGCATTTGCCTCATCCAGGGTGCATTCTGGATGCGCTACATGCAGGCGTCGCGACTCGTTTATGCCGAGTATGCGGACATCAGTGCCAGCTTCACGCCGACGATGTGCTTCTGGCTGATCGGCATCACGGCGCTGACAGCGGGAACGTTGTTCCTGATGTGGCTCGGCGAGCAGATCGACGAGTACGGCATCGGCAACGGCGTGAGCCTCATCATCATGGCCGGCATCCTCGCGCGGCTTCCAAGCTCGATTCTCGAAGTGGCGCAGAACTCCTCGATGGAAGTCGGCGGTACGGCGCAGTTCGGCCCGGCCAAGATTGTCTTTCTCATTCTCGCGTTTGTCGGCGTGGTCGCCGGGTCGATTCTTATCACCCAGGCGCAGCGGCGCATTCCGATTCAGCAGGCCAAGCAGACGCGCGGCCGACGCGTTTGGGGCGGGCAGCGCCATTACCTGCCGTTGCGCGTCAATCACGGCGGCGTCATGCCGATCATCTTCGCGAGCAGCTTGTTGATCTTCCCGCACCTGATTCTCGACTGGCTGGCGAACATGTTTCCGACCAGCGGATTCTTGAGCATGCTGGCTTCGGAGTTTCGGCGGTCGGGTTTCCTGTACGTCTTGTGCTACGTCGTGCTGGTGTACTTCTTTGCGTATTTCTGGACGACCGTCCAGTTTCAGCCAAAAGAAATGGCGAACCAGCTTCGCGACTACGGCAGCTTTATTCCGGGTCTGCGCCCCGGCAAGCGCACCGCGGATTATCTTGAAACCGTGATGACGCGCATCACCTACGTCGGCGCGGGCTTCCTCGCCGCCATTGCGATTATTCCACAGGTGGTGGCGGCTGCGATGGAGATCCCGATGGGCGTCGCGTCCTTCCTAGGCGGGACCGGTTTGCTGATCGTGGTGAGTGTCGGACTGGACCTCGTGCAGCGCATCGAGGCCAACCTGGTGATGCGAAATTACGGCGGCTTCCTCGATGAATCGGGTGGTACTCGAATCAAGGGAGCTTACGCGTGAACCTGATCCTGCTGGGGCCGCCGGGCGCCGGGAAAGGCACCCAGGCGGTGAAGATCGCCGAGGCGTTCAATCTAGTGCATCTGTCCAGCGGAGACATCCTGCGGGCCGAGCGCAAGAACCAAACGCCACTCGGCAAGCAGGCCCAGGAGTATATGGACAAAGGCGTGCTCGTTCCGGATGACCTGATCCTGTCAATGATGATCGGGCAGATCGGGCGGATCGACACTGGACGAGGTTTTTTGTTGGACGGGTTTCCCCGGACGCTGGCGCAGGCAGAGGGGCTTGACCGGCGGCTGGAAGCTGCGAAGAGGCGAATTGATCGCGTGGTGAACATCGTGTTGTCCGACGAGATCGTGACCAAGCGCCTGACCGGGCGCTGGTCCTGTCCGCAGGACGGCCGGGTGTATCACGAAATGTTTTCGCCGCCGCGGACCTCCGGTGCCTGCGATGCCTGCGGGACGGCGTTGACGCGGCGGAAGGACGATGAGCCGTCGGTGGTGTCGCAACGGCTTCGGACGTATCACGAAGAGACGCGCCCGCTGGAAGCCTATTATTCCAGTCGCGGCCTGATGGCGAATGTGGACGGTTCGGCGGAAGTGAGCGCGGTGACGGACGCGATCCGGAAGGTTTGTCAGGCGGCATGAGAGACGGACTGGCACAACATCCGGAGCGCGCGGCGCGGGCAGGCTCAAGCATGGCGGTACTCAAGAGCCCGCGCGAAATTGAATTGATGCGTTCCGCCGGTCGCGTCGTGTATCAGGTCTTGCAGCGGATGCGCGAGATCGTACGGCCGGGCGTTTGCACGGAGGTGCTGGGTACGGAAGCCGACAAGCTGATCGCGGAAGCCGGCGGCACGGCTTTGTTCCGCGGTGTGAAAACGCCGGCGACAAAGTTCCCGTTCCCGTCGGCCGTTTGTGTCAGCGTGAACGAAGAAGTGGTCCACGGGATTCCGGGGCCGCGTGTGTTGAAAGATGGCGACGTTGTCAGCATCGACTGCGGCGTTCGCATGAAGGGTTACTGCGGCGATTCGGCGACGACGTTGCCGGTCGGTCGCATTCACCCCGACGTGAAGCGTCTGCTGGACGTGACGTCGGGCGCGTTGGAGCTGGCGATTCGCGAGATGCGGCCGGGCCGCATGTGGAGCGAGGTGGCCGGCGCCATGCAGCAATATGTCGAATCGGCGGGCTTCTCGGTGGTACGGGAGTTCGTCGGTCACGGCATCGGTCAGGGTATGCACGAGGAGCCGAAGGTTCCGAACTACACCGACCGCAAGCAGCGCAAGACCGACTTCCGGTTGGAGCCGGGTCTGGTTCTTGCGGTCGAGCCGATGGTGAACATGGGATCGGCCGAAGTGCGAGCGGGCGATTCAACGGGTTGGCCGCAGGTGACGAAGGACGGTCGCTGGTCGGCACACTTTGAACACACGGTGGCGGTGACGCCAACGGGTGTGGACGTATTGACGGACGGTCGATGACGGTCGTCCAGGGCGCGACAGCGCCGGAGGAAGTGCGATGAAAGTGCGTAGCAGTGTTCGGCGCATTTGCGAGAATTGCAAGTTGATCAAGCGCAAGGGCGTGATCCGGGTGATCTGTTCGTCCAATCCGCGCCACAAGCAGCGACAGGGTTGAGACGGCGGGCCGGCGTGCCCCTTGAAGGAGTCATGATATGCCGCGTATTGCAGGCGTGGACATTCCGAACGAGAAGCGTGTCGAGATCGCGCTTCAGTACGTCCATGGGATCGGGCCGCACCTGTCCCGTGTGATCCTGAAGGAAGCGGGAATCGCTCCGGATGTTCGCGCGAAGAACCTGACGGAAGACGAAATCAGCCGCATCGCCGGCATCATCGACCGCAACTACGTGGTCGAGGGCCAGCTCAAGCGCCAGGTGTCGCAGAACATCGCGCGACTGAAGGACATCCAATGCTATCGCGGCCTGCGCCATCGGCGCGGCCTGCCGGTGCGTGGTCAGCGCACGCGGACCAACGCGCGGACGCGCAAGGGTCCGAAGAAGACCGTCGCCGGCAAGAAGGGCGTGAAGGAACTGCGCAGCTAAGGCATGAGGAGCCAAACCGGGCCGCGACCGTCAGGGAGCGGACTCGATCCGAAAGACAAGGACTTGCAACGAATCCGGGCAGTACAGCCGGGAGCGATGTACGACGAGGAGAGTCAGTAGCGTGGCAAAAGCAGCAGGCACGAAGAAGAAGACGCGGCGGAACGTGGCGCGAGGCATTGCGCACGTGAAGGCGTCTTTCAACAACACGACGGTGACGATCACCGACACCAACGGCGAAGTGCTCTGTTGGCAGTCGGCCGGTACCGTGGGATTCAAGGGAACGCGCAAGAGCACGCCCTTCGCCGCGCAGCGAGCGGGCGAGCAGGCGGCATCGGCCGCGCGCAAGTTCGGCCTTTCGGAAATTGAAGTCCGCGTGAAGGGTCCGGGGAGCGGCCGTGAGTCGGCCATTTCGGGCCTGCAGTCAGGCGGCCTGCGAATCTTGAGCATCGAAGACGTGACGCCGCTTCCGCACAACGGGTGCCGGCCGGCGCGCAAGCGGCGCGTGTAGCCAGAAGGATTGCTTGAATGGGAAGATACATCGGACCAGTTTGTCGGCTTTGTCGGCGCGAGGGCATCAAGCTGATGCTCAAAGGGTCACGGTGCGAAAGCGCCAAGTGCCCGATGGAGAAGCAGGGTCGCAACATGCCGCCGGGCCAGGCCAAGGCGTTTCGCCGCGGCCAGGGCAGCGAGTACGGCAAGCGCCTGCGCGAGACGCAGAAGGTGAAGCGCTACTACGGCCTGTTTGACACACAGTTCCGGCGGTACTTCGAGCGCGCGGCGCACACGGCCGAGAACACCGGCACGGCGCTGTTGACCATGCTCGAGCGCCGGCTGGACAACGTTGTGACCAAGCTGGGCTTCGCGCCGTCGCGTCGCTCGGCGCGCATCTCGATCGGTCACGGTCATTTTTCCGTGAACGGACACTGCGTCAACAAGCCGGGCTACCTCGTGCGCCCCGGTGACAAAATCACGGTGAACAAGCGCGAAGGCAGCAAGAAGATGGTCAAGCACTGGGTGGACCTGGATCCGAATCGCCCGGTGCAGGGATGGCTGAAGTTGGACGGCGGCCAATTGGAAGGCCAGGTCGTCGCCATGCCGGGCCGCGAGGACGTGCAGATTCCCGTTGAAGAGCAGTTGATCGTGGAGTTCTGCAACCGATGATCGCGGCCGACGAAAAGTTGAAAATACCGGCCGAGCCGGGCTTGTCCCTTGGCATCGAGCCGAACGAATACGTGGGCGCTTCGGCGTCAGAAGGAACGTCACGCCGTTCCCGGGAGGTCAGAGCGATGCGAATTAGGTGGCGAGGTTTGGAATTGCCGACCCGCGTGGTGCGGGATGACGCGACCAGCACGCCGACGTATGGGCGATTTTTGATTGAGCCGTTTGAGCGTGGTTTTGGAACCACGGTGGGCAATAGTCTGCGCCGCATCCTCTTGAGCAGCCTGGAAGGCGCCGCGGTGACGCACGTCCGGCTCAAGGGCGCGGACCATGAGTTCATGTCGATTCCGGGCGTTCTGGAAGACGTGACCAACATCATTCTGAACGTGAAGTCGCTCATCGTCCGCTTGAGCGGCGAGACCCCCAAGGCGATGCGCGTCAGCGTCAAGGGCCAGGCCAAGACGATGACACCGGTTCGCGCCGAGCAGATCGTTTGCGACCCGGCGATTGAGATCATCAACAAGGGGCAGCTCCTCTGCACCCTGACGGACGCCGCCGAATTCGACATGGAAATGACCGTCGCGCACGGGCGAAGCTATGCGACGGCCGACGACAACAAGCAGGGCGAGGATCAGGTCATCGGGATCATCCCGGTCGACTCGGTCTTCAGCCCGGTGAATCGCGTTCGCTACCGCGTCGAGGACACACGCGTCGGCCAGCGCACCAACTACGACCGGCTCGTGCTGGAAATCTGGACCAACGGCACGATCACGCCCGAAATGGCGCTGGTCGAGGCTGCCAAGATTCTCCGCAAGCATCTCAATCCGTTCGTGCAGTACTTCGAGCTGGGCAGCGGCCTGGCCATCGAGACGGCCGACGGACAGAGCGATGCGGGGGCGACCGCGCCGGATGAGGGCATCCTTGCGATGCCGATCTCGCGGCTGGAGCTTTCGGTTCGGTCGAGCAACTGCCTCGCCTCGGCGCAGATCGCGACGATCGGTGAGTTGGTTCAGATGGACGAGGGCAGCCTGCTGAAGCTGCGAAGTTTCGGCAAGACGTCGCTCAATGAGGTAAAGCGCAAGCTCGCCGAACACGGGCTTTCGCTTAAAGACTCGCTGCCGATCGATGAATCGATTGACGAGAATGACACCGGCGAAGATGAATCCGCTTCGGGCGGGATGCTCGGCGGTCTGGATTCAGGCTCGATGCCGGCGCCGGGCGCGCTGGATTCAATGAGCGGCCATTACTCGCCGCCGCCGACCGGCGATCCTGCTGCCAGCAATCCGGGGTTTAACGGGTAGGCAGCGTTGCGGTCCAATTCGGGTCGGTTCGTGCGGCAAGCGCCGTTGAAGCAGAAGAAGGTAAGACACCATGCGACATAAGAAATCCGGACGACACCTGGCCCGCACGACAGCGCACCACCTGGCGATGCGCCGGAACATGGCCCAGAGCCTGTTCCAGTACGGCCAGATCGAAACGACCCTGATTAAGGCAAAGGAAGTGCGTCCGTTCGTGGAGCGGCTCATCACGCTCGCGCGGCGCAACACGCTCGTGAGTCGCCAGAGAATCATGGCGATGCTGAACGATCGCGCGTGCATTCTGCCCGACCAGCAGGAAGCCTATGAAGCCATGAGCTACGCCGATCGCGATCGGGTGCTGCGCGCTCGCACCGGCCGCCGGCACCGGACCGGTGCGGTTCCGGCCAGTTACAACAAGAACAAGTTTACGTTTGTCGCCACGTCGGTCGTTCACCGCCTGGTGACCGACATCGCCCCGAAGTTCGCGGATCGACCCGGTGGTTACACGCGGATCGTGCGACTGGCCAAGCGTCGCATCGGTGACGGCACCGATCTTGCTTTGCTTCAGTTGGTCGGGTTCGACGATCAGAAGCCCACCGACCTGAAGAAGATGGTCGGCTCCCGCCGGAAGAAGACCGCCGAGCGGAAGCGTGCGATGGAAGGCAAGCGCACCAAGTCCGGCAAGGCTGCGGCCAAGGCGGCTCCCGCTCCGGCTGCGAAAGCGGCTGATCCGGCGGCAGAGTGACGCGTAACTGACAATCCCCGGGGCCGCCCATGTCCGGTCCGTGCATTTTCTGCAAGATCGCCGAGGGGGCCATTCCTTCCCGGCAGGTCTATTCCGATGAGCATTGCGTGGCGTTTCTGGACATTTCCCCGCTCGCGCCGGGGCACACGCTCGTCGTGCCGCGCCGCCACGTGACGAATCTGCTGGATTGCTCTGCCGACGCACTCGTCGAAGTGACTCGTGCGCTGCCGCGCATCGCGTCCGCAGTGGTTGCCGCGACCGGCGCAACCGGATTGAACCTCCTTCAGAACAGCGGCACCAGCAGCGGGCAGGTGGTCATGCATCTGCACTTTCATTTGATCCCGCGCTGCGAAGGCGACGGACTCGGCTATCGATGGAACGCCGGCTCTTACGCCGCCGGCGAAGCCGAAGCCATTCAGGATCGCATAGCGCGTCAGCTTCAAAGTTAACCAATCGCCGACGCTCGCTCGCGCTATCGCGCGCTCAAGAGGCAGCGTATAATCGCGGCGCGGCGCAGGCTGCGCCGCGGCACGCGGGAGGGTTTCTCGAATGACTGACGTGCGACGCGAGCGAACAGGAGTTGGGCATGGCGCTGCGGGCGCGAGTCGGGCGTTCCAGGCGACCGTAGCTTTGTGGTTGTTGGCGTCCGTGGTGATGGCTGGCGACGCGCGACCGGACGTGTCAGCGTTTCATGGAACAGACGATCAGCCGGCGCTGAAGCTGCTTTCCTATCGATTCGAGCGGTCGGACGCCAACTTCGCGGACATGGTTGATTTTCCAGGTGGGGCATCGCTCCTGGGCAAAGCGGTGGAATGGGGCGACCTTGTCCTGCTGTATCGAGCTGACGGACGTGCGGATGTGTTCCGTGCGGACGACGTGGACGCGATTCGACTTCGGCGATTCCGCCGCCACTTTGAGAAGCCTTCCAAAGCGGATTTGACGGTCGCATACATCGAGCGGCTGCCGCGCGACAGCAGCTTCCACGGGCATGTCACGCTTGCCGACGCTCTGCCGCGCTTGGATATCGATCCGTCGAAGATCGCGTCGCATCCGGCTCCCGGTAGCGATGTTACTTTTCGCATCCATGTGCGCAATGCGGGTTTCGCGGCGTCCGCGCCGTGCAAGTGGCGCGCGTTGGTGGACGGCAAGGAGATCGCAACCGGCGATCTGGCGGAAGTGGCGGCCGGAGCGGAGCAGGTCGTCGAGGCGCGATGGAAGTGGGACGCGGCGGGAGGCATGTTGCGCGTCGAACTCGACCCGGCCAATGCGACATCGGACTGGCTGAAGTGGAACAACGTTCGAGAGGAGTCGCTTACGGCGCAGGCGGTCGCCGTGGTCGTGGACAAGACTTATTACGAGCGATTCCGGCAGTATCCCAACATGCTGGATTCGTTCTGCTTTGAGGACTGGCTGGCCGCGCAGATGGGATCGCTCAATGCGTTGTTTGCCGATTCGGTGCATCCGTCGTCGCCGCAGGGGATCCTCGAGCGCGTGCGGTGCGATCGAATCCTTGTGGTTGAGGAGCCGGATGCGCCGCGGCACCGTGATGCCTGGATGCCGACACTCCGTCAGGGCGGAAAGAGCGACGGCTTGGCAGAATACGGCGCGCTCGTTGTTCTCGATGACACCGGGGACGACCGGTGGGACATGTACCACCCGTTGAAGATCAACTGGGGCCTCCTGGGTGATATTGCCGGGCAAATGGGCTTGGTGGATTGGACGGTGACCGACACCCGATTGGATCAGTGCCTCGCTGTGAACCGGTTCGAGCGGTATGTGCAGCGGCAGCATTTCTTCCCTTATCCGAACACGTTCATGTATCAGCACGGGCCGTTCCGGTTCAGCGAAGTGTGCGCGGGCTACCTGAATCGAATGGTCGGCAAGCCGCGAGGAGTGAGCGGAGAATTTCTATACGACGTGCCCGAGACGATCTCGCTTGATGTCCGCGCGTGCAACGGCGCGCCGCTCGAGGGCGTGCGCGTGGACGTATACCAGTTGCAGGCCGGCGGCGAACTGAAAGGGTATATCGCCGGCGCCGGCCCGCGCGATCCATTGTATTCGTCGGTGACCGGGCCGGATGGACGAGTGGACCTGCTCAATCAGGATGCGCCGTCGCACCAATCGCCAGGCGGGTATGCGCTTCGAGCGAATGCATTCGGCCGCATCGCGACCGATGGGTCCAATGGCCTGCTGTTGCTCAAGATTCAATCCGGCGATGCGGAGGAGTATCACTTTCTCCGGCTTTTTGATGCAAACGTTGCCTTTCTGCGCGGAAACAAGCAACAATGGACGATTGAGGTTCGCACGAACTTCGGCGTGCCCGATGGGCCCAAGTCCGTGCTGACGATTCCAATTCTCATGGACGATCGCAAGAGCAAGGCGCCGCCGATGCAGGCGACCTGGACGATGCCGCCGATTCCCGATCCGACGTCGATTGAGGAGTTTCGCGTTTACAAGCGAACGGGTTTCGGTGGGGACAACGACTACCCGAATACGCTTGTCGGCACGCTGCGCCGCATTCATCGCCGCTGGTCGCTGGTGCATGAGGGCACGTATTTCGATCCGAAGCACGTGCTGAATGATCGCTACTCACGTGACACGTTCTACACCGTCGCGCCGGTGGATCGGCAGGGGCGGCAGGGTTCGCTCGCGCCGCCGGGTTACCTCGCGCACGACAAGTATCCGCGCAAGTTTGCGATTGATGTTGACTGCGCGTTCATCACGCTGGGCGGTCCGGGGCCGATGCAGATGCTTCGCTGGGATGGCGACATCGGCACGCATCCATTCGGCCCGCGCACGCTCATGGCGCCGGGCTATCGACCCGATTTCGCCGGCATCGCCGTGACGGCCGATCATCAGCTCGTCGTGACCGATCCGACGAATCATGTCCTGGCGTTATACGATCTTCGCGGAGACTTGCAGCAGATTATCCCGCAGCGTGCGTATTGGCCGGGTTTTTCAAGCGACAAGCCGGGCGAGTTTTTCGAGCCGGTCGACGTGGCGGTCGATGGCGACGGGCGGATGTACGTGGCTGACCGAGGCAACAACCGCGTGCAGATCCTCGATGCGCAGGGGCATCCCCTCTCCAATCTGGATGAGGGCTTTCGCTTCGACGCGCCGCATGCCGTCGCGTATTCGAACGGTCATATCGCGGTGACGGATCATGCGGGGCGGCGCGTTCGGTTGTACGACATCCGCGAAGGCCAAGCCAAGCTGGTCCGCGAACTGACGGATCTCGTCGAGGCGGATCGAGCCATTGTCAGTCGGAGCGGGCGGCTGTACGTCACGGGATTCAACCCGATTTCCGAGGAATACGGGCTGATGATCTGGGCAAAGGACAATGACGTGCAACCCGTCGAAACAAGGACAAGCGTCGATATGGGCCTCGTGCATGAGCCGCGCGGATTGTATCTGTACACGAACACCCTCGACCAGGACTACGCATACTTCGTGAACATCTTCCCGTTCGACGTGCGGCGCCTGTTCATGGAGTGAATTGGAGGCGCTCTCGTGAGCGCCCCCAATGCCTCGCCTTCAAATGCCGCCGGTCGAAGGGTCATTCCGGCGACAACCAGCCGTCGCGCGTCTCTTCGGGCCATGCCTTGCCGAACGGCTGCGCGGTGTCTGACTTCCAATGCGTCAATTCACCGCCGTCTTTGCCTTCCGGGGACTTGTACGGCCGAACGAACGTGAATTCCGCGTTGTTCCGCCAAGCGGGCACGATCTGGGCGCGATCCACGACCTCCTCGGCTTGAACGGCCTTGGATTCGCCACTGGTGAAATCAAAGAGATAGACACGGCCCTTTGAGCCGGGAATCAGTACGCGCTTTTCGTCGGGGGCAAGCTGAAACAGAGCCGACGTCATTTCAATCGGCTCGCTGAAATCGCGCGGCAGGACGCGCAGAACCGACGCGGGTGTTCGAGGGTCCAGTACAAAGAGCGTCCATCGCTGCGGCATGTCTCGATTCGTCGCGGGCAGCGAGAACTCCACCGATGAAAACATGAGCCGTCCATCGCGCAGCGCCCGCACGTTGAATAGCTGGCTGAACAGCACGCCGACGTGGTCTTCCTGTTTGTTAAAGGTCGGCAGGAGCGAGCCATCCTCGGCCGCCACTTGAATCGTGGAGACGCTTCCGAGCGTCACGTTGGATTCGTTTCCGCCGTCTGCCGGACCGCAAAGGTACACCAGGGTGCGCCCGTCGGCGCTCCAGTCGAATCCCATCGCGACATTTGCGTGAATCAAACGGGGCTCGCCCCCATTGGTCGATGCAACAAACAAGCCGACGGCGTCCTTTTGCGCCGCGGCGCTCTTCGCGAGGTACGCGACAGCCTTGCCCGTCGGCGACACGGCCGGCATCCAAATCTCGTCGAGCGTTCGACGGAGGACCTTTCCGGGCGTCAGCTTTTCGCCTTCGAGGTCGAATACTTGAAGCGTCCAGACCGTGGCGTCGGCCTCGCGAAAGTCGATCCATTTGTCGCCGAGTTTTTCGGGCAGCCCGTCCGGCAGCTTGTCTCGCAGATAGAAGAGGATGGCTGCGTCCATCCCCGGCGTGTGCGATTCCTGTGCGTCGAGCTTGAATTGATTCCAGTCACCGTTGTACGCCAGCACGCGCTCCTTTGCGGTGCGCGCAGCCTTTTCGATTTCCTGAATCTGTTGTGGCGAGTAGATCGGCGCGATCTGATCCCATCCGGCCACCTGGCTGGCAAATGCAATGGCCAGCCGACGGTTGTCAGGATACCAGGCGGGTCGCGCTGAGGAGCAATCCAACCGTGCGCCGAGGAGCTTTCCGTCGCCGTCGACAAAACGCAGCCCCTTGTTGGTTGAAATGGCTGCTGTCTTCCCGTCGTGCGACCAGGCAACGCGCTTCTCGGGGATGCAGGCTGCGCCGGCGAGCAGGGTGACGCTGACGGTGATGAGTACCAAGTTGCGGGTCATGATCCTTCTCCTGTTTGGGGCAGAGTAATCGGGGAAGCCCAGTTCAATGTGCGTGAGTGTCGTGTGTGATTGGTCTGCGTGCGTCGAAGCCGGTCAAGCGACCAGAAGCCGGAAGCACCCGTTTCGAATTGTCCAGCAGCGACACGGGGCGTTGAGCGCATTTCCGGCGTGGTGATCGACCCGGAGCGCGTTCCGGCAAAAAAGGCCAGGACGATCGCCGCCGCCGCGGCGAGGCGTTGCAGGCCGCCCACGCGCAACAGTGGAGTCCTCGTGGCGCGAAGCGGCGGAAGAGGGGTCAGGTGCGGTATAGCCGGTGCGGCCAGCGTCGAGCGTACGCGGTCAATCGTCGAGGCGATTTCGTGTTCGACCAAGGAATCCGGCGATTCGGCTGCAAGGTAGGCATCGAGCAGGGCGGACGCGTCCGCGTTCAATTCGCCCAGCTCGCGGTCGACGATCAATCGTTTAAGGGTTGCGGGATCCATTGCTCGACTCCAGATAACAGACACTCCAGGTCATGGTCGATTTGACACGGTCGCCTGGGACGGCTCGCCCAACTGCCTTCGCAGGGCTTCAACCGCGTGGTGAATCCTTGACCGCACCGTCCCGACGGGAATGCGAAGCGCCTCGGCGATTTCGGCATAGGACAACTCGTCGCGCAGGCGTAGCTCCAACACCTCGCGCTGCGCAGCGGGCAGTCCCGCGATGGCCATGCGAACTTCCTCCAATCGGTCATCGGCGTTCATCGCGACGACTGGAACGTCCAGATCGTCTCCCGCCATCGTATGCATCCGCCTCCTGCGAATGTGATCGCGAAGGTGGTTGCGCGCAATTCCAATCAGCCAGGCACCGTGCGAATCAGCCGCAAAGTAACCGCTCGGGTCGGTCGCAATCGTGACAAACGTCTGTTGCAAGAGCTCCTCGCAGTCGTGGGCGTTCGCCAGCCGGGCGCGCAGATAAGCCATGACCTTTCGGCCGTGTGTTTCGTACGCGTCTTGAAGCCATGCCTGATTCATGGGATCGGCGGCGTCCGGCCGCAGTGCCGCATTCATCCTAAGAGTGGAGGAAGAACGGCCCCAAGTTCACTGGATTTCGCGGAAATCTCGACAGTCTATAAGTGCGGGCAGATTATGTGTTTATGGGTGGGTTGCGGGCAATCAGGGGATGAGGGACTGGATCCGGCTGATCTTTTCTTCGACATCCGGCCCATTCTTGATCCGCTGCGCCTCGCGATACGCGATAAGAGCCGCGGTCATGTCGCCACGAAGGACGGCCTTGTCGCCGCGGTCTATCGCGTTGCCGCGCCGTGCCTGAAGGATTTTGTCCTGCACGTCCTTTCGCGCCGACTCCGGCAGTTGGGGCAGGGCGCTTCGGAATAACTGCTCGGCCTCTTCGAATTGATTGGCAGCAAGGGCAGCGTCGCCGCGCTTGGCCAGGCGCGCCGCTTCGAAGGCCGGTGCGTAGCGGTCAACTTGTCGACGGGCCTCATCGGTGTCGGCGTTGTACAGGGAGTTGCGCAGCAGGTCCTCGCTGGCGAGAACATCGCCAGCGGCGATGGCGCTCTTGGCCTGTTCGAGGAAGAGGTGGGCGCGGGCGGTCTTGAGCTTGGCTTCTACTTCAGCCGTCGGCGAGGTTTCGCTCGCGCGCTCATAAGAGCTGACGGCGAGATTGTAGTCGCGGGCCAGAAGCGCCTCGTCACCCGTGAGAATCCACTCGAATCGATTCTTGGCGTCGATGATTTCCTTTCGCAGGTCGCGTGTTTCGCTCGTAATGCGAATGGCCTCGGCCTGGCCTAGGCTGCCCAGCGCTGCCGCGAAGTTGTCGCGCAAGAGGTATCGCCGCGACTCCTTGAGCGACTGGCGATATCGGTAGTCGCGCTTGGCCGATTCCAACGCATCGCGCAACGACTCGGCGTCGGCTCCACCCTTTCCGACCTGCTCTTCGTACGCAGCGAAGGCACGCTCGGCAGCGGTGAAATCATCGCGGGCCAGGGCTTCCATGCCTTCGGTGACGAGTCGCTCGTTGTCCTTCTTGTCCCACATTCGCGTCTGGAGTTCCTGAATGCGGAACGACTCGGCGCCTTGCTCGCGCGCAGAAGCCAGTCGCAATTGGACGGCTTCATAGTCGCCGCGATCCAGGGCGCGATGTGCTTCAATGAGATCCAACCATCCGCCGGCCGCACGTTGAAGCGCCACATCGGCGGGGTCCGAGAGTTTCATGGCGGACAGTTCGCGGAATCGCCCGCGGGATTCCTCGAGCTGGCCGGATCGAAATGCGTCCTCGGCAAGCTTGAAGATGATTCGCGCGGGGCTGCCCGTTGACGCATGGAAGTACGATTGCCACGCCCATTTTCCGCCGTACGTGGCGACCGCAATCATTAGCACAGCCGCGAACGCGCTTCTCAAGATGCGCGGATAGCGCTTCTTGTAGCTCTCGTGCGCTTCCGGGGCGGATGGCACGTGCTCGATTCGTGGAATGACGCGCGCGGCGGGCACAGGCGAACGGGCAGGTCGGCGTGGCTGTCGACGCGAGGCCGCGGGCCGCTGATGAACCGACGGGTCGGCAGAAGCGGCCGTCGTAGTTTGACGTGCGTCGGTTGTTTGGCCCGGTGAGACGCGTGCAGCCGTTCGGACTGTGAATGGCTGCGTCGCAGGTCGACTCGGAGGAGTAGGTCCTGCCGCGGACGCCGAATCGCGCGGGGGCGACTGGGCGCTTGGTGGCGCCGAGGTAAATGGCTGCCGGTCTTGCGTTGGTGCCACGAACGGGGCGCGAGCGGCCGCCGGCGCGGTGCGCCGAACGGAAGGCGCTGCCGGTTGAATGGTCGGCGAGGACTTTCGCTCGGAGGGAGCAGCCGCCAACGTGTCGATCGCTTCGTCGATGGAAGTGAAGCGGTCTTCCAGCCGCTTGGCAGTCATTCGCTCAATGACATCCGCAAGTGTCCGCGGCACGAGGGAGTTGACCGAGTCGGCGCGGGGCAGGGCTTGATTGAGGTTCGCAACCCAGTCGATCCATTGACCGACTCCTGCGGGGCCGGTCCCTGCAACCTGTGCGATGAACTGCTCCATGGCTCGCCGGCCGATGCACACTTCGTAAAGGGTCATGCCGAGGCTGTAAACGTCGACGCGGTCGTCGTAGCCCAGTTCCATCAGCAGTTCGGGGGCGGCATAGCGTGGCGTAATCACCGGCGGCCGGGTGGCGTCGCTCTCGTGAGCCGCGCAGGAAAGGTTCGCGACTTTCCCCACGCCGGCGGGCGTGACAAGAATATTCGTCGGGTCGATGCACCGGTGGACAATGCTCAAGCTGTGGAGCAGTTTCAGTCCGGCGCCAGCGGTACGAAGCAGTCTCGGTGCGTCCTTGGGGCCGACACGTCGCTTGGCGACGAGGGAATCGAGCCAGTGGCCATCGACGTATTCCTCGACGATGAACAGCCCGACTTCGTCTTCAATCAGCTCGAAGACATTGACGACAAATCGCGGATCAAAGGAGCATCGCGCCAGGAAATGAGCTTCGCGCTTGAAGTTGCCGCACGCGATGGGATCGTCGAGCAGGTCGGTCGCCATTTGCTTGAGCGTGACGAGCCGGTCCAGCATGCCGTCGCGCGCTTTGTACACGACCGCATGGTGATAGGTTCGGATGCGCTCAAGGATGCGATACTTGCCCAGTCCGGTGCCGGTCGGCAGGCCTGGCTGCAGAGGCTGCGCGCGCGAGTCCAGCGCGCCGTCGGGCAAGGCTTCGCCTGCGGCGTCCGGTGACTGACCGGGCTGGCGGTGCTGCGAATCTGTCATGCATCTGCTCGACTGGGTCGGCGTGTGGTCGCCGTGAAGACCGCTCCCCTCGCGGCCTGCTCTTGTCGCAGTGATACTCCAGTATACCCGTTCCGGCCGCCCGAATCTGCCCTGGCTTGAGCGCGGATCGAAGGCGGCATGCGAGCCGCCGACGTTCGATGGCCGATGAACAGGCCTATATTGGACCTTCCGATGAGGTCGCGTTGCCATCCGGCTGATCGGACCTAGAATCCGGACATGCTGTGGACTGTTCAGCGAGGGTGGAGGCGGATGCGATTCATTTTCCTGATTGCACTTGGCGGGTTGATGCTGTTGGCTGCGACGGAGGCGCGCGGGCAGCCGGGGATGGCGCGCGCGGTGGAAGTGGCGGCAGTGGATCGCGAACCCGTCGCGCCGACGATTCAACTCGTTGGTACGGTCCGGCCGCGCATTCGCACGGTGGTCGCGACGGAAGTCGCGGGCTTGGTGGCCGAGTTGCCCGTGTCGGAGGGCGACCCGATAAAGAAGGGCGACGTGCTTTGTCGATTGCGCGAGACGCAAAGGCAGCTTGCGCTGGAGGAGTCCAAGGCGAGACTATCGGAATTGCGGGATGTCATCGCAGAGCGCGAGGCGACGCTTCGCAAGACCGAGTTCGAGGCGCAGCGGATGGAGGGGTTGTACAAACTTGAGCGCTGCACCGAGAAAGAGTTCCGCGACGCTCGCGAAGAGCACGAAGCGGCCAAGGGGCGGCACCAGCAATCGGTCCATGCGCACGCAGCCTACCAGGCGACGGTCGACCGCATGGCGGACGATGTGGCGCGGATGACAATTCGTTCGCCGTGCGATGGGTTCGTCGTCGGCAAGCAAACCGAAATCGGCAGCTGGGTGGACCTGGGCGGGGCGGTCGTGGAGCTGATCGACCTGTCCACCGTCAAGATTCGCGTTCCATCGCCCGAGTCGGCCGCACCATGGTGTGTGCCGGGCGAGCCGGTGGTCGTTCACATCGACGCGCTAGGACGGAGCTTCGATGGAAGGATTGCGCGGCGTGTGCCCGATGCCGATCCGCAGGCACGAACGGTACCGATTGAAGTCGGCGTACCCAATGCGAAGTCTGAAATCATGGCGGGAATGTTTGCACGCGTTGCGGTTCCGAACGGGCCGCGGCGCGTCGCGCCGATCGTACCGAAGGATGCAGTCGTTACACGCGGTGCACAGCAGATGGTATTCTCGATCACCGAAACGGCCGAGGGCTTCCTGGCGGTTCCTGTCTCGGTGCAAATCGATTCGGAACTCGCTGATCGTGTTTCGATTTCCGGGCCGGGCGTGGAGTCGCTGCGCGCGGTCGTCATCCGTGGCAACGAATACATGTTCGGGCCGTCGCCGGTCGGATTGTCGCCGGAATCGGCCGCGCTGTTGAAGCCCGTCAAATCGCCGACCAGTCAGCCTGCGAATGCGACAAGCCAGCCCGCGACGCCGAAGCGCGCGGCGATGATGAACGAAGCTCTGCCTGCCCACCTGATCGGCCGCGAAGGCCGCCCGCGCACGAGTTGAAGGCGGCTGCTCCATGCAACTGATTGAATTCTTCATCAAGAACCCGGTCAAGGTGGCCGTCGGCGTGTTGCTGCTGGTCTTGTTCGGCCTGCTGACCGTGGTGCCGCCGTCGATTCTCCCGTCGCCGATTCGCGTGCCGGTTCAGTTGACACCGAACATGGACGAGCCGGTCGTGTCGGTGACGACGCTCTGGGAGGGCGCGAGTCCGGAAGAGGTGGAGCGCGAGATCATCGATCCGCAGGAGGAGGTACTCAAGAGCGTCACGGGGCTGCGGAAACTCACGTCCGCGGCATCGCAGGGCAGCGGGGCGATCACGCTGGAATTCGTGGTCGGGACCAATCAGGACGTTGCGAAGCAGGACGTGAGCGATGCGCTGCGTCGCGTGAAGTACCAGATTCCGCTGAACGAGTTTGAGAATCCGATCGTGATTTCGGGCCGGCCGTTCGGTGAAGAGGCGATTGCCTGGATGATCCTGTCCAGCGACGAGCCGGGCGTGTCGGTCCCGTCGATGAAGACGTTCGTAGATGACAACGTCAAATCGGCTTTGGAGCGGGTGGAGGGGATCGCGTCGATCGGCGTGTATGGCGGGCGCGAGCGTGAGGTGCAGGTGGTGGCGGACCCGTGGCGGCTGGCGCAGGCGGGGATCACGTTCAACGAGCTGGCGCAAGCGCTGACGAGTCAGAACACGAACGTTTCTGCCGGTGCGAGCGCGCAGGGCAAGCGGGACATCGTGTTGCGCACGATGGGGCAGTTTGCGTCGCTGGAGGAGATTCGCCGGACCGTGATCAAGACCGGCCCCGGCGGACCGATCCGCGTGGGCGACGTGGCCGAGGCGAAGGACGACTTCAAGAAACAGTACGAGTTCGTGCGCAGCGAAGGGCGAGAGGTCATCGCGCTCGCGGCCTATCGCGAGACCAACGCGAACGTCATCGAGACCATGGAAGGATTGCGCGAGGCGGTGACGGAGGTGAACCGCGAGGTGCTGTCGCCGCGGGGCCTCGATCTTGAGTTGACAAACGTCTATGACCAGACGGTGTACATTCATTCGGCCATCGGACTCGTGAAGGACAACATCTATTTCGGCGGGGCGCTGGCGATTGTCGTGTTGTGGTTGTTTCTTCGGAGTTGGTCGGCAACCGGCATCGTGGCGCTGGCGATCCCGATCTCGGTCATCGGCACGTTCTTGATCATTCCGCTTGCGGATCGCACGGTGAACGTCGTGATGCTCGCGGGGCTGGCGTTCGCCGTCGGCATGGTCGTCGACAACGCCATCGTCGTCCTGGAAAACATTTACCGTCACATGGAGATGGGCAAGCCGCGCGAGAAGGCGGCGCTGGATGGATCAGCCGAGGTCTGGGGCGCGGTTCTGGCGAACTCGCTGACGACGGCGATCGTGTTCCTTCCGATTATTTTCGTGAAGGAAGAGGCCGGACAACTGTTCCGCGACATCGCGATTGCGATCTCGGCCGCGGTTCTCCTCTCCTTGGTCGTCTCGCTGACGGTGATTCCGCCATTGGCAGCACGTTATCTCACATCGAGCCGTGCCAAAGCTCGAGAAGAGGGCGGACGCTTTGCCCACGCGCTGGGCCGATTCGTCGGATGGATCAACGGACGAGTTCTAACGCGGCTGGCGGTTGTGCTGATCTCGACGGTCGGTTCGGTCTGGTTGTCGATGCGATTGGCGCCCGAACCGAGTTACCTGCCGTCGGGCAATCAGAATCTGATTTTCGGATTCCTCATTACGCCGCCGGGCTACAACGCGCACGAGTTCAGGCAGATCGGCATTTCACTGGAAGAGGGCAACCCCGCAAAGGGGCAAATCGGGATTCGCCCGTTCTGGGAGGCGGAGCCTGGCTCGGAACAATACACGAAACTGCTGGGCGACTGGAGCACGATGGTTGAGAAGTTCGTGATCCCCGGCAAGCTGGGCGAGATCGCTTCACAGGAAGCCATCCTCAAAGAAAGCCATCGCACGCGTCGCGAGCGAGCCGAGGCTCGCGCGCGAATTCGCGAAGTTCGGCGCGACATCGCCCTGTGGCGGACGCCGCCGCCGCCGATTGACAATTTCTTTTACGTGTCATTTGGCGGGCAGGCCATCATGGGCTGTTCGAGCAAGGACCCCGGCAACGTGCGTCCGCTGCTCAACGTGCTGAACAGCACGGGTTTTTCGGTGCCCGATTCGTTCGCGATCTTTTTCCAGACATCGATCTTTACCAATCTCGGCGAGAGCAATTCCGTGGAGATCGAGGTGCGCGGTGATGACCTGGACCGCGTAACGGCCGCGGCGGGCAACATCGCCATGGCCTGCCGGGAACAGTTCGGAGCCATGCCGGAGTCAACACCGCGAAACTTCCAACTGGGCCGGCGCGAGGATCGGCTCGTACCGGATCGTGTGCGAGCGGGGGAAGTGGGGCTGAACGTGGCGGACATCGGGTCCATTGTGCGCGCCTGCGGCGACGGCCGCGTGGTCGGGCAGTATCGCGAAGGGGGCGACAGCGTCGATCTGACGATCAAGTTCGCCGGGCTGGACGACCCGGACCAGGCGCGGGGGGCGACAAGCCGCATCACGGAGACGCCCGTCTTCACGCCGTCCGGACGGATCGTGCCGCTTTCGTCGGTGTGCCGGCTGGAACGGACAACCGCCCCCCAGGAAATCAATCACATTGAGACGCAGCGCTCGGTGAAACTGACGATTCGGCCGCCGGAAGGCATGGCGCTGCCTGATGTCATCAACACGATTCAGAACGAGATCGTCGCGCCGATGCGAACCGCCGCGGGGTACGGTACAGAGCAATGGAAGATTGAACCGGGTATTGTCGTCGGTCTCGCGGGCAACGCGGACAAACTTCGTACAACGTGGGACGCACTCAAGTGGCTCCTGTTTCTGTCGTTCCTGATCTGCTACCTGCTCATGGCCGGTCTGTTCGAGTCCTTTGCCTATCCATTTGTCATCATTTTCACCGTGCCGTTCGCGGTGATCGGCGGGTTCTTCGGCCTGGCGCTGGTTCATGAGGCGACATGGGCCGATCCAACCGTGGCCGTGCAGCAACTGGACATGCTGACCATTCTGGGCTTTGTGATTCTGCTGGGGATCGTTGTGAACAACGGCATCCTGATCGTTCACCAGACGCTGAACTACATGAGCTACGGACGCACGGCGGAGCAGGCCATCGCGGAATCGGTGCAGTCACGTTTGCGGCCGATCTTGATGACCGTGATGACGACGTTTTTCGGCCAGTTGCCGCTGGTGATTCGACCGGGGTCCGGCGCGGAACTGTATCGCGGACTGGGCGCGGTTGTGTTGGGTGGGCTGCTGGTTTCGACCTTGTTCACGTTGATTGTGGTGCCGTCGGTGCTATCGCTCTTTCTTGGCGCACGCATGCATTTGAGCCGGGCGTTGTTCGGCAGGCGTGCCAGACAGGCAGGTGGTGAGTTTGCCTTGGCAGCCGCACACTCGGCGTCGTTTGCGTCGCTCGAAAACACGTCCGCTGCCGTCGCCGCCGCGCCGGGCGCTTCGAGTCATGCTGCGTCCGCGATTGGATCGAGCGACGTGTCGCGGGTGCTCGCAGGTTCCCCCGATCAGAGCTAGAATCGGCGAAGGTCTCTCCGCCGCCATGGGGTCGTGATCCGCGCGCCGGGGAGTGGAGCCTGTCATGCGCCTGATTCGATTCCTTGATAGTGATGGGAAGGTTCGCTACGGGCGGCCTGCCGATTCCGAACACGCCTTTCCGATCGTGGGTGACATTTATACAGAGTACGAAGTTGCCGATCGACCGATTCCGGTCATGGCACGGCTGGCGCCCGTGGACCCGCCCAATGTCTTTGCGATCGGGCGGAACTACGGCGAGCATGCCAAAGAGATGAGCGCCGAGGTGGAGAAGGAGCCGCTGATTTTTCTCAAGGCGACGACATCGGTGATCGGCCCGGACGAGCCGATCATCCTGCCGGCTTCCGCGCCGGATGAAGTGGATTTCGAGGCCGAGCTGGCGGTCGTCATCGGCCGCCCGGCTCGGAACGTGCCGGAATCGCGGGCGATGGAGTACGTGCTGGGTTTCACCGCGGCGAACGATGTCTCGGCGCGGGATTGCCAGAAGCGGCGCGACAAGCAGTGGGCGCGCGGGAAGAGTTTCGATACGTTCTGCCCGCTCGGCCCGGACCTCGTACCAGCCGGCAGCCTCGATCCGGCGCGATTGTCGGTGCGATCCATATTAAACGGCCGCGAAATGCAATCCGGCAACACGTCCGACATGATTTTCTCTGTACCGTTTCTTGTCAGCTATCTGTCACATCAGTTTCGCCTGCTGCCGGGCACGGTGATCCTCACCGGAACGCCTCCGGGGGTCGGCGCAGCGCGCACGCCGCCGGTTTTCCTTCGACCGGGCGATGTCATCGAAGTGGAAGTGGAATCAATCGGGCGCTTGGCCAACCGTGTCGAAGCCGCGTCTGTGGTCGCGTCCCATATCGCATAACCGATTCGCCGTGAATTGAATTGCTCAATCGCATGAGCCGATAGGCCCATGCCATGAGCCACGACCCCATCAGCGCCGGCGCGCGCCAATTCCAGCGTCATGCGACGCAGTTTCGCGCGAGAATCGAGCCGCATCCCGATCAGGCCGAGCAGTTTCGGTTGAGTTACTCCGGATTCTCGGACGATCTGGCCGTCGTCGATGTCAGCGCCGGCGGCATTGCCCTGCACTCCTGCTTCTTCGTGCCGCGCAACCTGCGCATGGCGGTCACGATTCTCGATCTGAAGACGGCGGACGGCCGGCAATTGGGCGATGTGACGGTGCGCGTCGTGGTCCGGCGGTGCTTGTTGGTGGATTACAAGCCCACCTACCAGGTCGGCATGCAGTTCATCGATCCGACCGGCACGGACGAGCAGATGTTCGTGCAGGTGGCAACGGATGCGGGCGCGCTTTCGAAGCCGGTTCAACTGGAGGCCGCCGGTGCTCGCTAACGCCAACGATGAGCTGCGCGATCAACTCCTTCGTGAGGGGGTGCTTCCCCCCGCGGACGTGGAGGCTGCCTTCAAACAGGCGGAAGAAGTCGGCGTCGAACTGGAGACCATCCTTCGCAAGTCGCACCGGTTGTCGGACGCGCATCTGACGGCCCTGCGTGCGCTGCGGCAGAGTGTGACGTATTGCAACGTTGCGGACTTCCTTCCCGCGCTGTCGAACGCGGCGCTGGTCAGCGAAGAACTGGCGCGACGCCATGTGATGTTTCCGTTGTTTCAGTGCGACGGCGTCATCACGCTCGGCATCAAGGATCCAAACGATCTGACGGCGATCGATCAGGTTCGCCGACTGACGCGACAGGAAGTCGATGTCGTCCTCGCGGGCGAGACGGAGCTGCTGGGGCTGATCGAGCGGGCGTACGGCACAAGCCGCTACATCGAGGAATCGTCGGTTGCCGATTCACTCTCGGAATTGTCGGACGCCTCGGCGCTGGACGACAGCCAGCCGGTCATCCGGCTCGTCGAGAACCTGATCAACGAGGCGGTTCGACAGAGCGCGTCGGACATCCACATCGAGCCGGCCGAACACGAGTTGCGAATTCGGGTGCGCGTGGACGGCGTGCTGCGGGAGATTGCCGCGCCGCCCCTGGCGCTTCACCGGGCGCTGGTCTCGCGCATCAAGGTCATCGCAAAACTGGATATCTCCAAGACGCGTACCCCCCAGGACGGCGCGTTTCACCATCGAAACGGTGAACACGAAGTCGTGATCCGTGTGTCGATGCTGCCATCGGTGTTCGGCGAGGCCGTGGTGTTGCGTATCCTGCGAAACGAGTCGGATTCGGTGACGTTGAGCGATCTCGGCATGCCGCAGCGGGTGCTCAATCGGTTTCGCGCGGTGGTCTCGAACGCGCACGGAATGATTCTGGTGTCGGGCCCGACCGGGTCAGGCAAGTCCACGACGCTGTACGCCGGAATCAAGAGCATCGTCTGCCCGCAGAAAAACATCATCGCCATCGAAGACCCGGTGGAGTACCGAAACAGTCGCATCCGACAGGTGCAGGTCAACGCCGAGGCGGACCTCACATTTGCCAACGGCCTGCGCTCCGTACTTCGTCAGGACCCGGACGTGATCATGGTGGGCGAGATTCGAGATCGCGAAACCGCGCAGATTGCGGTGCAGGCGGCACTGACGGGGCACCTTCTTTTGAGCACGGTCCATACAAACGATTCGGTCAGCGCGATCGCGCGGCTTCGAGACCTGGGCGTGCCGGAATACCTGATTTCGTCATCGCTGCTCGCCGTGCTGGCGCAGCGGCTGTGTCGGCGCGTTTGCCCGGAGTGCAAGGCGCCGGAAAGCCCCCCGGAGTTCCTTCTTCGCGCGATCGGCCTGGACTCGGCCGAGAAACTGGATTTCGAGCCGATGCGGGGAAGGGGCTGCCGCCGCTGCGTTGGAAGCGGATACGTCGGGCGAGTCGGTTTGTACGAGTTGTTCGAATTGAATGAGACGTACGCGGAAATGGTAGTGCATGGCAAGAGCAGCGAGGCGATTCGCGCGGCCGCACGGGCCGGTGGCATGCAGTTCATGGTACAGGACGGGGTCGAAAAGGTTCGAGCCGGTTTGACGACAGTTGAAGAAGTCGCTCGCGTAGCGGGTCGGGCGTAATTCAAGTTCTGTGGGCTCTTGAGCGCTTTGGAGCGCTGGCCGTGGCAAAGGATTCGACGGAGTAGCAGCCATGCCGCAATACGAAGTTCGATTCGCCGATGCGAGCGGGCGGATCGCCACCCAGCGCCTGGAAGCGGCGTCGGAGCGCGCGGTCGTTTCGCAATTGGAGAGCGCCGGCAAGACGCCGATCAGCGTCACGGCAGCGGCCGCTGGCAAACAGCGGGCTTCGAGCGACAAGTCCGGGCAGGGCAAGGTGCGATTGGGGCGATCGGGAGGCGGCCGGGGAACACGGCGCGCCGTGCTGGACTTCACGCATCAGCTGGCGGCGGTGGTGGAGAGCGGCATTCCGATCATCAGCGGCCTGAAAGCGGTCGGCGAACAGACCGGGCACCCTGAGCTTCGGTCGGCGATTGCTCGGATCGCCGGTCGAATCGAAGGCGGACGATCGCTTGCGGATGCGATGGACGTCGAGCCAGTGCTGTTCCCGCCGATCTATGTCAAAACGGTGGCAGCGGGCGAAGTCGCGGGCAAGGTGCCGGAAGTGCTGCTGGCGCTCGCGCGCTATCAGGAACAGGAGCAGGAGACGCGCGGACAGATCAAGAGCGCCCTGTTGTATCCCTCGCTGGTCGTCGTGGCGCTCATGCTGGCAACGGCGATGATGCTTGTGTTTGTCGTTCCGCAATTTGCCGCGATGTTTGAGAAGTTCAACGGGAAGCTCCCCTTGCCCACGCGAATTCTCCTTGCAGCGAGTGGCGCGGTGACGCATCACTACTTCTGGGTGATGGCCGGTCTGATCGGCTCATATTTCCTGACTCGCCGCCTGGTCAGTCTCTCGTTTGTGCGAGCGTTTCTCGATGAGCGTCTGCTGCGGCTCCCGGTGTTCGGCAATCTGCTGTTGGGCGTGTACATGGTTCGATTCATCGAGTTGCTCGATCTGCTGATGCGCGCGGCGTTGCCGATCACCCAATCGCTTCGCGTCACCGCCGACAGCATGACGAATGCGTCGCTGAAGCGCGATGTCCGCGCGATGCTGCGCGACGTGGAGGGCGGACGCTCGCTGACCGAAGCTTTCTCGCAGACAAAATGGCTGACGCCGCTCGTGAAGCGGATGCTGGCCATCGGAGAACAGGCCGGCCGGACCGATCAGATCTTCTCGTACCTCAAGAAGTATTATGCGACCCAGACAGCGCGAAGCGTGAAGCTATTATCGACCCTTGTCGAGCCGATCCTGGTGACGGGCCTGGCTTCGGTGGTTCTTTTCTTTGCGCTGGCCATCTTTTTGCCGATGTGGAAGTTGCTCAAGATCGTTGGGACGGCCTAGGGCCGCCGGCGAACGTGGTGCAGACAAGCGGTCGTGCAAGGCCGCCTCAGAAAAGCCTGAAAGGAGTTCGTTCGATGTTCCAGAAGTCTCATGCTCGTGGTCGACGCGGTTTCACACTGATCGAATTGGTCACGGTCATTGTCATCCTCGGCATTCTGTCCGCCGTTGCGTTGCCCGTGTACCTCGACTATCGCAACGATGCCAAGACCGCAGCCTGCAAAGGCTCGCTCGGCGCGATGCGCGCGGCCGTCGCGAACTTCTACGCCAAGTCGGCTGTCGGCGGCGGAACGCCGGCTTATCCCACGATCACGCAGTTGGGCACGGTCGGTACGGTGTTGATTGACACGGTTCCCGACAATCCGTTTGACAGCGACAGCACGAAGAACAACATCGTCGACGGCACGGGCGTGACCAAGGGAACGGTCACCGGCACGGCCGGCGGCTGGTGCTACAACCCGACCAACGGCCAGGTCTGGGCGAACACGAATACGTCGGGCATCGGCGAGAATTCGTACTAAGCAGGCATGCAAGACGGACGCTTTCCGGGGGGAAAGGTCTCTTGTGAGAAACAGGGCCTCGGCCGACTCCCGGCCGGGGCCTTTTTTTGTTCATCATGGATGCCCGCGGTGGAAATGGTTGCGTATCGGAGTGACGCAATGACGAGGCTACAAAAAGCTAGAGCCTTCACGGTCGTGGAACTGGTCACGGTCGTCGTCATTCTCGGGATTCTTTCGATCGCGTCGGCAGGGCCGGTGCTGACGTACATGACTTCCGTGCGCGGTGGAGCGGCGGCGTCGCGTCTGTCGTCCGACGTGCGATACATGCAACGGCTGGCGCTAAGCTCCGGGCTTCGCACGTGGGTCGTATTTTCCACGTCGTCGCAGACTTATCAGCTCTATATCGAGAATCGCGACAACCCCGGCAAGGCGAACCGTGTCGTCGTCAGTCACCCGGTGGATCAATCCACGTCGGCGATCGCATTCAACACCGGCCCCTTTGCCGGCGTCACCATGACCTCGGTGAACATCAACAGCGCGGCGGAGTTGGAGTTTGACAGTTTCGGCCGACCCTACGACTCGGCAAGCGTCGCCCTGACGGCCGCGGGCCAGGTCGTGTTGTCGAGCGGCGGGACCGTTGTCATTCGTCCGGTGACGGGATTGGTGGAGATTCAATGACCAGGCGACTTCTGCGACAGCGCGGCGCGACGGTCATCGAACTGGCCATCTGCATGGTCATTCTGGGCATTGCGCTGCCGCCGCTGGTGGGGGCGTTCGCGGACGCCTCGCGCCAATCAATGGAGCCGGCCGCGAACACGGTCGCGGGCTTTCTCGCGATTGAACGCATGGAGCAGATGGTCGCTCGGCGCTATCGAGGCACCGGCGGCTATTCACAGATCACGGAGGCCAATTTTCCGGCGGAGTCGCCGGTGACGGGCTTCGCCGGTTTCTCCCGCAGCGTGACGGTGTCGCTCGTGAACTCGAGCCTTGCATCGGTGGGGTCGGATCAGGGCTACAAGAAGGTTCGGGTGACCGTAACGTGGCAGGGCGGCGCGCGATCGCTCGTGATCGAGCGCGTCTTCGCGGAGTTCGTGCCATGAACCGGCGTATCCATGCACGGCTGAATGAACGGAGAGGCCGGGGCGCGTGCCGCCCAACGGTACGGCGCGGTTACACGCTAATCGAGCTGATTGTGTGCATTGCCGTCGGCGTGGTCATCAGTGGATCGGCCGGCATGATCCTTTGGAATGCATCATCCCAGCGTGTGGAGCTGTCGGCGCGAGCCGAATTGCACGAAATCGCCGCGGCCGCCCTGGAGAAGATCGTGCGGCATGTGCGCGAAGTGGAGCAGGATGAATGCCCCGGCAATCCGACGCCGTGTCTGCTTGGCAACGCGCAAGTATCGACGGCCACCGCCACGGAGCTTCGGTTCGGAAGCAATGGATTGCGGCAAACCGGCTCCACCCTCGAGATGACGATCGACAACGGCACAAGCTGGCATGTGCTGGTGCGCGACGTTTCGAGCTTCGCCCTCGCGTACGCGAATCGCCTCGGGTCGGCGATGACTTCGTTTCCACTGTCGCAGGCCAATCGCGAGGACATTCGGCAGGTGCAGATCACGCTGGCTCTGACGCGCGGAACCCAGACGGCCAACGTCCGCACGGCTGTTTACCTGCGCAACTTCATGAACGAGGTGATGAGTGACCCATAACCAATGCAAAAAAATCGGGGCAAAAAGGCGTGGGGTCGCCATTCTTAGCTTTGTAACGGCCATGCTCGTCCTGGGCAGCCTGACGCTTTGGGTGTTTCAGTTGACCGGCACATCGAATCACGCTTCCACGGGCTATTTTTATAGCACCGCCGCGTTCTATGCCGCCGAAGGGGGCGTCGAAATGGCATTAGCGGAACTGAACGCATCGCCTCCCACGGATATCGACAGCGACGGCACGATTGGGACGATATCAGACAACGGAAACGATTCGGACGATCCGACATTGGCGACAGGAAAGGTCGTTGTCACGCGGATCGGTTTGAGTCCGGCGACGTATCGTGCCACTGGCCGGCCTGTTACCAGTCAGGCGCCTTGGAGCAGTTTTCGCCGGGTGTTGGAAGTGCAGACGCAGTGAAGCCCAGTGCTTGCCGCGTGTGTGGCAGTCAGGAATGGAAGCCGACAGTTGCAGGGGGCGACGACAGGGATGTCATCCAGTTCACATCAATTAATCCTTCAGGTCCTGCCTGATGAGCTTCGCCTGGTCGAGGCGCGGCTCGAAGACGGGCGCGTTCGGCTCTGCGATCCCGCGTGCTTCCTCACGGGGGTGCGAGGCGGCGACACGGCCGCGCTCGCAGACCAAACGGTCCTCGACAACGTCAAGTCGCATGTCGCGTCGCGCGGTTGGATTGGCCGTAGCACGATGGTGCTGATCGGTGGCGGAAACGTGGCGTGCCAATACTTCGACATGCCTCCGCTGGAAGGGGCCGCGCTGCGGCAGGCATCCCAACTAAAGATCGCGCAGCAAGTTCACTTTGATTTGAATCAGGCCGTCGTTTCGGTGCAGCCGCTCTCGCGAGCGTTCGGCACGGAGGCGATCGCTCGTCGGCAGGCGAAATCAGTCGCAGGCGGCGACACCAAGGGGATCCCGGTGGAGGTCGTTGCGGCGCAAGGCGATGTCTGCAACGCGGCGCTTGCTGCGATCGAGCGCACGGGTCTGGTGGTTCGCGGAATCACGGCATCACCGGCGGCCTTCGCGTCGATGACGCGGCGCTGTGTGAATGCCGACAGCGGTTTCCATGCCGCGATGTTCGTCGATGAGCGTGTCAGCTTCCTGTGCGTGCAGGTGGAAGGCGTCGCCTGCGTCTCCACGGAGCTGCCGTTCGGGGCGGCGGACCTCACCGCGGCCCTGATGCGGCCGATCATCGTTGGCACTGAAGTCCTGCAACTGGACGAAGCCAGGGCGACGACGCTTCGCGATGCGTTCGGAATCCCCAAGCCTGATGAAACGATCGACTCACTCGGCGTTACGGGGGAAAAGCTGATTCCCCTGTTGGAGCCGGTGCTGCAAAAGCTCGGCAAGCAATTGACGCAATGGCTGACGTTTGCAGCGACGCAGGCCGGCGGTCGGAAAGTTGAAACGTTGAGCCTGGTCGGTCCGGGTGCGGGGATTGCCGGGCTGGCCGAGGCGATCGCGACGCGACTGAAGGTATCGGTTCGGGCCGTGACGTGGGCGCGGCAGGAGTCGGATGTTGAGCCGGCCGATGCGATGCAGAGTATCGAGGCATTCGGGCTTGCGCTCGCGGCGGCACTCTCGAGCGACATCCTTCCGGACCTGGTTCCGACCGCGGTGCGGCGCGAGCGGCGCATGGTCAGGACGCGGCGGTGGATCACGATCTGTGCTTCGAGCGCGGCGGCGATGCTCGCATTCGCGGCTCTCATGTTGCACCGCCTGGATCAGTCCATCGAGCCGAAACTGGAACGGCATCGAGGTGAACTGGCGGAAGCAGCCAATCTCCTCGAAGTGAACCGGCGGTGGTCGGATCAGTCGAGCCGAAACGAGCGAATTCAAAGTCAGATTCGCGATTTCGCCCGGGCGAATCCGACATGGACCGGACTCTTCAAGGAGCTTTCCAATCTGCTTCCGCCCGAATTGATGGCCACGCAGTACGACTCGCGCATGGTGAATGGGATGTTAACGCTGTCGATCAGCGCGAATGTGCATTCCTCCAAGAGCGGGCGCAGTTTCGATGAGATCGTTTCCGCGACGTTGCAGGTGTTGCAGGGCAGCGCCTTCTTCTCTCGGGTCAACTTGGAGTCGGCCAATCGCGGACCGCAGTCGAACGATCCGGACGCCGATGGAACGCTCACGATTGTTCTGGACCTCAACTATCCCCGACCGCGAGCGAGGGCCTGACCCATGAAGACTCGAATGCAGGTGATTCGCGAGTGGTTCCTCCCCGGCATGGCCGTCGCGGCGATGTTCGCCACGAGCGCCTTCGCGCTGGTCGCGTATTCCGATGCGGGGACCACGCTCAAGCATTTCAATCGCGTCGGCGTCTTCCTTTCGGATGTCGCCACGCGCGCCGTCGCGGGAACGATGACGCCGCAGCAGGTCAAGGCGACGGAAGACGAGTCGTTCGATCTTGAGCAGCGCATGCAGGATTCGCGCAAGCCTGGTCTCTTCCAGGCGCAGCTTGTCGACACCGCCGGAGCGGCGAAGCTGCGTGTGCGGGAGATCCGCCCCATGCCGTCCCAGGGCGCATCGGCCGGACCGGGCACGGCGACGGATGCGCCGGCTTTGCCCGTGTATCGCGTCTCGGTCGACGGCGGTTACCGGGAGATTGCAGCGTTCATGGACGATATCAAGCGACAGCGGCTGCCGGCGCGAGTCCTGGGGTTCCGCGTTCTGACGGTCGTGCGCGAGTCCGATTCAGATGTAGCCGGGTTGCCCGCGGAGATCGACATCGAAGCCTACCAACCGCCGGCCGCTGCGCCCGCACCGGGGGTGAAGTCGTGATGGACGCGCGGAAGAAAAAAGTTCTGACGGTATTGGTCATCGGCTCGGTGATTCTGGTGTGGCGCGTCTACGCATTGATCACGACCTATGGGCCTGCGGCCGTGCAGGCGCAGGGGAGCGCTCCCGAGCCAGTGCCTGCGTCCAGCGAGGCCCTGGCGGCTGCAACGAGCTGGTTCGAACTGCCTACCGAGCAGGCCCAGGCGCAGCGCGTCGTCGAAGATCAGCCGTGGGGGCGCGATCCATTTCTGGTACTCGTCCGGCGCGTTGAGCCAGGCGAACAGAAGAGCGACGCGGGTCCGCCCGCCGCGGCCCAGCAGCCCGATCCGCCGCAGGTCAACAAGTTTCGCGGCGTGTCGCGCAGCGGCGATCGCTGGCTGGCGGCGATCGACGGTCGGATTTACCGCATAGGCGATCAATTCGACGGTCGTCTTACGATTTCCGAGATCACGTCCAATTCCGTCACGATGACCCAGGCGGGATGGGCATTCACGTTTACTTTGGGCAACCCTAGCCCCACGATTCGCCAACCGACGGAGCGGCCATGAAGCGTAACATTGCCTGGACTCTGATATTCGTTACCGCGACCGGAACCGGGGGCGCCTTGCCCAGCGTCGCGGAGGAACCGAACCCCACGACCCAGGTCGCGTCGCGTGAATCGGCCGGGACGATCACGCTGAACATCGACAAGGGCGAAATCGGCGATGCGCTTCGCCTGGTCGCGGAACAGGGCGGGTTGAACCTCGTCGTCGGCCCGGAAGTCAAAGGCGAAGTTTCGGTCTACCTGGCGAATGCGAAGCTGGAAACGGCATTGCGTGCGATCGCGGTCAACAACGGATTCGCCTACAGCGTGGACGAGGGTGTGATCACGGTTTCCAAGCCGCCGGAGCGCCTGCCGGAGTCGGCGCTTCCGCCGCCGCCGATGGTGACACGCGTGTTCACGCTTCGCTCGATGGACGCCGAGCGCGTGCGCGATGCGCTGGAGTATGCCCTGACGAAGTACGGCAAAATGAAAGTGCTGAACGAGAACAGCAACCCCGGTTACGGGTCGCAGCGCCTGACCAACCTTGCGGGTGATTTTCAGCAGGAGCAGGGCGGCGGCAATGTCTCGGCCGCGGCGCTTGGCGGCAACGGGGCGCAGAACGGCGCGTTTGGCGGCGCAGGCAATGTCGGCGCGCAAACAGGCTTAAACGGTGCGCCGGGCCAGGGCATGATGGGCGCGGGCTATCCGCGAAACGCCGCCAAGCTCGTCGTGACGGACGTAGCGGAGAATGTGGATCGAATCGCCGAACTGGTGGCCGATCTGGATCGCCTGCCGCCGCAGGTGCTGATCGAGGCGCGCATCGTTGAAATGAGCGTGATCCTCCAGCGACAGCTCGGCATCGACTGGGATGTCAACGTCCTGGCGAATGGACCGATCCTCAATCACGAGTTACCGCTTGATTGGCGCGCCGGGTTCGCCTCCGGCTCGCAGGTTCGACGCAACGCCAGCGGCACGGCACAGTCCACGGCGGGGCTGGCCCTAGGCAGCGTGGACTTCTCTCGCCTGACGGCGCTGCTGCGGATTCACCAGAGCGACAACGCCGTTCGCCTGCTCGCCAACCCGCGCCTGCTGGTCTACAACAACCACAGCGCGAGCATCCTCGTCGGCGAGCGCTACCCGATCCTCCAAGCCAACATCACCGACTTCGGCACTGTCACCGAGGCTTTTGACACGTACATCCCCGTGGGCGTTCAGCTCGAAGTCACACCGACCATCATGATGGACGGCAGCATCAGCATCCTCGTTCACCCGGCGACCAGTTCGCTGGGCGACGACGTGGTGGGCACGACCGGCCTGCGCGTGGCGCGCATCCTGACGCGCGAGATTGATACGCGTGTCATCATGCAGGACGGCGACACGATCGTGCTGGGCGGCCTGATCAGCGATCGAAAGACTCGAAACGTTCAGAAAATTCCGGGGCTGGGCGACCTGCCCGTGCTGGATGTGTTCTTCCGTCAGGAGAACCCCGGCACGGACCGCGTGGATCTGCTGGTGTTCCTGACGGCGCGGGTTCAGGGCGCGACGGAGATCAACGAGCGCGATCAGCGCGTGTTCGACATGTACAAACCGCAGTTTAAGCAGATCGATCGCGTCCAGGACGTGCCCGTACACTTCGAAGTGCCCACGGAGTTTGAGATGCCCAGGCCGATGTTCGGCGACCCGACGAACGTGGCCGACGACGACGTGCTGGACAAACCCGCGCCGGAAGCGGCTCCGGGCGCGACGGAGGAATCGCCGGCTCCTACGAAGGAGGGCGAGGAGTCGGTCGAAGAAGAGGCCGAGGCGGCGACGGAGCAGCCCGAAACTTCGCGCGTCGTGGCCAATCGGCCGATGAAGCTGGATGAGTAGCACGCGCGAAGTGGGGAGGCAGTAGCCATGAATGGATGGAAGTGCAGGTTGTTGGCGCTGGTCACGGTTGCAGTGGTTGGCAGCAGCGGTTGTGCCCGTCATGCACAAGGCGACCCGAAGGCGGCGCGCATGGCGGAGGTCGTTCGCGAGGATGAAGACCTCCTGACGCCGGCGCAGCGCGATCAGCGCTATCGCGAGGCGTTTGATCAGGGTGTGGCGATGGTGCGTCGGACGCAATACGGCCCGGCGCTGGCGGCGTTTGAAGAAGCGCTTCGACTCAAACCCGATTCCGTGGATGCGCAGTTCAACCTCGCGGCGTGTTACGAAGCCGTGGGGGACCCGCTTCGCGCGATTCACCTGTACAAGTCACTGATCGCGCAAACGCCGAACGACCCGGACTGTTACGCGAATCTCGGTACGAGTTACATCAAGATGTTCCATCGCGAAAAGACGCCGTCGTGGCGCGACATGGCCATCGAGTCTTGGCGCCGCTCTCTCGCGATCAATCCCCATCAGCCGCACGTTAAACAGTTCATCGCGACGGCCTCGAAAGGAAGTTGACGCATGCCCGCGCCGGCGCAAATCCTCGCCGCGATTCGCGCGCAGCCGAAAATTCCCGCGCCGTCGCAGGCCGTCTCGAAAGTGCTGGAGCTGACGCGCGACCCCGAGTGCGCGGTACCCAAACTGGCTGATGTGATCAGCAAGGATCCCGGCCTCACGGTGCAACTCCTCCGCCAGGCCAACAGCGCGCTCTACGGCTGCGCGAATCCGACCAGCTCGGTGAATCATGCGTGCGTTCGACTGGGTATCAAGCGCGTTCGATCGGCCGTCATCAATCAACACATCGTCAACGGACTAAGCAAAGTTTTTCCGAAGTCGTTCGATCCTTCTCGATTCTGGCAGTCGGCGCTGGCGATCAGCGTCGCCGCGCAGGAACTGGCCAAGCGCGTTGATCCTTCCTGCGCGGAGGATGCCGGGACGGCTGGGTTGCTCTGCGATCTGGGAATCGGCCTGTTGGCGTCGGCGATTCCCGAAGAATACAAGCCGGTGCTGGCTGAATTGCCGCGCGTGGGGCTGGGTGGCGTGCATCGACTCGAGACGCCGCTCATCGGACTGACGCATGCCGAGACGGCTGCAGCCGTGTTGACGGACTGGAAGCTGGAAGCACCGATCGTCGATGCAGTGAAGAAGCATCACTTCGATCTGGCAACGCGAGCGGGAGGGGAGTCCGGCAACGAAGGACCGTCGCCGCTGGCACGGATCGTTCGTTCGGCGGTAATTCTTTCCGAAATCGCGCTGGACGGCTCCGAGATGGAGCGCATCGACGACCTGTTTCGCCACGTTGAGACGCTCGCGCCGCAGGCCGATGCGCTCGTGGGCGAGCTGCTGGACTCGCTCGTCACGACGATTCAGGCGACGGCGCAGTCGCTTAGCGTGGAACTCGGCGACATCAACGACATGGAAGCCAATCTGGCGCGCCTCGTCAGCCAGGCGCTGGAATCAGAAGAAGCGCAGGCGTAAAGCCGAGCCCGTGAATCAGCCGGGGACGCGCACTTCGGCCGGCCGCGGCGTCGGTGCGGGGGCCGGTCGCGGGGTGGGGCGCTGCATGTCGGCGCCGGGTGCCGACTCCTGCGCCATCGGACGACGCATCGGAGCATCAGCAGCGGCCTGACCCACGACGACGTTCCCGATGAAGATCGCGCCGTCGGCGATCTCAAGCCGATTCGCGCGAAGATCGCCCTCGACCTTTGCCGTTGCGAGCAGGTGCAGCTTTTCCGAGACGACGAAATTGCCCTTGCACTCGCCTTCGAGGCGCACGTTTGACGCTTCGATGTTCGCCGTGACGCGCGAACCCTCGGCCACGTGAAGCGTGCCCTTGGATTTGATGTGCCCGTCGAAGCCGCCTTCGATGCGAACGCCTTTTTCAAAACTCAACTCGCCCTTGAAGCGGGCGTCAGGACCGATCACCGTTGGAAAGTCGCCGCTCATATCCGCCATCGTCTTATCCTCCAGCGCCGCGCGGTGGCCGCGCGAGCAATGCGCAAATCATGCGCAGACCAAAGCTTACGCATCCAATGCAGCTTGTTCCATCCGTGGAAGGCCCGCCAGTATATCGTCTGCCTCGGGGAATACAATGGCGGGTCGGGCCGGCCCTGGTGCAGTGAATCGCATGCTAACAGCCGAGGCCGTTACTCCTTCTGGTATCGGCCTTCCATGAACGGCCGCCAGTTCTGGCCATCGGGTGAAATGTCCAGACGAAATCCGTAGTGTCCCGGTTCGCGCAGGTCAAACACGGCGCGCGACGGCCCGGCGGGCGTCATGCAAGTGAGGGTCAGAACATCGCCGTCGAAACCGCCCTGGTACGCATGCGGTCCGGCGACTCCCATGTTGTCCCACCAGTGCATCGTATAAAGATTGCCGATTGCGTTGAAAGTGAAGACACCGTGGCCGGTGAAGCTTGTCGCGCCGTTTCGCTCCTGGCGATAGTCTTGTATCACGGCGAAGTCGCTTAGCGCGACGCGATTCTCAACGAATCCCATCGCCGTCCCTCCGGCCGGGTCCCACGGAGAGGGATGGATGCGCTCTTCGCCTTTCCATCGGCCCGCGAGCTTTTGCAGTTTTCGATGGCCGTCGGTGGGTTGGGGCATGTTCATGGCGGACCTCCGTGAAACAGGGCTTCGACAGAACCGAACCGGCGATCAGACCAGCGAGACCCGTTTGGCGCAGGGGCCCTTGTGGTTCTGACCGAGGACGTAGCTTACTTCGTCGCCGATTCGCAATTCGTTGAAATCGCCGTTCTCAACATCGGTGTAAAAGAAGAACAGGTTTGCGGCCGCGCCGCCCGTCGGCGTGATGAAGCCGTACCCGTCGAGAAGATTCTGAATCGTGCCGTTTTGCGACTCGGTGGAGATCGGCATGGACGCGCTGTTCGACATGTCGACCGGCGGTCTCGGCTCGCGCCGCGAGACAAACAGCCCGCTGACGATCGAGTCGCCCGCGCGGTCTCGATCGTCGATGATTTCATGCATCATGACCGGGTAGGTGGTCTCTTCGAGCAGGGCCTGGGCGGTGCGTGTTTCGCGCTCCATGCCGTTGTGATCGACGTAGGCAAAGTCCCATGCCAGGACCATGACCCGCGCGCCCAGCGTGTTGATCTTGCGAACGAGCGGCAGGTAGTCGCCGTCACAGGCGATGAGAACAATCACGTCAAAGTGCTTGTGAATCGATTGCTCGAACGCCTCCAGGGCGAACCAGACCTGCATGTCCTTCGCCCCGTCGCGCGTGCTGGGCAGGTAGTGCGTCGTGACGCCCTCGCGCATCAGCACCTCGTCGAAGGTGCGTTCCTTGCGAAGCAGGTCGCGCTCGTCGGCATCGGAGGCGCGCAGCCGCGTGCGGAAGTAGTGCGCGTCCACGATCTGGCAATAGCGGATGTCCACGTCTTCACCGCGCGAGACTTCATCGCGGATGAAAGTGTGCAGGCCGGAGATGCTGATGCGCGCTTTGCGCTCGTGGTGGTAGTTGTAGTAATTGCTGACGTGGAAGAAAAAATCCCCGTCATAGAAAACGCCGATGCGAATCAAGCCGCTGCTCGTGGTCATGATGAATGGCTCCGTAATTCATGAAACCGTTAAATGCAATTCGTCCATGAAACCTAATGCAAGGCCATGTCCCGCAGGCCGTTGCGCCGTGCGAAGCGTGTATCTTGCGTCCCGGAGCGGGGCGCTGTCAAACCCCGTCAAATCGGCCTCGGACCCGGCCGCCGAGACGTTATAATAGGCTCGATTCATCTGAAAACCGGGGTCGCACCAGCAAGAAGGAAGGGGAGCGATGAAGATCAACCAGTTGTTCGCGGCGGCGGTGTGTCTGGGGCTGCCGTCGGCGGCGTTGGCGACGCCGGTGCAGTTCACCGTGAACCCCGGTTTGAGCAATGTCAACGTGCAGTTGTGCATTCAGGGGAGCTGCGATTCCGATCCGTCGAGCGTGTCGGGTTTCATGTCGGCGAAGACGCTGCCGGTGCCCGCGCCGGCCGAGGTGACCCTGTACGACTACCAGTTCACGCTGAACGATCAGATCGACCTGTTCATCAGCTTCAGCATCTTCGGGAACTTCACCGGGACCGGGCAGAACATCAATCTCCTTTACGCCACGCCGGGCGTGCCGCAGCCGCCGGCGACGGTGCTAGGCAATGCGTTCTCGATCCCCGGTGTGCCGACGAATCAGACCGGCACGTTCACCTACAACGCGACGGGCATCGTTTGCACGCTGCTCCAGGGACAGGTGCCGCCGATTCCGTGCAACGGCGCGGTGAATCTCGCGGATCAGGGGACGCAAAGCGGCGACTTGAGCGGCACGCTCGCGGTCGTCGGCCGCACGGTCACGCTGACGAGCAATCCGAATGTGTCGGTCCCGCTGGACCCGGCGAATCCGAGCCTCGGCAGCCTGACCGTGACGGGGACGATCGTCGCGTCGGCGACGATTCCGCTGCGCGGGGATGTCAACTTGAGCGGCGGCGTGAACGGGCTGGACGTGCAGGAGTTCACGCGCGTGATGCTCAACCCCGGCGGCTTCACCTGGCAGAAGCGCTTCGCGACGGACATGAACGACGACGACGCGTTTGATGCGACAGATGTCGCGATGTTCGTGGATTGCCTGGTGAATGCGAACTGCCCGGATTAGAGCGGTTCCTGAATCCGTTGCCGATCCGAGCCGCGAGCGTAGGGGAGCGGGTTCTTCTTCGCTGAATGGTGAGACTTCGGATGCGCTAGAACCTTTACCAAGGGTTAGGTAATAAGCTGCGCTCCCGTTGATTTGCTCTTTGATTTGTCAGTGGGCGCGATTGCTCGTCTCATCCGCTTTCAAAAGAGACCAAAGATCGATAGCGGGGCGTATGGGAACCGATTACATTAGGTGGCAAGTCTATCGGAGAATTCAATGTCCTGGGCCACAAGCAGAAACTATCTTCTTCCCAACGACGCTAATGCTTTTGACAACGAGCTCTGGTTCAACCTCTGGATGAAAAGGCTGCAGCCCTACAATGAACTCGAACCGGGGGATACGCTCTATTGGTACGAATCGCCCAGCAATTGCATTGTCTGGAAGAGTCGTGTCGTTTCGGTTTTGCGGTTTTCCTATCAAACAAGAAAAGAAGTCGAGCAAAAGCTCAACCTGACCCCCGTTCAAGCGGCGCAGAATTATTTCGTCCATGGGCCGGAGGCGGGCTACTGTCTTTCATACAGGGTTGCGGCAATCGAGCGAGTGAGTATACCGAGGCCAGACGATTTCAAGTTTCCTCGTCAAGGTTGGTTAAAGGTCAGCCCGGAAGTCGTCGCGGCCTGGCACGGGCTGTCGTCAGATTCCGTCGGCTAAAAGCGGTCGCTCCGTGTGTACTGGCTATTTGGCCACAAAATGACTATGACTAAACTTTCGGGTCTTTGGATTGCCGTTGGAGGTGGTTCACTGGCCGAGGCGTTCAAGAGGAGCATCGAAGAACAAGACCAGTTCTCGACCACGGCTACGACTCGCGATGTCAAGCTGCGAAATTCAGAGCTTGCAGCCGTGTAGTTTCTTCTCAATTCTGGCAGGGTAAGTCTCTCAAAACCGCCCCGGGTCGTCGTCGAGCGCGAGCAGGAATGCGATCAGGTCGGCCTGTTGGGCATGCGTGAAGCCGGCGGCCGGGTCCACGAAGAATTCATGCCCGCTGCCTTCGATGTTGGCGCGGGCCAGTTGAGCATTGGCGCGATTGTTGGCTACGAGAATGGCGCGCAGGTCGCGGTCGAGCAGGGCGCGGAGCGAATTGGCCGCGCTGACGGGCCGGGGGATCAAGGTCGTGCCGGGGACGCCTACCGCAGCGGCATCGGCGACTTGGAAACTACCGTCTTCGAGAATGTTCAGGGCGTCGACGCCGACAGCCACGCCGCCGTCATGCAGGTAGGGCGGTTTGAAATACGCGCCGCGCAGCGAAATGATCTTGTACCCGCCGGGGTCCTGGTCGAGGCCCGGAGGGAGTGACGTGTTGCTGGCACTGTTCGGTTCGGCCGGCAGCGTGAGGTAGTTCGGCACCGGCGGCAGGGGCACGGGTTGATCGAAGCTGGGCAAGACGGGCGTCCGCAGGAGGCCGTCGAGTACACGGCGATTGCTGGCGCGGGCGTTGTTTGCCTTCACCACCGCGTTGGAGGTGATCCCGCCGGTCGTGAAGAAAGGCGCCGGATGGCACTCGGCGCAGCCTGCCGCAAGAAACACCTCGGCCCCGCGCACGACCGACCCGTCGAGCAGGGCGATCAGATTCTCCGGCGACTGATTCGGCGGGATGTTCAGGCTCTGTTGAAAGGCCGACAGCGCCAGCACATCGCGCATGAACGACTTGCCCGGCGGGCTGAAGACCAGCCCATTAAGCGAGAAAAGAGACGGGTCCGGGTAGGTCGGCAGCACGACGTGCGACTCGCGCTCCGCCTGCGGCCGGACTTGGGCAAGCCATTGCGACGGGATGACCCCATCGGGGATGCGAATGGACGGATCGGAAGCGTTCTGAAGGACGATGCCGAGGTAGACTTCCGAGTCGATCCCGCCGGCGCGCTCGCTGAAGTTGGCGGGCGTGAGGAGATTGATTTCAAACGAGTGCACGGCGTTGGAAAAGGCGGCGACGCCTGCGAACGGCCCGACGCCGAAGCCGCCGTCCCAGCCCATGCCGCCCTCGCCGAAGGTGAACGCATCGGGAATCTTGGTGACGGATGTGATTCCATCGGGCGCGGCTTCAAATCCGCCGAAGGGGCTGGCGTCAAAGAGGAAATCGTCGATCGCTCTCTCAAACGCGACCGGATCGGGCAGCGTCACTTCGTTGCCGTGGCTGTCGAGAATGGTACGGCCGGTGCGGGGAAAGCCGGGATCGAGTGGGCTGATGTCGTCCTGCGTGAGTCGAAGAAAAACGGACGCCGTGTTCGATGCGAGCGTGATGAACAGGTTGATGTTCAGGTCGTTGTTGGGCCGGCCGGCGACAGTTCGGCCTGTTTGCGGGTCGACGGAGGCGTGGCACAGCGCGCAGGTGATGGTGCCGGATTCCAGCCCGACGGGGATCAATTCGCCCTCGGCGACATCGAGACCAGTGTCGAGAATCGTACCGGCGGGTATGATCCGCGAGCCGATGTGCAGGTCGTTGGTGAGTCGCACGCGCAGATTGGTCACCGGACCTCCGCCGCGCGTCAGCGAAGTAATGAAAACTTCTCGCACGAAGGCGAGGGCGCCGGACGGGTCCTTCGAGGGGTCGAAGGAATCAAGGGCCAGTTCGAGAATGCCGCGGTCGAAGATTCCCAGAAGGCCGAGGATGTTGTTCAGGGTGAACGGGTCGCCGATTTGTTGTTTGAAGAACAGGTCGCGCCCTTCGGCGATCAATTCAGGGGTGATATGGACGAGTCCGATGCGCGCGTAATGGCCCGGGTGCTGCGGGTCGAGACCGGCCGCGGCGACCATCTCGCGCGCCTCGGCGGATGACTTGAGGGACCCGAAGTAGTCGTAATCACCGATGGGGAGGCCGGGAGCGGGTTGCAGGAGTGCTGCGACGTTCGGGGGGAGATTGGCGAGATCGAGGGGTGACGTTGTACACATCATTCCCGATGTAACGAGGACGATGCCGGTCAGAAGACAGAGCGAGCCAGTGATCGGTGACGCAATGGAACGAGTCGAGTCTGGTCGGGTAATCACAAGAGTGTCTCCGTTTGGTTGCGTCCGATAAGCGTCGAAGTCAATTGTACGCGACAAAGCAAAACGGACGCAAGAGATCCGCAGGCCGCTCAATCGGGAGAAGCGTCCGCACGAGTGCGAATGAGACAAATGGCTTGAATCCGAGTGCGCAGGCGAAGCGCGCATCGCACGATCGCGTTTGGCATTCTTTTGCACGCGATCATCGCGGGTCCGGGAGGCCGGGCGCAATTGCATCGAAGGGCACCCGCGACAAGGCAGGCCTGACCCGTCAGTCGATGACAAACGATTGGGGGTCGATGGTCGACTGCGGAAAGCGCAAGTCCATGGATTCCAGCGTTTCAACCAGGGCGCGCGCGATTAGCAGATCGCGATACCATCGAATCTCCGCAGGGATGACGTACCAGGGCGCGCGTTCGGTCGAGCATCGCGCGAGCGCCTTTTCATATGCCGATTGATAATCGTCCCATCGCTTGCGCTCCTCGAGATCGCCGGGGTCGAACTTCCAGTGCTTGCTAGGGTTGTCGAGGCGCTTCTGCAAACGCCGCTTCTGATAGTCCTTGGAGATGTGGAGGAAGAACTTGACGATGTGCACGCCTTCGTCCGAAAGCATCTCTTCGAAGTCATTGATGTGCTTGTAGCGCCGTTTCCAGCGCGCCTTGGGCACGAGTTCCCGCACACGCGCAATCAAAACGTCCTCGTAATGTGAGCGGTTGAAGACCACAATCTGCCCGAGGCGCGGCGCCCGCTGGTGAACGCGCCAGAGGAAATCGTGCAATCGCTCCGATTCGTTGGGTGCCTTGAAGTTTGCAACGCGGCAGCCCGCGGGATTGAAACCGGTGAAGACCGAGCGGATCGTGCTGTCCTTGCCGCCGGTGTCCATCGCTTGGAGCACGACCAGCAGCGCGTGTTGGCATTGCGCATAAAGCACTTCCTGCAAATCCTCCATGCGCTTCTTGAGTTGCTCGAATTGCGCGCGGGCGTCCGACTCATCCATGCCGCCGTCGTCCGCGGTGGCAAAGTCTTTCAGGCTCACGCTTGACCCGGCGTTGATACGATAATGCTTGAGGTCTTTCATGGAGCGACTCCTTGCTGCGGCATCGATGATTGCGAATGCCCGGGATCACGTCTTAGACTGTACCGACCTTCAAGGCGAGTGGGTACTGCATGAACCTGAATCAACATCGCATCGTTGTGACGGGTGGAGCGGGGTTCCTGGGCCGGTGCGTTCAGAAGGAATTACTGCAACAGGGGGTCGCGCGCGAACAGATGTTCATCCCGCGCCGGCGAGACTACGATCTCACATCACCCGAAGCTGTTCGTCGCATGTACGACGACATGCAACCGGGGGTGGTGATTCACCTCGCGGCGGAAGTAGGTGGAATCGGCGCGAATCGCGCGCAGCCCGGGCGGTACTTTTATTCCAACCTTGCAATGGGGATGAACCTCATCGAAGAGGCCCGCTTGCGCGGCATTGAAAAGTTCGTGCAGGTGGGAACCGTTTGCTCGTATCCAAAGTTCACGCCTGTTCCATTTCGGGAGGAAGATCTATGGAATGGTTACCCTGAAGAGACCAATGCTCCGTACGGCATCGCCAAGAAGGCGCTGCTGGTCATGCTTCAAGCGTACCGGCAGCAGCATGGGCTCAATGGAATCTACCTCATCCCGGTCAATCTTTACGGCCCCGGCGATAACTTCGATCTGCAGACGAGTCACGTCATCCCGGCGATGATTCGAAAGTTCATCGAAGCGAAGCGCCAGGGTTCGCCGCGCGTTGAATTGTGGGGAACGGGCGCAGCCAGCCGAGAATTTCTGTATGTGGACGACGCCGCGCGGGGAATCGTCCTTGCACTGATGCATTACGACGGCGCGGAGCCAGTCAACCTCGGCACCGGCAAGGAAATTGAGATTCGGGCCCTGGCGGAGAGGATTAAACAGATCGTGGGCTACAATGGCGCTGTGGTGTGGGATGCAACCAGGCCCGATGGTCAGCCGCGGCGATGTCTGGATGTGACCCGCGCGAAACAACTGTTTGGCTTTGAATCGCTCGTTTTTCTCGACGAGGGGCTTCAACGTACGATTGCCTCGTACTCGTTGCATCGTCAGCAGGAATAGCCAATGGACCGTGGTAAGACGGAACATTCGAATACCCAATCAGGAGTGCCTGACGGGGAGCGAGAAGGCGGCCACGCAAAGCAGCCCATTGCACGGCCGCGGCGATGGAATGGATGGTTCAAGCTCTTGGCGGTCGGCTCGGCGTTGTGCATCGCGCTGGTGTGTTCGGATGTTGCACTTCGATTTCTCGTCAACGTGACCGATGTTGCGTTCATGATTTGGGATCCCCTCATTGGTCCGAGGCGGGCGCCCAACCAGAGCGGCACGTTCTATGTAGGGCTGGAGGCCCATGGCCGGTACACGATCAACGCGCACGGGTGGAACAACATTCACCGCACTTATTCCGCCGTGAAGAAAGCGGGAGCTCGACGAGTATGCCTGATCGGCGACTCGATGGTCGAAGCCATGCACGTCAACGTGGAGGATTCGATGGCCAGCGTCGCCGAACGGGCGATGAGCCGGCCTGATCGCCCGGTTGACTGGTACACGTTTGCAAACTCGGGCTTTGGAACGACTCATGAATACCTTCTGATTCATCACTATGCGCTGGACTATCGCCCGGATGTCGTCGTGATGCTGTTCATTGCCAACGATCCCGTCGATTGTTCGGTGTATTTGGCGCCGCAGGAGCCCTGGATGGCGCGGATGCTTCTCGGCGATAGCGACGACTTGGTTTATGTTGCCCCCGAGCAATATGTCCCATCGACCATGAAGCGAGTCTTCGCAAAGTCCGCCTTGGTGCGCTACTTGTTCATCCAAAAGCGGCTTTTCGAGGGTCAAGCCGCTCGACTGGCGCCGGGCCAAATGCCGGTCCGCGAGCAGACGATGGCAACACTCGTCGCATCTAGCTCAAAGGCGGACACGCTGGACGAGCGCGTCGCGCGAACGTGGGAGTTGATAGAGCGCGTATTGAAACAAACCAAGCAGGAGTGCAATGCCCGCGGTGCCGAGTTCCTGCTGGTCTACCAGGGCCACAGGTTCGAGATGGAGGCCGCAGCCGAGAGAAAGATCTACAAGTCTCCCCCTCGTGAGGTGGACCCGCTTTGTATCTGGGAGCGGCTGAACGAGATGGGCCGGGATTATTTGGAGCCGGTCGCGCGCCGACAGGGGATTCACTACCTGGATTTGACGGAGGCCATTTCGGAAGCGTGCCGGTCTTCGCGAGCGAGATTCAATTTCGTTGACGACGGACACTTTAATACATTTGGGCATCGCGTGGCGGGCGAGGCGATGGCGGCCAAAGTCGAGGAGATTCTGGTGGGTGAGCGAGGTAGGCCGTGATTGCAGGGCGTGTGCATCCGATGGAGAATTCCGACATCCCGCAATTGCGCGAAGGAACTTCCTGGTGGGTGGCTCATACAAAGCCGCGGCAGGAGAAGGCGCTCGCGGAGGATCTTCAGACGCTGGCCCTGCCATTTTATCTCCCGCTCTATGAACGTGTGATGCGAAGTCGAAGGAACGGTCGGACGTCTCGCTCGCTGGTACCTGTTTTTTCGAGTTATGTGTTCGTCGTGGTGTCACTGGAAGATCGCCAGCGTGTGTTGCGAACCCAGCGGGTGGCTCAATTGCTGGTGGTTCGTGATCAAGCCCGGCTTGAAACCGAGCTGCAGCAGATTCAGCGAGTTCTTGCCAATCCCGTCGATTTCCGCATTCATCGTGGGTTGAAGACCGGCGCGCCGGCTCGGGTTATCAGCGGGCCGTTGCTTGGAACCGAGGGGATTGTGCAGAAGCGGCTTTCGCACACGCGACTGATCCTGAACGTAGAAATGCTCGGGCAGAGCATCAGCGTTGAGATTCTGGAAGACATGCTCGAAGCGATTGCAGTATCTCATGCTGCCCGTGCCAGGTGAGGGGGCGCGGCGCGGCGAAAGTCGGTCAGGGCCGTTTATACATGATGATGAAATCCCCGACCTGGGTCAGGGCGAGCGCTCGCACCCATGCGAATTTCTGGATCAGCTTGTTCGCCACGCGGCGGACCAGCGACCGCTGGACGCTTGGATCGCTGGGGCGAACCAAATCGATCAGTGAATAGAATTGGGCGAATCCTGCGTAGCGCCCCAGCCGGCAAAGCTCGCTGTACGTAAACCAGTGAACCGCCGGACGCAGGGAATAATTCGCCAGGTGTGGCCGGACATGTAAATGGTGAAAAACATAGGATTCCTTCACCGATGCCGGAAACCAGTTATAAAAGGGAAGGCGGTACTCACCGTTTTCACCCGTAATGCGGAACCGGTGGCGGTTGGTGGTTGAAACTACGGCAATTCCCCCGGGTGAGGTAACACGAAAGACCTCCTTCAGCGAGTCCTCGGGACTTTCTACATGCTCAAGGACGGCTTCGAACAGGACGAGGTCCTGCGAAGCGTCCGGCAGGTTGATGCGCTCCGCCGCGCCTTCCATGACAAGCGGGGCGCCGAGAAACGCGTTCGCAAATTCTACGAATGACTTAATCGGTTCGACGCCACAGGCTTCGTAGCCCATGCCGCGGAGGCAGGCGATGGGCTGCGGTTTTGGCCCGCAGCCCAGAACGAGCACTTTCTTGATGCGGTCGCGGCCGACGAGGCGGTGGAGGTATTCCATCACTCGCTGGATGCGCTCGTCTTCCTGGGATCTGCTGGCTACGGAATGCTCAAACGTTTCGTGGTAGCGTCGGGCAAGGTCGGGATGACCACTCACCAGGGGGCGATCATTCGGGTCTTCGGTCATGAACGGAACCCGGCAAGAAGAGGTGTTTCAGTCCCAGGCAGTAGCGCCGTGACATCGACCGCATCGGTATTGCGATTCAGTTTAGGTTGCAAGGGTTTTTGAGGCAAACAGTTCCGTGCGAACAGAACTTCCAAGCAGGTTGGGGTGTCGTTCCGGCCCAAGAGTTATTGGTCCAAGCGACGATTCTCTTGGAACATGAGTAGCAAATGCCCAGGCCGGCGGTTGCCCGGCCCCGAACTCACTTCGCTCGTTTGCGTACCTAATCGCATGCCCGAACAGCGAGACATTTGAACAGGCGCGGTGTTGGGCATGTGTGAGCGGTTGCCGATAGTATATGAGTGATCAGGTTGCCGACAGGATGTCTGTAACTATGGATTCTGCAGTGAGTTGCATTCGATTCGGCCCGGCGGCTGACGGGGACGGAGTCTGCCCGCGGGTCGCAAAACATGACTTCGACTGAAATGTCAAGGGAAGACCCGAGTCGGAACACGACCGAGGCGGCAAGCCAGGGTGAATCCCAGGTTGCGTCGGAATTACCCGTCGGCTTCGACCACGCTTCCGCCGGAGATCGCTCGGTGCAATCCGGGCGCGGCGCGGCCCGCGAAGCGACCGGCAAAATCATGATGGTTGTGACGTCGCGCCTTCTCGCGATGGGCGTGTCTGTGGTCGGACTGTATTTCTATACTCGTATATTAGACAAATCGGACTGGGCGGCGGGATTGATCATGGCATTGATCGGCGAGACGGCCTTTGCGATGCTTGACATGGGATTGGGTCTGTGTCTGGAACGCAGACTACCCGAAATACTGGCCCGGGAGCATCGCGAGGGGCTGACGTTGATTGGCGTTTTTGTTGTCGTGGTGGTTGCAAGCGCAGTGATCGTCGCGATCGCGCTGTATGGCTATTGCGACCCGCTTGCTCGCGCGTTGCTGAAAGACCCTCTCAAGGGCTGGGTCGTCCTGTGGGGAATTCCATTTTCCATGGCCATCATATGGCGCAGCGCGCTGTTTTGCATGATGCGAGGCACCAATTGCTTTGGTCGTCTAAGCGTTCTGTCACTGTCCAGCCAGATCCTGTTTGTGGCGGGAACCGTCAGTGGCTATCTGCTTTTGGGGCTGCGAGGGTTCCTGCTTGGAGCAGCCATCGCTTACGGGTTGCCGTGTGCCTATGAAACCTGGAAGCTTCGGCGTTATTTTGCGGTGGTTCCTGCTTTTCGGGATGTCACGCGATACCTCAAGTACTCTCGTTCGATGTTGGGCGAGCGGGTTGTGAATGCCGGCTATTCCTTCGCGGATCAATGGGTCATCGGTCTTGTGCTCCCGGCAGCCTCTTTGGCCACGTACAACGTTCCTCGCAGCTTCTTCGATCGGTTTCAAACGCTCGTCGAGGGAATTTGGATGGTGCCGACAACCCTGTTGTCGCGCGAATCGGCTCGTGGGCCGGAAGCGGTGCGCGCCGCCATGCGCCGATTGAGGCGTGTCTTCACCTATCTTTTTGTCCCACTCGGCGTCGGGCTTCTGGCATCGAGCTACTTTCTCGTGGACATCCTGGGTGGAAGCAAGTACCACGACGCCGTTGAGCCATTCGCCATTCTTGCGATTCATTACCTTGTAATGGGGCTTGCCGCCGCTAATGCCATCATCGGAATCAGTACGATCGCACCACCGGGGGACCGCCTTCGGGCGATTGTATTCAAGAATCTGGCTTACTTGATTTCGCTTCCTCTCTTGGCGCACTGGTTTGAACTTAATGGCGTCGTCGGAGCGAAGCTGTTGGCAACTGTTGTTGAAGCCATTGTGGCGGCGGTCTTAATGCGGCGCGTTCTGCAGGTGAAATGGGAGTGGGATTCGCTTCGAGCCATTGCCATGCCGGCGGCCTTGCTCTTTGTCGTGGTCGCTGGCGGCCATTTCTTCTTCTACAGCCGATTCCTGGCTCTGCTCTTTATGGCAACGGGCGCCGTGATTTACCTCTTCCTCTTCTTTCGTCGCGTCGCGGAGGAAGATCTCATGTTCTTGGAACACATTCTTCCGATTCGCCTTCGGCCGTTGGTGGCGCTGGGTCGCAGATGCCGTCCGGTGGCAGCTTAAGGGAGTGGATTAATCCATGTGCGGCATTTTGGGCGTGGTGACATTTCGAGGAGCGCATCCCAGCGAGCAATCGTTTGATTGCGCGCTGGGGCTGCTGGATCATCGTGGTCCGGATGATCGCGGCGCGCTCCATGATTCGCTGCCATCGGGCGGTCGCATTTCGCTCGGCCAGACGCGTTTAAGCATCCTCGACTTGTCGCCGGCGGGCCATCAGCCGATGGTCAGCGAGCGGACCGGCACGGCCATCGTCTTCAACGGGGAGGCGTACAATTTCCGGGAAGTGCGCGCAGGCCTGCAAGCCGCCGGCGTGTCGTTTCACAGCGAGTGCGACACGGAGGTGCTGCTCGCCGCGTACGACCAGCGGCAGGATGATTTCATCGAGTCATTTCGCGGGATGTTCGCGATCGGGCTTTGGGATCGCGCGCGAAACCGCCTGCTGCTCGTTCGTGACCGGCTGGGCATCAAGCCGCTCTACTACTATTGGGACGGTCGAACGCTTGCATTCGCTTCGGAGTTGACGGCCATCGCGGCGCTGCCGGGTCTTCAGCTTGACGTATGTCAGGATGCGATGCGGCAGTATCTTTGGCGTGGTTTCATTCCGTTTCCCTTGTCTATTTACAAGCAGATCCGGAAATTGCCGGCGGGATATCGGTTGAGTATCAATCTCGCGGACCCGCGGCCGGAAGCGGCTCCTTACTGGGATGCTCTGGACTATTATTCGTCTCCGAAGTCGTATGCCGGCCCGATCGAGGCCGTGGATGCGATTGAAGAGGTGTTGAGCGAGGCCGTTCGGCTGCGTCTCATCAGCGATGTGCCGCTGGGGGCCTTTTTGAGCGGAGGCATCGACTCGTCGCTCGTCGTCGCACTAATGCGAAAGGTGCATTCGGGTACCGTTCGAACATTTTCGATCGGCTTTGATGAAGACCGCTGGAACGAAGCGCCGGCGGCCAAACGCATCGCCGAACACCTAGGCACGCAGCACGAAGAAATGTACATTTCGCGCGAGAATCTGCTCGAGCAGGTTCCGTGCGTCAGCCGGCACTATGACGAACCCTTTGCGGACTCGTCCGCCATTCCGACCCTGGCGTTGGCGAAACTGACGCGGCGTCACGTAACGGTGGCGTTGTCCGGCGATGGCGGGGATGAGTTGTTCTGGGGATACGACCAGTACTCGGCGAAGTCGAACGCTATTTTTCCATGGGTGCAGTGGATTCCCGGTGCAGTGCGAAAGTCAATCGGCGCCGGTCTCCGTGCTTTTCGCGGAAGCTCCCTGGAACGGTGGGGACACCTGATTGCCTTCGACGACTTCGCCCAGTTTTATGCCCGAACCGACCATTGGCATCCCTGGACGTTTGCCGGGCTGCACCGTGCAACTGTCAGCATGCATCGGCAGTTGGAGATTGGACGGGAAGTCGCTGCTCGACTCGGTGATCAGGATCGAGATCGCCACATGAGCGCAGCGGACCTCAAGAGCTATCTCGTCGATGACATTCTCACGAAGGTCGATCGTGCGACGATGGCGGTCGCGTTGGAGGCGCGAGTCCCGATCCTGGACCACAAAGTCGTTGAACTGGCTGCAGGGATTCCATATTCAATCAAGAAACATGGAAACGAAAAAAAACACCTGCTCAAGGCGCTGCTCGCGCGACATGTGCCTCGACCGCTCTGGGATCGACCCAAGATGGGCTTTGGTGTTCCGTTGGTTCATTACTTCCGCGGACCGCTTCGGGATTGGGCACGCGATGAATTGTTCAGTCATGACCATTCTCTTTCGGAATGGCTGAACATGAACGTCGTGCAACAGGTTTATGACGAACACGTGAGTGGGCGGCGAGATTGCGCGAGCTTGCTCTGGGCGTGTCTGCAGCTAGCTGGTTGGGATCGGCGGATGCGCGGAATTCGCCAGGAGGCGACATTGACATGTTAAAACAATTACGTCCGCCATCACGAAGATTGGGTCCGACCGGACAGGTGCCGCGATCCGGGCGGCCGAGGATCATGTCATGAATTCAGCACTCGTAACCGGCGCTGCGGGATTCATTGGCTCGCACTTGTGCGAATCGCTGCTGCACGATGGCTGGCGCGTGCTGGGCGTCGACTGCTTTGACGATTTCTATGATCCGGCCGCCAAACATCGCAACATCGCGGGCTTTGCCTCTCATTCGCAGTTCGAGTTGATCAAGGCGGACATCCGCGATGAGGATGCGATGAAGGAGGTGTTGGGCCGGGATGTTAACGTGGTTGTGCATCTTGCCGCGCGCGCCGGAGTTCGACCGTCGATCGAGCGACCGTTGCTCTATCAGGACGTGAACGTTCGCGGAACGAACGTCATGCTGGAAGCGGCGCGGCAAAATGGTCTTAAGCAATTCGTGTTTGCAAGCAGTTCAAGCGTCTATGGCAACAGCCCGAAGGTGCCGTTCAGCGAATCGGATCGCGTGGATTGTCCCATCTCGCCCTATGCGGCCACCAAGAAAGCCGGCGAACTGCTTTGCCACACCTATCATCATTTGTTCGGAATGAACATCACGTGCCTGCGGTTTTTCACGGTGTATGGAGCGCGGCAGCGGCCGGACCTGGCGATTCACAAGTTCACGCGCCTGATCGAATCGGGCAAGCCGATTCCAGTGTTCGGTGACGGTAGCATGATGAGAGACCACACTTATGTGGATGACATCATTGCCGGGGTCCGGTCGGCCATGGATCGCTGCGCCGGGTTTCATATTTACAACCTCGGTGAGTCGCGTCCGGTGTCGTTGTCAGACTTGATCGCCGCGATTGAAGGCGCCTTGGGGAAGAAGGCAATCATCGAGCGATTGCCGCCGCAACCGGGCGACGTGGACCGGACTTACGCGGATGTAACGCTGGCCATGCGCGAACTGGGCTACGAACCTCGCACTGAATTGTCGGACGGCTTGACGAAGTTCGTGGAGTGGTATCGATCCGCGCGGGGCTGATGCACCGTCCAGACACTCGGTTCACCATGCCGGTCGATTGAATGATGCGAATCGCCCATGTGAGTGCTACGTTTCTTCCGATCGTCGGCGGCGTCGAATGGAAAGTACACTACTTGTCACAAGAATACGCGCAGCGTGGCCATCGCGTGACCGTTTTCACGTTGCGCTTGCCAAGCGGAATACCTGAAACGGCCTTGCCGTCCGCGCCGCTGTATGACGTTGTTCGGTGTGGCTTTCCTTTTCGTGGTGCAGGCCGATTGGGTGTGAATAGTTGGCTCTTGGCGCGGGCGATTACCTCCGCTCATCGCCGCGAGCCGTTCGATATCATTCACTGTCATCAGCTGGGACAGATGGCGGCATGCTCGGCGAACGTGCGACAAAAAACGGGATTGCCTGTCGTGGTGACAACCAGCGGTGATGACGTCAACACGATTCCCGCCGTGGGCTATGGCATTCGATGTGCACCGCGCCTGGATCGGATGGTGCGTGCGAACGTGCGCCGCGTCGACGTGATCGGCAGCGTCAGCCGCGGCATCCGCGCCGAACTGGAGGCGATCGGCACGACCGCAAGGATTGTGGACATACCGAACGGCGTGCCGTGGGAGGAATTTCAAACCGGCCCGAGCCGACTTCTTCGGGACAGGCTTCGCCTAAGCGACGACACGGTTGTTGTTTTGTCCGTCGGTCGAAACTTCAGCCTGAAGCGCTACGATCTTGGGATCGAGGCATTTGCCCGTGTGGTAAAGGGGGCAGATCGATCTGGGCCGGGCGATCGGTCATCACGAGTGAAGGCTCACTATGTGCTGATTGGCCGCGAATTGGACTCGCTGCGACCGCTCGTTGATCGACTTGGGGTGTCGAGTCACGTTTCGTTCATCAATCAAATGCCGATTTCGGAGTTGCCGGCTGTTTACCATTCTGCCGACATCTTTTTCAATCCGTCGGAGACGGAAGGATTCGCCCAGGTGAATGCCCAAGCCTTGGCGTGTGGACTGCCTCTAGTGGTCACCGACGCGTCCGGCAATGTTGATGCCGCGGATCATGGCGGGGCACTCGTAGCGCGATGCAACGATGTGGCGTCCATGGCGCAATGCCTCGAACAACTGATCGTCGACGAGCCCGGGCGGCGTGAACTGGGAGTCGTCGCGCATCGAGCGAGCCGCCATTATGCCTGGTCGAAAATTGCAGAGCACTACCTGGCTGAGTTTGAGTCCGTTCGATCTTCCGGGAGGCAGCGCTTGTCCGTTGCGGCGACTGAAGGCCCCGGTAGTTGATACGCGATCCCAGAGGCTGCAACGCTCAACGAATCGAGAAGTGAACACGCGGGAGCGACTGTGGCGCAGCTGGTGACACCGTATGCAGAGTTGTCTGATGAACAGCAACGTAAGGAGCAGACAACTGGCAATTCCCGCAAATTCGACGGTGACTGCCGCTACAATGCAATGGAAACGGCGTGGCGCTTCGGATCGATGAAATCGAGTTGGCGTCCAAGCGACTTGCCGGTAGCGATGAGCGAATGCCCTTTCACAGTGCTTCAAAGCGGCCGTTCGACGAGGCCTGGCGAAATCGTTCAACTCGGTCGGGTGGTAGGTTCGATGATTAGGTTGGATAGAAGCTCGCAACAATGAGTATAGGAACCTTCAACTACACGACGGCCCGTTCCGAGGGTTGGTCTGCGGACTCTGCCCTAGGGCCGATTCCGGTTCAGGTTGATGAGCCGCCATCGGTCCTGCGAAAATTCGTCGAAGTGCTCGTCTATGTTCCGGTGATTGTCAGCGCCTTTCTGAGTGTATGGGGCCTGCATCAGGTGCGCTTCTTTGGCGGTGGAGTTTCATTCTTTACGACATTGCTCACGATTGCCGCCGTGTTCTTGTCAGGGCAACGGCTGCCTCTTTCGGTATCGTTCGGCGTCGTCATCTGGATAGCGGCAAATATCTCCCAGTCAATCGGAAACGGTCAGGCACCCATCACGGGGCCTGGTTTGCCGATGCTCCTGTTTCATATCGGTACGCTCCTGGGGATGTGGCATGTAGTCCAGAATCGCGCGGCGGAGCGCCGCATGATTTTCTTTTATGTCGTGCTCATGATCTACCTGGCCTTCGTAGGGGGGCAGTACATGCGCGGCCATGCATCCGTTGAGCGGTTGGAGCTGGAGGGCGTCGGCGGCCTGATGGCAAACGCAAACTCGATCGCGTACATGACCGGCATCTTCTCTATTGCACTGTTATTTCGATCGCTTCGTGAGCCTGCAGCGCTCAAGCCGATCTTATGGATTCTGGCGTTCGCGATGTTCGTTCTCCTCATGCGAACCGTTTCGCGAACCGGGCTGGTGTTGTTCGCAGTCGGATTCATGGCGTTCCTGGTGGCTGCACTGGGCGGCCGCGGTGTGCGAATCAGTGGGTTGGTATTCATTTGCGTCGTGGTGTTGCTTGCGACGCAGTTTGCGTACCTTGTTGCGGATCAGGTTTTGTCCTATCAAAGGCGCGTCGAAGTTGACACGGAGGGTCGGTTTGGAGTCTTCTCGATCACAACGGTGACCGATTTGATGAGTACGCTTGTGTTTGGAAGGGGCACGGACCGGGCGATTTCGTCAGCAACGGGAATTACCCCGCACAACACATTCCTGTATCTCCATTTTGCGTTCGGCGGCATTACAGCCTGGCCGTACTTCGCGTGGTTGGCGATCCTCGGGATTCGCGTGCTGCGCATGTTGCGGGCGAGCGACTTTCCGCTGGACATCAAGGCATTCGTGGTAGCTATGTATTTGATGGCCGTTGGCGGCGAGGGGACGAACAACATCAACTTCACGATCTATTCCAGCGTGTACGCGTGGGCGATCATCGAGAAATACACTTCGATTTATAGTCTCCGAAACATGGCACAGCGAGCGGAGTCCGCGGCGCCGCTTTACGAACCTTACTCCGCGTCAATGACGCCGATCGTTCCGGCTCGTCGACGTGCTCGTCCTGTTTGAACAAGTCTCCGGTTTGTCTGAATGAAAGTGGTCATCCTTGTCGACTCGCTCATTCGGGGCGGCGCCGAACGCCAGGCCCTCCTGACGCTTCGTGAACTTGTGCGGCGCGGGGTCGATGCCCGGCTCATTCGGTATTATGAAACGCCGGATGGATACGACTGGCCCGCTGAACTGAATTCACGCATCGTTCTTTTGGAGAAAAAGCGGCGAACGCTGCGCTTTGTGTGGCGGCTCCATCGCTATCTCCGGCGCGAGCGGGTTGACGTCGTGCATGGTTTCAAGGACGTGCCAGGTATCTATGCCTGCGTCTGCGGCTGGATGGCCGGCGTGCCGGTGCGAATCATCGGCCATCGGTCGCTGTCTCTGCCCACCGGGCTGCTTCGAAAGGCGTACCGACTCATGCGGTTCTTCGCGACGGCCTGGATCGGAAACGCGCAGGCTGTAACGGATGTCTTGAACAGCGAACTGGACGTGCCGGCCAGCCGGTTGTGTGTCGTGCTCAACGGAATCGAAACGGACCGCTTTCGGATCAGCCTTGACCGCAAAACGGCTCGGGAGCGCTTGCAGATCGCTCCGGGCGCCGACGTCGTGACGATGGTCGCCGTGATGCGGGAGGGGAAGAACCATCGCATGTTTGTTCGGATGGCGGCTCGCGTGCGGGAACGGCGCCCGGACACGGTTTTTCTCCTTGTGGGGGATTCTGACCCGCTTGAACCGAATTGCCTCGAGGACGTACAGAGGGAAGTGCAGCGCGCGGGGCTGACGGACTCGGTTCGGTTTCTTGGAATGCGGGCGGATGTGCCGGAGATTCTCCAAGCGACCGACGTCGCGGTGCTGACCACGCGGTTTGAGGGTATGTCCAACGCGCTGCTGGAAGCAATGTCGGCGGGTGTCAGCATTGTGACAACCGATTACGTCGGCGCGCGCGAGCTGGTTCAGGACGGCATCGAGGGATTCCTCGTACCTTTGGACGATGCCGAGGCCATGGCCGAGCGCGTTTCGCAACTGCTGGCAGATCCAGAGATGCGCACCCGTATGGGGCAGGCGGGCGTGGAGCGGATCGATCGTCAGTTCAGTATGCAAGCCATGGGGGACCGGTTGGTTGACGTGTATTCCGCATTCCTGGCCGGACGGGGTGACATTCCGCAAGAAGCGTCCGGCGTCAGCTCGGCCCGATGAGCCATCCCCATCGCATTAAATTCCGGGAGACCTGCCATTTGCGGCATCTGCGGCATTGTTGATTTCGCATCGCCCGTCGCGCAGGCGGACGTCGAGCGGATGGCGGTCTCGATCCGCCATCGTGGACCGGACGACTGCGGCGTTTACGCGAGCGGGCCGGTTGGGCTGGGGCACGCGCGGTTGAGCATCATCGATTTGTCACCCACCGGGCGACAGCCGATGTCGACACAGGATGGTATGTACACGATTGTATTCAATGGCGAGGTGTACAATTTCCCGTCGTTGCGACGCCTGCTGGAGGAGCGAGGCATTGCGTTTCGCAGTACGTCGGACACCGAAGTCGTCTTGCACGCCTTCGCCCAATGGGGGGTGGACGCCTTTGCCCGGTTCAATGGGATGTTCGCACTGGCGATCTGGGATGCCGCGGCCCGGCGACTGACCCTGGCGCGAGATCGATTCGGCATCAAGCCCTTGTATTTGCACGAATCGGATCGTTCGCTGGTGTTCGGCTCGGAAATGAAAGCACTGCTTTGCAGCGGCCGTGTCGACCGGCGGATGAACTGGGCGGCGCTTCATGAGTACCTCTATTATGGCTATCCCATTGGCGCGAACACGTTTTACCGGGGTATTCGTGAATTGTCGCCCGGATCGTATGCGACGTTTGACGCCTCCGGATTGAAAGAGACACGATATTGGCACATCGAGCAAACACCGACCGTGTCCGATGGATTGCAGCCGGCCGCCCGGCGTGTGGCGGACTTGCTCGACAAGGCGGTGCAGTCCCACCTTATCAGCGACGTGCCGGTGGGCGTGTTCCTTAGCGGAGGCGTCGATTCTTCCGCCATCACGGCGCTGGCCAGTCGCCATTACGCCGGTCGGCTCAAGACCTATTCCGCGAGTTTTGACTTCGACAGGGGGGTGGATGAGCGACCCAAGGCGCGCCTCATCGCCCAGCGCTTCGGCACCGAGCACCACGAAGTTCGCGTGGAAGGGCGGAGGATGCCCGACGTGATCGAGGCGCTCGTGCGGTGCCACGATGAACCATTTGGCGACGCGGCGGACATCCCGTTGTACCTCCTGTGTGAGCAGCTTCGCGGCAGCGTGAAGGTAATCCTCCAGGGCGACGGCGGCGATGAGATCTTCGCGGGGTATCGCCGATACAACGTTCTCTCGTTTAACCCGCTGTGGCAGGTGATGGCCCGATTTCGCGGATTGTTGTCCACGATGCCGCGCGGGCCGTTGCAACAGCGCGCGACTCGCTTCTTTCGGGCAATTGGCCATGAAGATCCCGCGCTGCAGATGGCGCTGTATCTGACGCAGGAGGATTTTCTCAATCCGCCGACACGTCTGTTTGGCACAGACGCCAGGCAACAACTCGCCGCGCACGATCCTTTTGCCGCCTACCATGCCGCATACTCCCGGCTTCGGGATTTCGATACCGTTCAGCGCGCGCTGTACACGGACTGCCTCATTCTTTTGCCGGACATGTTTCTCGAGAAGGTGGACAAGTCCACCATGGCCCACGGCATCGAAGTGCGCGTGCCGTTCCTGGATACCGACTTGACCGACTACGCGTTGGGGTTGCCGTCAGGAATCAAGGTCAAATACGGTCAGAAGAAGCGAATCCTGCGGATGGCCTTGCGCGGCATCGTTCCCGATGAAATACTCGATGCTCCCAAGGAAGGATTCGGCGTGCCTTATCAATACTGGCTTCGCGAGCCTCTGGCGGAATACCTCCGGTCTGTATTGCTGGATGATTCGGTTCAGCAATGGGGCCTATTCGATCGTGCCGCGTTGGAAGGCGCGATCCATGAGCATACCTCGGGTCAGCGCAACCACGGCTTCTTGCTCTGGAAGCTTTTGAATCTCGGATTGTGGTATCGGATGTATCTGCAGGGCGGCGCAACGCCTGATGTGCCGCATTCAAAGGTTGAAAGCGCCAGCCGCGCATGAGCGAAAACTCACCGCCGCCCATATCGCCTGTCCGCGTGATGATCATCGGCACGCTGCCTCCTCCGGTGGGCGGTGCCGGGGTGTCGCTGCAACATCTGGTGAATCTGCTCGGCGAGCGTGGCGATGTCCGCGTGACGATGGTGAACACCTCCGGCGTTCGCGGTCGGCTCGTGACGGCGCCCTTTCGCTTCGCGCGGATCGTCTGGCGCATGATGTGGGGCGCGCTTAGGGTCGACGTCGTCAGCCTGCAGTCCATGCCAAGTGGCATCCCGTTCATCGGCCCGTTTGCCTGGCTGGCCGCACGGCTGGGAGGCCGACCATTCATGATTCGAATGTTCGGCGGCGAGAGTTTCCTCGAAGGGAGCGGGTTTGGAGCCGCGATCGTCCGCTGGATCGTACGCAAGAGCGATCTTTACCTGGCGCAAACAAAGCAACTTGTAGCCGAGGCACAGGCCGCCGGGCTGCGGCGCGTCGAATGGTATGCGACCAGTCGGCCGATGTCTGACGCGGCTCCCGCGGCTGACTTACAAAAGCCATGTCGCAAGTTCGTGTTTCTCGGTCACGTCAAACCCCTCAAGGGGATTGAAGAACTCATCGCGGCTGGTGAGCGCCTGGGAGAGGGTGTTTCAATCGACGTGTACGGTCCGTTGATGGACGGCATGACGGAGGCACGCTTTGCGGGGCTGACGCGTGTGCGGTATCGCGGCACGATACCCGCCGGGACCGGCGTTCGAGTTTTGCAGGATTATGACGCGATGGTCTTCCCGACCTACTGGCCGGGTGAGGGGTATCCGGGCGTCGTCATCGAGGCGTTCGCGGCGGGGCTGCCGGTGATCGCGACGCGCTGGCGGAACATCCCGGAGATTATTGATGAGACGTGCGGCATGTTGATCGAGCCGCGCAATGTGGACGCGCTGTTCGACGCATTGCAGAAACTTGTGCAAGACGATGGGCTTTTCCATCGCCTGCGGCACGGCGCGCTGCGGCAACGCGATTTCTTTGACTCGCGGCGGTGGGTGGAGAAGTTCGTGGTCTGGTGTCGAGAGCTGGTGAACCCGTCAAGTCGCGCGGGTGAGGCACTCCAATCGACTGACACGCGGGCGGCCGTGGCTCACGATCGCACATCAGAGAGACGGAACTAGTATGTGCGGCATTTGCGGATATGTCGGCGATCATCGCCCCGAGCTGTTGGAGCCGATGTGCTTGGCCATGCGCCATCGAGGACCGGATGACTCCGGCGTGTGGCACGATGCCGCGGCGCGCGTGGGGCTGGGTCATCGTCGGCTTTCGATCATTGACCTAAGCCCGGCGGGGCATCAGCCGATGTCGACGCCGGATGGTCGAATTCAGATCGTCTTTAACGGCGAGATTTACAATTTTGAGGAGCATCGAGAGCGGCTGAAGGCGAAGGGACGGACGTTTCGCGGACACAGCGACACCGAAGTGCTGCTCTACCTGTATGAAGAGATGGGTGCGGACTTTCTTCACGCGCTCAACGGTATCTTTGCGCTGGCGATCTGGGACGCCCGCGATCGGTCGCTGCTGCTGGCGCGCGATCATGCCGGCATCAAACCGCTCTACTACTGGCTCGATGGCGAGCGGTTGTTTTTCGCATCGGAGATCAAAGCGCTGCTGCGAATTCCGGGCGTGCCGCGCGAGATCAATCTTGACCGTCTGCCGGATTACCTCACGTTTCTGTGGGTGCCGGGGGAAGAGACGATGCTCAAGTCGGTTCGCAAGCTCGAGCCGGGCCACGCGATGCGATGGCGCGACGGGCGGGTGCAATCGTGGAAATGGTTCACACTGACCTACGAGCCGGATGAAGGGCCGAGCGAATCCGAGTGGATCGAGCGTGTGCATGACACCTTCATGGCAGCCACGCGGCGGCAGATGATGTCCGATGTACCGCTGGGCGCGTTGCTTTCAGGTGGGACGGACTCGACCGCCATCGCGGCGTGCATGAGGCATTCGTTTCCCGACCGCGAAATTCGCTGCTACACGTTCGAGACACCGCCGGAAGACATGGCCCGCGATCAGTTCGAGGCCGATCACCCGTTCGCCGTGCGCGTGGCGAAGCACCTGAACATCACGCTGCGAAGCTGCCTGCTCCGGCCGAACGTCATCGAGTTGCTGCCCAAGATGGTCTATCACAACGACGAGCCGGACGCTGACCCGACGGTGTTTCCGTCGTACCTGCTCTCGAAAATGGCCCGCGACGACGGGACGACGGTGCTGCTGTCCGGCATGGGCGGTGACGAGATGTTCTTCGGCTATCGCAGCCACCAGGCGCTTCGGCGGCTGGAGCAATTCGGATGGATCCCGCGTTGGCTGCTGGCGCCGGCGCTGGCGTCGGCGTGCGGGGCGGCGTCGGCCGTGATGGGGGCGCAGAGCGCGTTGCCCCGGCGATTGCGAAAGTTTCGAAAGGCGCTACTGGGTGACGGCGTGGAGCGATTCGAAGCGCTTTCGGACTGGTCGAGCGCGGCGACGCGCGAGCGATTGTTCGGCCCCGCGCCGGCCACGGCAACTGCGAACGGCGGCGCGGGGCGGGGGCGCTCGGCGATTCTGAAGTATTACAATGAGTTCTCCGGCCGCGGGGAATTGAACCGTCGCTCGCACATCCTGATTCAGACCTTCCTCGCGGCGCACAACTTCATGTACACGGATAAATCGAGCATGGCGACATCGGTGGAAGTGCGCGTGCCGTTCCTCGATGTGGAGTTGATGCGATTGTGCGCGCGCATCCCCGAGCGTCACAAGCTAAAAGGCATGACGACCAAGTACCTTCTCAAGGAGTCCATGGCGCGATACATCCCGCGCGACATTCTGTATCGCAGCAAGACCGGCTTCGGCCCGCCCCTAAGGAAGTGGATGGCGGAGGACTTCGGAGGCATCACCAACGACTTGCTGGGCGAGCGTGTCCTACGCCAGCGAGGATTGTTCGACCCGGCTGCCGTCGCAGCCGTCGTTCGTGAGAATGCAGCCAACACAGCCGATCATGCTTACTTGTTGTTCGCGCTGCTCACTCTGGAAGTGTGGATGCAGACATTCATTGACCGCCCCGGCGAGGAAGCGACGCTGACTGCGTGAGCTCCGAATCCCATATTGTTAGGCCCGATGCCAGCGCGCCCGCCGTGTCGCTTCGGCTGCGCCATTCCACGACCGGCCGTGCCCTGCGCGTGACGCGGGATGGAACGATGTACCTCGGTCGCAATTATTCGCTCTATCGTTCGCAAGATGACGGCGCGACCTGGACATTCGTGACCCGGATGCCTTCGACCGGAGTTCGGCGCTGGGCGGGTTGGTCGCGCATGGCCTCGCGTCTGCTTCGGCATGAAGTTCGCGCCATGAATGTGACGCCGGATGGAACGGTGGTCGCGTCGAATCGCGAGTGCGTGTATTTCGCTTCGCCGGGCGAGCCGGACATGCGCCGCGCACAGGTGAACACGGGGTCGCAGCCGCTCGCCCCACCGATGACGATGACGGTGGGGCCGGATGGCCGCGTCATGTGGGGCGAATACGATTCGACAACCAGACACGGAAAGCCGGTGCGGCTGTTCGTGTCGTCGGACGGCGGGAGAAGCTATGAGGTCGCTCGTGTCTTCGAGGGCGGAAGCATCCTCCACCTGCACAACATCGTTTGGGACGCGAGCCGCGGGCATTACTGGGTGCTGGCCGGTGATCATGACGACGAGCCCGGAATCGGGGTGTTGTCCGCGGATCTGAAGTCATTTGATTGGCTCGTCAAAGGGAAACAGTTGTACCGTGCGGTCGAGGTCTTTGACGGAGGTGACCGGCTGATCTACGTGATGGATTCCGAGAAGGAGCGTAATTACCTCGTCCATCTCAATAAATCGTCGGGCAAGGCCGAGACCACCGCGGAGTTTGAAGGCAGTTGCATCTACGCCTGCCGATTCGGCGAGTGGCTGGCGTTTACCACGACCGTGGAGCCGTCGAAGGTCAATCCCGCGCGGCACGCTTCGCTGTATGTCTCGCGTGACGGCGCGACCTGGTCGCACGTGCTTCGCGCAGAGAAGGACGCGTATCACCCTGTCTATTTCCAATACGGGTCGATCATTCTGCCGCGGGGCGAGAGCGATCGTGATACGCTCTTCTTCAGCGGTCAGGCCGTGCGAGAATGGGACGGCCGCGCCGCGACGGCGACCCTGGAGGCCGGCGGCGCATGAGTGGAGTGATGCGCAAAGTCGAAGCGATCCGCCGGATGGGCTGGGGATGGGGGCTGTGGCGCGCGGGATACGAGTTGCGGCGGCGCAGCGGCTGGCTCAAGTGTCAGTTTCCGACGCCGGAATGGGGTGATGTATCGCTTCGAGCGCTCCTGCGCGACGGCGTTCCGGCGGATGCGGTGGCCTACCGATCGCACCGTGAGCAATCCGCGGCGAAGTTCTTCTTCGGACTCGGTGCGCTTCCCTCGCGCGAATGCCTTTCGCAAATCGCCGGCGCGGACGGCGTCCGACGCACGGTGCAGGTAGCGAATGATTACTGCGCCGGAAAGTTTCTCTATTTCAGTCGGCATGTGTTTGATCTGGGGTCACCGGTCGACTGGCGGCGTAATCCATTCCTGAACACGCGACTGGCCAGTGACGCTCATTGGTGCGATTGGACGGCCTTCTCGCCGCAGCAGGGCGATATCAAGGATGTCTGGGAGCCATCGCGGTTTGGTTGTGCATATTGGCTTGTACGTGCCTACGCGATGACGGGAGACGAAAAGTATTCGCTTGCATTCTGGCGGCTCTTTGAATCGTGGTGCGAACAGAATCCGCCGAACCGCGGACCGAACTGGCGGTGCGGGCAGGAAACGGCCTTTCGCATCATGGCATGGTGTTTTGCGTTGTGGGGATTCTGGAAAAGTTCCGCGACGACGCCGCAGCGTGTGGCTGCAATGGTCACTGCGTTGGCGGTCAGCGCCGCGCGAATCGAGCCGAACATCGACTACGCCGTTTCGCAGAAAAACAACCACGCCATCAGTGAGGCGCTGGGGATGTTCACGGTCGGCACTCTGTTCCCAGAGCTGCGCGATGCAGACCGATGGCAGCGGGAAGGTCGCCGAATCCTCGAGCGCGAAGTGCTGCGTCAGATCTACGCGGACGGCAGCTATGTGCAGCAGTCGATGACCTATCACCGCGTCATGCTTCACGACTGTTTGTGGGCGTGGCGGCTTGCGGAGTTAAACGGAACGCCACTTTCGTCGGCGGTGCGGGCGCGCATCGGCGCCGCGGCGGAGTTTCTGCTCGAAATGATGGACGAGCCCAGTGGCGACGTGCCGAACTACGGAGCGAACGATGGCGCTCTGGTGTTGCCCCTTTCGAGCGGTGGGTATCGGGATTTCCGTGACACGATCGGCGCGGCAATGTTCACCACGGCGCGCAAGCGTGTGCTTCCGGCCGGTCCGTGGGATGAGACGATGGTTTGGTTGTACGGCGTGGACGCCATGGAGGTCGCGCCATCGATCCGGCATCCGTCCGCGATGCGGTTTGATGTCGGCGGGTATTACACGCTGCGGGCGGACCGAACCTGGGCCATGATCCGTTGCCATCGTTACCTTGACCGACCGGGCCACGTCGACATGCTCCACATGGATCTTTGGCATGACGGCGTGAACATCCTGCGCGACAGTGGGACGTACAGGTACTACGCGCCGCGCGAACCGGCGATGGATAAGTATTTCAAGGACATCGCCGCGCACAATACTGTGCAGGTCGGCGAAAGGGGCCCGTTGGAATTGGTGTCGCGCTTCATCTGGCTGCCGTGGCCGGGCGGCCGGTGTACACGGCACAGCGCGGACAGCTTTGTCGGCGAACACGATGCCTATGCGCGGCCGCCGTGGAATGTGCTTCATCGGCGAAGCGTGGACGCGTCCCATCCGCGGCGCTGGATCGTCACCGATGAGTTGATCGGCAATGGTGCGCAGTTGCTGACAATGCGATGGCATCTGGCGGATGCGCCGTATGCTTTGGAGTCGACCGGTGACGCCTTGACTTTGCGACTGACCGGCGGAGTTGTTCGAATTGCAGTCAACGGCCCGGACGGGACCCGCCTGCAGGTAATGCGTGGCGTGGAGCGAGAAGGTGAGATCGCCGGGTGGGTATCGGAGTATTACGGCGAACGAAAGCCGGCGCCGGTGTTGGAGGCAACCTGCCGCGCGGCGCTTCCGGCCAAGTTCGTGACGACGATTGAATTGCCCGGCGGCGGGGGAGCAGCCGCGTGAAGTTAATCTACATACACGAATACTTCGTGACCAATGAGGGCACGAGCGGCACGCGAAGCTATGACGTGAGCCGCCACCTGGTCGCAATGGGCCACGATGTGACGGTTATCACGGGGCTGCACGATCAGAGCGGCCTGCCTTCGATGTCGCGCTGGCGACTATTTCGCACGCACGAAATCGACGGTATCAAAGTCGTCGTGTGCAACGCCTATTACAGCAATAAGCTGCGTGTCGTGGCGCGACTCTGGTGCTGGGCGAAGTTTGCGATGCTGGCGCTTTGGGTCTGCTTACGAGAAAAGCGGCCGGACCTCATCTTCGCCACGAGCACACCGCTGACGGTCGGCATTCCCGGTCGACTCGGCGCGGCGCTGAAGCGCGTTCCGTATGTGTTTGAAGTGCGCGACCTGTGGCCCGAGGACTTGCTGGATGCCGGGCGCATCAAACCCGGCCTGCAATATTGGCTTTGGGAGCGGCTGGAGAAGTTCTGCTACGCCGGGGCGCGGAAGATTCTCCTCGTGTCGCAGGGCTTTCACAATCGCCTGCTGGAGCGAGGCTTTGACCCGGCGCGATTGCAGACCATCCTGCTGGGAGCAGATGGAAGTATCTTCGCGGATGCGCAGCCGGATCACGCATTCATGCAACAACAGGGTCTGGGCGACAAGACGATCGCCATTTACACCGGCGCGCACGGCGATGCGAATGGGTTGTTCCAATTGCTCGACGCAGCGGAGCGGTTAAAGGACCGGCCCGACATTGCCATTGTATTGATGGGCGAGGGGAAGATGAAAGAGTCGCTGCGCACCGCGGCGCGGGAGCGCGGCCTGGAAAACGTGCACTTAATCGACCCCGTTCCCAAGCATCGCCTGCCCGGCGTGCTGCGGGCGGCCCACATCGGCTTGATGATCCTCAAGCAGATTACCCGGCCGCGCTGGGTCACGCCGAATAAGATATTCGACTACATGTTCGCGGGCATTCCGAGCATTGTGAACTTCGCCGGCACGACGGCGGAGATGATCGAAGCCGACGGTGCAGGCCATGCAGCCAAACCCGGCAACGCCGACGACCTCGCCGCGAAGATTCGCCATTGGGCCGACCATCCCGCCGAGCGGGAGGCCGTCGGCCGTCGCGCGCGCGAAGTCGCTTTCGCCCGATATGACCGGCGCATGATCGCCCGGCAGCTCGCGGAGGTCTTCGAGGTCGCGGCGCGCCGTTGATGTGCGGTGGTCGCCGTCCGCATTGACGAGTGCAACGCGACGCTTCTCCATCGCTGACCCGATTCCTTCTACCTTGTCACACCAGTACTGGTCAATTCGACTTGCCGAAGCCGCGGAACTGGAATCGCTGCTCGCGCTCGTGCGCTCGCTGCCCGGCGAGCGCTATCAGGGTGCATCAAGCAATTATTGGCAATGGCGATACCTTAACGATGCCGGCTTCGGCGCGGCAGTCGTCGCGGCCGTGCATGACGGGCAATTGATCGGCGTGCAACCCGTGTCGTTCTTCGACTGGCGATGGGGGGAGGCAAGTCTGACCGGCGCGATGTATACCGGCGTATTAACTCATCCCGACCACCGGCGCAAGGGAGTCTTTCGCTCTCTGATTGATGCGTCGAATGAGTTGGCGACGCAGCGCGGGGCGCACTTCTGCATGACGCTTCCGAACGATGCTTCGCTGCCGGGATTTCTCAAATTCGGCGACTGGGTGTATCCCGGCTGCATTCCCACGTGGCTGAAAGTGCTCGACGGCGGCAAACTGCTGGCCGCGAAAATCGGACCGATGGGCCGGCTCGTAGGCTGGATCCCCAATCTGCTCTTTGCGAAGCAAAGTCGGCCGCGCAACAACGGCGGCGTTATTGAAATCGAGGCGGTTTCGCGCGTTCCGGCGGACCTCGACGGCATAAGCGACCAATTCGCCCGGCTCGCCGGCGGTTGCATGATTCGCAGGACCGCCGCCTACTGGAACTGGCGACACTCGGGACCGCTTTCAGCATATCGAACGCTCATCGCAAAAAAAAGCGGCCGGCTCGTCGGTGCGATCTGTACGACCAGTCAGCCGCGCATGGGTGTGGAAGTCGGGTTGATCGTCGATGTCGTCGCCGAAGAGCCGCACGAATTGCGGTCCCTGATTGCCGCCGCCGAGATCGATTTCACGCGACAGGGATGTGCCGTTACGACGTGCCAGTCGACAAGCCTCGTCCTGAACGAGGCCCTGCGTGCCGAGGGCTACCGGCTTCCGCCCCGCGCGATCATGCCCAAGCAGTTTCATTTTGTCTATCGACCGACCGGCGTCCCCGGATGGTCGCGCGAGCCCGCCGCGATGAATGACTGGCACCTGACCTTTGGCGACTCGGACAATGTCTAACACTTCGCAGCGCGATCCGCGATTGGTTCCACGGCACACCGCGCCGGTGCGGCCGACCGTGTTTGTGATGGAATCGCAGACCAAGGCATCGCTGCCGGTGATTGAATCCATGGCTCGGGCCGGCGTGCGCGTGGCATGCGGCAGCGAGAAGCGCTTCAACAGCGGATTCATGAGCAGGCATTGCCGGGAGCGGCATGTCTATCCGTCGCCGCGCGATCGCAAGCGTGAGTTTCAGGAATGGCTGCTCGCCCTGTGCGAGCGGCGGCGATTTGAAATGCTCTTTGCCGTGGGGCACTACGGCGCGCTGGCGGTTTGCGAGATTCAGGACGCGCTGCGGCAGTTCACGAAGCTGCTGATTCCGCCGCTGCCGCAGTTCCGCGACGCGTACGAGAAGATCCCCACGATGAAGGCGGCCCTGCGCGCGAGCGTGCCGATTCCTGATTCATGGTTCCCGGAAGACGATGGGGGGATCGAGGCCGTCATCCCGCGCATCGAGCGCTGGCCTGTGCTCGTCAAGCCGAGCGTGGGCGTCGGCGCGCGGGGGATCACTTGGTGCTACAACGCGGACGAATTGCGCACGAACTACTCGCGGATCAGCGCCGAGCAGGGCGTCTGCTACGTGCAGGATTTCGTTCCGCCCGGCGGCATGCAGTACAAGGTGGACATGCTCGTGGATGACGGGCAACGCGCGCTCGCCGGTGTCGTCTATGGCAAGACGCGCATGTATCCGCCCGATGGCGGCAGCAGCGTACTGAATTTCTCCGCCGACCGGCCGGACATTCTGGATCTGTCGCGGCGCATGCTGGTTGAGCTGAAGTGGACGGGCTTTTGCGACTTCGATTTCGTCGACGACCCGCGCGACAACGTCGCGAAGCTGATGGAGATCAACCCGCGCTTTCCCGAGAGCTTCAACATGGGTTGCTCGATTGGAATCGACTTCCCGGGAATGATGCTTCGCCTCGCGCGAGGTGAGGCGGTCCACCCCGTCACTGACTACCCGAAGAATCGGTTTCTCCGATTTCTGCCGGGCGACTTTCTCTGGTTCCTGCGCGTCTCGAACAAGCAGCGCTTCTCCACGTGGCCAAGCTGGTTTCGATTCTTCGGCCGCGACACGGCTTATCAGCTAATCCGCGCAGACGATCCCGGTCCGATCCTGGGCTACGCGCTGGAGAACCTCGCCGCGCTGTTTGATCGCCGAACGCGCCGCGAGCGGTTGCGCCTGCAAAGCGGCGCGCGGCAATCGACTCGCAATCCACGGTAGTTCGTCCCATCTCAAGGGCATTTCTGCCCGTCCGAAGCCGGCTCCCGGCTTTTGGTTCCCGCACCAAAATCGCTGACAGGACGGTTTTCCACCGCTCCATTTACAATGGACCGGCGTCGCTTATGGCCCTGCTTCTCTTGACCTGCGCCGTATTTTGCGAATGATGGTGCGGCGTGAGGGTTCGGCCATGAAGAAAGCGCTCATCCTCGGCTATGGCCTCGTCAGCTACCTGTTCTTCTTCGTGACATTCGTATATCTCGCCGCCTTCATCGGCGACCTGGGCGTCCCCAAGTCCATCAACCGCGGCGCGCCGGCCGCGGGCGCGGCGGACATTCTTCTCAATGCGCTGTTCCCCATCCTGTTCGCCGTTCAACACACCGTCATGGCGCGACCGCGGTTCAAGGCCTGGTTCACGCGAATCATCCCCGTCGCGGCCGAACGCGCGACGTTTGTCCTGATCGCCAGCCTGATCCTCGCGGCCATGATGTGGCAGTGGAAGGTGATGCCGACCGTCCTCTGGGACGCCGGCCCGATCGCCCTGCGGTGGATCCTGCAGGCCGTCTTTTTCCTCGGCTGGCTCATGGTCCTTTATTCGTCGTTCCTGATCGATCACTTCGACCTGTTCGGCCTGCGGCAGGTCTGGCTGAACTTCCGCGGCGCTCCCTACCATCACCATCCGTTCATTGAACGCTCGCTGTATCGCGTTGTGCGTCATCCGCTCATGCTCGGCTTCCTGCTGGCGCTGTGGGCCGCGCCGACCATGACGACCGGCCGACTGTTGCTTTCTTCGCTTCTGACGATCTACATCGTTTTCGGCACGCACGTCGAAGAGCGCGACCTGCTGCAACTGCTCGGACAGCCCTACGCCGACTATCGCCGGCGCACGCCGATGTTGCTGCCGGGCGCGCGAAGAGGGGGGAAGCAGTGACTCGTGCAGCCGCTCGCTCCGGCCGCCGCGTGCGTCGGGGCCCCGGAACCAGCGTGGTTCAATAGGAAAACCCAAGTCGCGTGAGTGGCCCGTCGACATTCCCTCCGCAGCTTTGGGTCACGTTCCAGCGACCCCCGGGGCCTTGATCGACGCGCCTTCTCAATTCCCCCTAAAACCGTCAGAATCCACCATGACGAAGTGATGGATGGCCGGAGGGCGCGAAGGACTCTTCGAACGATTGCCATCCGGTGGCAAGACGGTCGAACGACTCGGCTATCCGCTGATCGCCGCCACGGGCGACCGATCGCGTCGGGAGAACCTGCATGGCGGCACAAGTTGATCCGGCGATTGCCAAGGCCACCGAAGAATTCCGCGCCAAGTTCAAACTTGTCCGCGATGAAATCGGCAAGGCCATCGTCGGCCACACCGACATCGTCGAAGGCGTGCTCACCTGCCTCTTCACCGGCGGCCATGCGCTGCTCGAAGGCGTCCCCGGCCTGGGCAAGACCTACCTCATCCGCTCGATGGCCGAGGCGCTCAAGCTCAACTTCTCGCGCATCCAGTTCACGCCCGACCTCATGCCCGCCGACATCATCGGCACGAACATCATCATCGAGGACCCGGAGACCGGCCGCCGCCGGTTTGAGTTTCAGCGCGGGCCGCTCTTCGCGCAGATGATCCTCGCCGACGAGATCAACCGCGCCACGCCCAAGACCCAGTCGGCCCTGCTCGAAGCCATGCAGGAGAAGACCGTCACCGTCGCCGGCGAGCGCCACATGCTCGAAGCGCCGTTCTTCGTCATGGCCACGCAGAACCCCATCGAGCAGGAGGGCACTTACCCGCTGCCCGAGGCCCAGCTCGACCGATTCTTTTTCAAGCTCATCGTGCAGTATTCTTCGCGCGAGGAGATCGGCACAATCCTCCAGCGCACCACCACCGGCCACAAGCCTGACATCAAGCCCGTGATGACCGGCGAGCAGATCGTCGGCGCGCAGAAACTCGTTCAGCGCGTCGTCACTGCGCCGCACGTGCAGGATTACGCCGTGCGGCTTGTCCTCGCGACGCATCCCCACGGCCCCTTCGCCACCGATCAGACAAACCGCTACGTCCGTTGGGGCGCCAGCCCGCGCGGGGCGCAGGCCGTCATCCTCGCCGCCAAGGTCCAGGCCCTGCTCGACGGGCGCTACAATGTCAGCTTCGACGACATTCGCAAGGTCTATCTGCCTGCGTTGCGGCACCGGGTCCTGCTGAACTTCGAGGCCCAGGCCGAAGGCATCGAGGCCGACCGGGTCTTGAGCGATGTTCTCGACAAGACGCCGACCGACGCCGAGAAGGCGGCGTAGGCCGCGCCCAATCCCGACCGACGCACGCTAAGCAAGTCATGCAGGCCTTCCAAGCCGAGCCGCCGCTTCCGGGCCGCGCAATCCGAGCCGCCGCAGTCATGCGACGGAAACCAATGTCGCGGGGAGACCTTCATTCGCGGCGGAAACTACAATCGTAACAGCAACGACAAGTTTCGTAGGGTGGGTCAGTTTCGTACGGTGGGTCAGTCTCGTAGGGTGGGTCAGTCGCATCGACCCACCAATAGATGTGCCTGCGGCCGTCGCTCAAATCGGCGGGACGGATTCTCCAGCGTACGATTCCCCGAGTGCGAACCGGTATGCAGGAATCCGTCGCATTGCATTCACGGCAGCTGCTTGCGTACAATGGATTTCGGTGATGTAACAGCCGTTATTCGAGAATGAAATCGGTAGGTCGAAACGACTGACCCACCCTACACGACTTGTAAATTGCGTTCAAGACGCGCAACAATCGAATGCGCATGAATGGGCGGAATGCAATTATGATTTCGCAGTCTGTAATGGGATTTGTTACGGAATTCTGGCACTTTGTTTGTTATCTGGATGACATCGCCCGGCATCCCCCCGGACTAGAGAGATGAGCGATCAGGTCCCACAGAGGGTGAGTTTGTGGCGCAAGAGGTGGTTGGGAATTCAGGCAGTCTTCCTTGTCTGCACCTGGGGTAGTCTACTAGCCTTGTCGGTCGAAACGGGATCGCGGGGCAGGTCATTGGTCTATCTCAATGAAAGCGACACTTGGTTGTCGATTCGAATTGCGAAGGGGTATGCAACGATTGCCTATTCAAGCGACGTAGCCCCCAACCCAGCATGCCTCCCCAGCAATCAGGGAGCTACATCACTTTATGCTACGTCGTTGGCACATCATCGAACGCTCGACAAGCTGTCTGAATCGCCCCCAGCGTCCTACGAGCATTCGTATGACGACGAGCATCGCAGGATCGGACTTGACATGGCAAAACGATTACTCGGAGGACAACACAAGGTGGTGCCGATTACTTATCCACAATCAAGGCAAGGTCTTCGAGTACTGATTGATACGGCACTGCACGACCGATCCTTCTATTGGAAATGCGTGAATCAGCCAAACGTCTCCATAATAACTCGATTTCCTCTGGCCTTGATATATGGAATGCTCATTGTGCTCACTGCCCGCGTTTCATGGCGGGGGTGGCAAGTAATGCGTCAGAGCTCTTGGCAATGCGAGATTTGCCACTATGATCTGCGCGGAAACGCAAGCAAAATCTGCCCCGAATGCGGCACGGTCGTTCCCGAAAAGCAGCTCGCGCGGCTGAGGTTAGTGGGCGCAAAGTCTCGTAGGGTGGGTCAGTCGCATCGACCCACCAATAGATGTGCCTGCGGCCGTCGCTCAAATCGGCGGGACGGATTCTCCGGCATGCGATCGCACGAGTGCGAACCGGTATGCAGTAATCCGTCGCATTGCTCCAGTGGCGGTTGCTGGCTTACAATGGATTTCGATAATGTTGCGGTGGCTATTCGAGACTGAAATCGGTGGGTCGAATCGACTGACCCACCCTGCACGACTTATTAAGAAATGATGGAGTCTCGTAGGGTGGGTCAGTCGCATCGACCCACCAATAGATGTGCCTGCGGCCGTCGCTCAAATCGGCGGGACGGATTCTCCGGCGTACGTTTCCCCGAGTGCGAACCGGTATGCAGCAATCCGTCGCATTGCATTCACGGCAGCCGCTTGCGTACAATGGATTTCGGTGATGTTGCAGCCGTTATTCGAGACTGAAATCGGTGGGTCGAAACAATGGACCCACCCTGCACGACTTGTACATGTTTCTATAACAATCCCGGGAATGTATGAGAGAGGGCAGAATGGCCTCAATACGCTTGTCAGTAAAGGTGATCGTTAATGCGTTAGCCGCACTCATTGCGACTTCCATCAATGGTTGTTGCTACATGTTTCCTCCCTGCGAAGTCGATGAACAGCTCGTCGGCGTGGACATGACCAAAACACCATCAGTGTCTGACCAGGTCATTGAAGGCTGCTACAGCGCTCTCGTTGAGCGGGTCTTTGGCGACGAGAATGAACGTCAGTTGATCCTCCGCGCCGAAGCGCTGCCCTCGACCATCGGGCCGCAGTGGCAAAGCCAGTCGAGAACATCGAGCTTCGGCTACGCGTTTCCCGATGCGCTGACGGACGAGGCGCTGGCGTTTTATGCAAGTCGTATCCGATCGTTCCAAACGGGAGAAGGAGACCTGCCATGCCGGGCATCTGTATACTATCGGGCCCGAGTGATTCCGCAGGAGGGCTCGTCGTCTGGCGATCCTGGCAACAGAAAAACAGTGCGCCTGGAAATTGCGCACGATGAGATTCGAGGTCCCACGGCTGCTAGCGGGATTGTGGCCTGGCGAGAGGTGGATTTCGATGCCACCGGTGAGGTTGTAGACGTCCGTGGTGATGGAGAGGCGACTGAAGCCATTTCCTAAACTGAAATACCAAGTCAGAGTGCGATGAGACATCCGTATTCGATTTCCCTGCCGGCGGCGATTCGGTGGGATGCGCTTTCCTGCTGGCTCGATCCCGCGAACCGCAGCGCGTTCGTGTCGCTGTGGCTGCCGCTCGAATCGGCTGGGCGGATTCTTCAGCATGCGACTGCAGGACAACGAGGCTAGATATAGCAAGCAGTCGCATTCCTGTATGGACGAATGTCGGTGTACAATGTACGGTGATGAGCTTGCAGCGGCGGCTCAAGAATGAAGTCGAGGCGTAGTCAGTGGCAAGGAACTCGAGAAGAAAAGTTGCGCCCCCGTTTGCTTTCCGAATTACCAATGTACCCCCTATGCACCACAGGATCGCTTGGTGGCTATATGTCTCAGTTCTCTGGTTAAGTGTCGCCGTAATCTTCGTAGCACTTTATGTGACTTGGCAGATGACGGGAACCTACACATTGTCATTCCCCCCAAGCCCATTCTGCGTAATCCAAGTAAATAGTAAGCAGGTGGCCTTGTTCTATGTGGGTTTACCACTAAGTAATTCGCAGACCCCTCAAGCCGCAAATTCGCTACCAATGGTAGAAGAGTTTAGATCACTTTACAGAGACCTTGGTCATTCAGAAGCATGCGTCAAAGTCCTACAGAATCAATTGGACCAGGCGGAACATGCTAATGAAAATAGCGCGACTACCACGGGCGAGATTGTGTTAGAGTTGAGAAGTCGGGAAGCGAAAAGGGCATTTGAAGAGATTTTACTGAAAAATAGTGTCCCATACACCGCTAACGCACTCTTCTCTCATGCTGCAAACCGCGCCGCAATGGGATGTTTCTTGTCCTTACGATTCGAAGGCGGGTTTGTTGGCCTAGTTCAGATTCCAATGCCCGTATTCATATTGCCATGCCTACTTCTTGTTCTATTCCACGTCGCTACAAGGGGACGACGTTGCTACAGACATAGAGTACGAAATGGATTGTGCACAAATTGCGGATATTGCCTCTCTGGCTTGGTATCAGGAGTGTGCCCCGAGTGCGGCACAGTGATACCCGACGAGCAGTGCGCGCGGCTAGGGCTAGCAACTGGTACCAAAAGCAATGCAAATGTTGATGCTGACACCGGCGGGAATGATAGAGCCGGGGTCGCGTCGAGTGCCGCTGTCGCACCGTCAACGGCAACAGATCCCCCGACGTCTATCACCTGACGGAGCGATTGAAGAGCGGCGCGAGTCTCGCTGGGGTGGGTCAGCCGCATCGACCCACCAATAGTTCAGCGAGCGGCTGCCACGGCCGCGCAGATATTGCGCGTCTGGTGTCGCGGATCGGCCGAAGTGGTCGATTGATTCTGCTGGCTCGGCGGCGGCTCCGATTGGTCGGGCGGCCGGACCCAACCCCGCAAAAAATTGTAAAAAATTTCCCCGGATTCTTCTGGAACACCCCGGGGGATGGAGGTATATTTCCCCCGCCGCAAGAGTTTCAAGGAGGAATTGCTCGAACTCTTTCATTCCTCGGCAAGGATGCCGAGGCTCGAATCTGCACCCACACTGTTGACTACACCGGTCAGTTCACGGACGGACCGTGCGCGCGCACTTCCTCCTCGGGTTCGCGCGCTGTGCCAGCAACGGAGTGTGAGGCATGAAATCCTCTCGCGGCGACGTCAACGGGCTTTGGAAGAAGTACTTGAGCAGCCGAGCGATCAAGATTCGCAATCTGCTCGTCGAGCACTACCGCCCGCTGGTGCACATGCAGGCCGCCCGGCTTGCCCAGAAGCTCCCGGCACAGGTCAGCTACGACGAAATCTGTTCCGCCGGTTACGACGGGCTGATGGAAGCCGTCCAGGCCTACGACCCCAAACACAAGGCCAAGTTCGAAACGTTCTGCCAGCAGCGCATCCACGGCGCCGTCATGGACTGGCTCCGCGCGCTCGACGGCCAGTCGCGCACCGTGCGCAGCTTTGAAAAGCAGCGGATGCTGCACAAGGAAGTCCTCGACTCCGAGCTGGGCCGGCCGCCGACCGAAACGGAGCTCTCGGCACACATGGGGATCAGCCACGAGCGCTTCGCCGAATTGGCGCGGCTGAGCCGACTGGGGCACGAGGTGCATCTGTCGGCCGTTCAATCCGATGACGACAGTCATCGCGGCTCGCCCAGCGGCTGGGACGTGTCGGACGTTCACGCGGTCGATCCCTCGCAGCGGATCTCGCGGCAGATGCTGACCGACTACATCACGCGCGGGCTGAACCGGGAAGAGCGGCTTGTCCTCGTGCTTTATTACACCGAGGGTCTGACGATGGCCGAGATCGGCCTCGTGCTGGACCTGTCCGAATCGCGGGTCAGCCAGATTCACAAGGATGTCATCGCCCGGCTGCGCCGCCGTTTTAAGGACGAGGTGGCCGAGCTTGTGGCTTGATCGACTGCCTTGCGGAGAGGGAAAGCCAGGTTTCTGATTCCGACGGGTCTTCGTCGGCCGGGGTGTTTTCTTGTTTTCGGGGGGTCGGGGCATCCTTGCGCCTCGTGATTCGTCGCGTCCGTGTAATGCATCCGTGCAGTGCGTGCGTACGATGTCGCGGTGCCTGGCGGCCGGTGGCCTGCTCTTCCAGCCGCGTGTCTTGATGTGCTACGCCGGCGGGTCGGACGCGGTTCGCAAGAATTTCACAGGCTAACTGAGCGGCATCAGCGCGAGGGGAACCTGGCCCGTTTGGCAGGAAGCTGCCCGATTCCAGACTTCGCAAATCGAATGAATCCCCCACTGCAGCATCGGTAGCGCCTCCTTTGAAATTTATCGCCGAGCCGAGGCGCGCGGGCGGCGCTTTGCGAAGAGCGCGAGGCCCATCGCCATCAGTGAGAGCGTGCCCGGTTCGGGAATCGCCTTGATGAACGCGACGGAAAGCCCCAACTCAAAAACATATCCGGGCGACGCGGGGTTGTGGCTGAAGAAGCCGTTGTGAACCTGCGAGCCGGCCGGTCCGGGGTTGACCATGTTGGCCCAGGTGACGGAAGCGGGCGAGCCGATGGTCGACGAGAACTGATACGGATTGGCGGTGCCGTCGAGGTAGAACTGGCCGGGCACCTGGATATCGAGGACGCCGTGGCCGTACGAATTGGCCGCGTTGGCGTTGGGCAGGTGATAGAACTTGCCCTCGATGTCGCGCATGTAAGAGACGAAATAGCTGTTGTTGTTCTCCACGCGCGGCTCGACGAAGCCGCCGCCGTTGAAGATCACATTGGTGAGCGTAACCGTGATTGGGTCGGACTTGAGCGGGTCGAAGAGCGAGACGGGGCCGGGAGAGTCGATGTTGGCGAGGCTGACGGGCGCAAGAATGTAGGCGTGCAGGATGCGATAGAGGGCGTCATCCTCGGTCACCACCTTGAGGATGATCGGGCCGCCGCCGGGGAGCGTGCCGATCTGGGTGTAGCTTTCCGGCGTGCCGTCGGAGATTTTGATGTCGGGCAGGTCCATGCCGGGGCCGATCGTCACCGCCTTGTTGGCGACGTTGGTCGCGCCGTGTTGAATGTTGATCGTGAAACCCAGGGGTTCGCTGACGCCGACGGCATGGGCCGCGGGAGCCGAGCAAAGGGAATAGACAATTGTAGAAACACTGATTAGACCGTAAACACGCATGACGCACTCCCGCAGGAATCGGCCTTGAGACCCCTCCGCCGCGTTGATGGGACTTCACCGGTCCGTCGCGCAGCCGGGCTTCGCAGGCCCCTCGCTCTCCTGCCAAGCTGAAAAACGCCGCCAACTCCTTTGGCGACTACCGGATTATACCCAGTCCGGAAGCGGTTGGCACGTAACTTTCTATGAGTATTACTCTTATGGCAGGTCGGAATTGTTGTGCATCACTTTTTGAACGCGGCCGCATCCGGTAGGCTGGTCGGGAGGCCGGCATGGATTGCATCCGTTGCGATGTTTCGTGAATGGATGAAGCGATTGTTGGTACAGCATCGATAAGGATTTACATGAGGCGGCTTTATTCGGAGGCCAGATCGGGTTAGAATACCCTGCAAGGATCGGTCCCGAATATCGTTCAGTTGGATATGGGGCCTTTGCGGTGCGTGCCCGTCCGCTTTGCAACGCGGTTTGCAGGTCAGGTCGGCCGGGCGACGCGAGCGGGCGGTAATTCACAAGGGCGTTTCCGAGATGAAGCGCAATCGGCAGGCGAAGTTCGGCTTCACGCTGATCGAGTTGCTGGTCGTCATCGCGATGATCGCGGTGTTGATCAGTATTCTCGTTCCGGCGCTGGTCGCCTCGCGGGCCGAGGGGCAGAAGGTGCGATGCCTTGCAAACCTGCGCGAAGTGACGAGCGCGGCGTTTGCCTATTCGTCGGACGACCCCAACGGCATCATCGGGCCGGTGCATTCGAATGCAAAAGTCTTTTTAGCGGGCACGGGCTACGCCGAGTACGGCGGTGGGCCGGGCCTGGCGCCGTATCAAGGCTGGTACGACTACTTCGATCCGCGGACGCGCCCCCTGAACAATCTGATCTACGGGCCGCGCGGTGTCGCCGCTGGGTCCGCGCCGGGCGACCGCTCGAACTTCCAGGCCTTTCAATGCCCCGGTGAAGAGCGCGGGTGGCAGGAGTGGCCCGGTTTCGGCGGCATGGCCGTTGAAGTGGAGAATCCCTACTTCGCGGCGAACGGCACATCATTCCGCATGAACAACCTTGCGTTCAATGATGGAACGGTGACCGGGGTTTATGGCCGCTCGCACACGCGCATCCCCGACACGTCGATCACGCTCGCGTTTCTTGAGGCGCGGGTCTATCAGACGCTTTGGACGAACGAAGTCACGGGCACGCTGACGGCCGGTGAGTTGACCGGCTACCACAAGAAGCTCGGGTTCTTCAACGTCTCGTATGCCGACGGCCATGCAGGGTTTGTCGATTTCGGCCGCGGCACCTACTACGACCACCTTCCTCAATACGGCGGCAAGGATGCCCGCGGCACCTGGGGCCGAATGGATACGTTCCCGCAGGAGCTGTTCAATCCGCATCGCCCGGCTGGGACATCCCCGCCCGGCGCCACGCAGCTGCCCCCGCCGCCGCCGCCCGCCTCCTGACGCACGTTCGGTTGATACCGGCCGGTCGGATTCGCCTTGACGACAGAGCGGGCACAATCAAAATCGTCCACGCCGTTGTCGTCGCAGGATCGAGGAATCAATTCGTGCCACAATCACGTCACCGCTATGAGCTTCAGAGCGACGACAACGGGGGCGCGACTCGCGGACGCAGCACGGCACTTGGAGGTCGAAGCGGCCTGAAAAGGATCGCCACGATCACGGTGCTGGCGGCCGGCGTGTGCATCGCCGCGTATTACGGGTGGACGGCAGGGGATGCCGAAGTGGACTCCGGCGTTTCGGCCATGCAGATCGAGTACCACTGTTCACGATGCGGACACGACTTTGAAATGTCCGTGGCGAAGTCGGCCCAGGTGCGACGCGACCGGGGTGATGTTGTCTGCCCGAAATGCGAGGCTGCCGGGGCGACGAAGAAGGATGTCTCCGTCGTCGTTTCCGGGGAGGAGGCTCCCACCTCACACGAACGCGCCGGCGAAACCGACGAAACCGAAGACACGGCGCGGGGCGCGCGGCCGACAGCGACGCGGACCGGGGGCTAAGTCCGCGCGGCATTCGAGAGTGGCCGCGCCATGCGATAAAGCGAATCCACGTTTTCCATGACCGCCAGGGCGTCGTCGAGAGAAACACGCGGAGGTCGCCCTTCGAGAAGGGCGGCCGAAAAATCCTGAACCGCCAATTCGAAGCAGTCGACGGTCGCAGCCCGCTCGTCGATCTCCATTTCGTCGCCGGCCTTGCGAAGCATCGTGCGATAACGCGGCGCGGCCTGCATCGTTCCATCGGCGATGTACGACGCTCGGTCGCCGTACGCCTCAATCCGGCCGCCGTAGGCATGGGCGCAATAAGACGTTTCGACTGTGCCGACCGCACCGCTTTCGAAGGCGATTTCCGCGCGGGCGTCATCCTCGACCGGATAGTCGAAGCACAGATTGCGTACACGACCCCCGATGACGCGTAGCGGTCCGCCGCATTGGAGCATCATGTCCAGCGCGTGCGGCGCGAGATCCATCCAGGCGCCGCCGCCGGATCGCGCCGGGTCAAGCCGCCACAAGTCGCCGGGCGGATAGAAAAACCCGATGTGAATGCGAATGGAGAGCAATCGCCCCAGCGCGCCCGTCCGAATGAGTTCCAACAGCCGCTGGTTGGCCGGGTGAAATCGCTGCTGGTGAAGCACCGAGAGCGTCCGACCCGCTTTTCGCGCCGCACCGGCCATCGCCCGCGCCTCGTCCGCGGATAATGCCAGCGGTTTGTCACACAGGACGTGCTTGCCGGCGGCGAGGCAGCGCATGGCGGTCGGCGCGTGCAGGACATTGGGCAGCGCGACATAAACGGCATCGACGTCGCGATCGGCGAGGAGATCATCGAGCGAACCGTGGGCCGCCGGCGCGCCGAATTGGCCGGCGAACTCGCGAGCGCGGGCCGCGTCGCGCGAACAGAAGGCGTGCAGGATTGCGCCCTCAAGTCGCGCGAAGACCGGCGCGACCCGCCTCTGTGCGACCCGGCCGCAACCGACGATGGCCCACCGGACTGGAATCGCACTGGGCATGTTCGCTCAATCGTCCTTTTTTGGGGGGTGACTCGTCGTGTGTCGTGGGAGTTGGGGCCGGCTCGCCCGCCGGCATTCGTCTGCCCTTTCGAGGTGCAGCGCGCGATCGTCTCGATTTGCTGCGGCGCCATTCGGCGCGCGCGGTCATGCCTCGCCCTTAAGCCGGCGCGTCATCAATTCGCTTAGGGTCGCAATCACATCCTTGCCTTCGAACAGCACGCCATAGACGGCTTCGGTGATCGGCATCTCCACGTTGTGCTGCCGTGCCAGTTGATAGACGCTGCGCGTCGTTGGGATGCCCTCGATGACCGACGGCGTCGCGGCGATGACTTCTTCGTATTTGCTTCCCCGGCCGAACATCTCGCCCGCGGTGCGGTTGCGGCCGTGCGGGCTGACGCACGTGGTCACCAGGTCGCCCAGTCCGGCGAGGCCGCCAAACGTCTCGCGCTTGGCCCCCAGGGCGACGCCCAATCGCGTGATCTCGACCAGGCCGCGGGTCAGGAGGGCGGCCTTGGCGTTGTCGCCGGCCTTGAGGCCGTCCACGATGCCGGCGGCAATGGCGATGACGTTCTTGGTCGCGCCGGCCAGCTCGACACCCAGTAAATCGTCATTGGTATAAACTCGGAACCACTGGGACGAGAAGGTCTCCTGCACGCCCGTCGCGAGGTCGGCATCTTCGCTGGCGGCCACGATCGTCGCCGGCAGGCACCGGGCCAGTTCCATCGCGATGTTCGGCCCGGAGAGCGCCGCCACCGGGCACGGGCCGACGACATCCTGAATGATCTGCGTGGGGCGCAGCAGCGTGTCGTTCTCGATGCCCTTGGAGACGCTTGCCACCGGAAGCCCGGCCGGATGCGCCGGCGCAAGCTGCTTCCAGACCGAGCGGACATACTGACAGGGCACGGCCGACACCACGAGGTCGGCGTTGCGAAAGACGGCGGCGGGGTCGGTCGTGAACGACACGCGCTCGGGGATGCGCAGGCCCGGCAGGTAGCGCGTGTTCTCGCGCGTGGTCTTGAGCGCCTCGATGTGATCGCGGTTCACGCCCCACATGCGCACGTGGATGCCCCGGTCGGCCAGCATCACGCTGCAGACCGTGGCCATCTGCCCGTCGCCGATCATCGCCACCTGTTCGAAGGCCATGAGCGTATTACACCGGGCAGGGAAGTCTGTGGCAACAAATGGGACTGTTGGCCAATGAACCGAGCGGCGTGTGTCATCTGGCGGGTTCATCGAATCAGCCAACCGCGACCCGCTGGGCAATGATCGACCTTGAAATCGCGGAGCGAAGTGATGGGACGCGGTTTGGATTGGAACGCACTCGCCTACTTCAACCCGAGCCTGATTGGATGGGATACTCCTGCACGCCGGAAGCATGCTGCTCTGGTTTCGCTCAACGCGGCACCACTTCATCCGCAGGTTCATCGATCAGAAACTACCTCCGAAGTCGAAAGGGAAGCCCTCCGACATTCTGGACCCGCTCTAGCGGACCCGCGCGGCCTCGTCTAGTCATCCGAATCGTTTGATTTTTTCGCTGGTTCATGCAAGATTTTACTTGTTGCTACATCAAAAGCTGACAATGGAATTGGCCGGCCCACAACCCAATTCTTGTAAACTTGCACTTGCCTCAAGTTATCCCCTTTTCTCTTGGGGGAAACGACCAACTTGCACAGCATGCCCGGATCTTCGGCTTCAAGCCACGCGTCTAACAGGCTAGACTCATTTTCGCTACGCACATGCACGCACTCAATGCCATCAATAGACTCATGATTGACAAAAATCGGAACTCCAAAGTCATGTAAGAATGATTCTTGCGGGTCGCCCTCGACTAGCCCCCAGAGCAATAACGGCGAACCGCGCATAACAGACGAGGCCCGTTCTCCGATCATTCTTGCTGTTGTAATCCCACTTAATTGATCGGGGGCCTTTATGTCAACTTCAGCGTTCCGATGCGGTAGGGAAGAAAAGAGTAAACGAGTGCCGTCACATATGATCATCGGGCCGCCTACCCCGCGCGTAACGGATAGGTTCACACGATTAGGCCTTAATACCGCCAACTCATATTCCACAACCGCTTGAAATCCTGTTGAGTCTACTATGTTGGTCACCATAACAGTTACCTGATACATCTTCGATTCGCGCAGCACATCGCAAAACCTTTGCACAGTATGCAATGCGTCGCACGCCTGATTAAATGCATCCTTTTTATCAGTTCTCCCTGGATCCTTTTTCTTGGCCTCGCATCCAAACGGAACTGTCAAGGATCCAGCACCCGCGAAAAGACAGACCAGTCGAATGGCTTTTTGTGTCGTCACGGTTGTTAGATCCTTCATTCCGTCGGCGCCGACTGTTACAGATCTTCACCGGGGGAAAATCTAAAGGGACGCAGCTCTCTTTCGCGCCAGCGCCGATCGCATGCTCTCTTAGTTTCGCTCAACTCGTCACCATTTCACGCGCAGGCTCATCGATCAGAATCTACCTCACGAAGCCGAAAGGGAAGTCCTCCGGCATTTTGGACCCGCTCTGGCGGAGCCGCGCGAGTCCCGCTAGCCCTCTTTGCCCACATCTTCAGGAATCAAACTCGATCGATCAGGCAAAGTCTCAATAGTCTGATTGATAATCTTCGCAAGATCTTCAATGGTCACAATGTCTTGAAGAGGGTATCCCATGTCGCTCAGGATACGATGAATGACTGGTTTGAATCTTGCCACGTGCTCTCGCTCTCTAAGCTCACAAATGACTTGCACTTGCTCTGCCACAATGGCAGTCTGACGCAGCTTCATATCGATAACCAATGCAAGGGAAATGACACAAGTCAACACGCAGACTGCCGCGCTCTTCTGTGATGGGTTTTTCATGGGCCATTGCCTCCGGGTTGAGAACTAACAGTCTACGGTGAACGGCAGGGATGAAAATCTAAGGGAATCTAAGGGGGCACAGCTTTTTTTCGCGATTCTTTTTATAACACCGCTACTGCAGCATCGCCACATTTCATTGTACGCCGCCAGTTGCCACAAACGCTATGCGACGGATTGCTCGATCCGACTTCGCAGGCCTGCGATGGCGAGTTCAAACATCCACTTCGATATTTCGAGCAGTGGCCGCTCGACAAATTGGCGGCGATTGGCGGCGAGCCGTTGCGACTGGCGCACCCTTCAGAACATGATCCCTTGAACGAATGCCGGCCGCCCGCCGGCGCGCTTTCAATAGTGCGTGTGTCCGCGTGGACTGTGTGACCATGGCGGATTGTGGGCAAGATTGCCCGGAAGTGCGTTAAACCGGCCTGGATTCAAGGGTTGTTGAAAGTCCGGGCCGATCGGTTAAACTCTTGCGAACAGGAAACGGGGGCGTGCGTAAGACTTTCGCCGTCGCATGTTCGGCCCCCGGAAGAAGGCAGGAAGCCGTGGCATACAAGAGACGAGGACCAACCCTCTTTGAGGTGTTGAACAAGCGCAACGTGGGCGGTTCGCGGTCGCCGGCGGTCCCCGTGCGGGGCGCGGGGCATCACAACGATGCGGCCGGGTTTCGTAAACCGGCATCGGTCGGCCCGCTGGGAGAGTTGAAGACGCCGGTAGCCGGTGTGGCTCAACCCATCTCCGAGGAAGAGGCCGCGGCCGAACTGGCGGCGGTTCGACAGGCCGCAGAACAGGCACGCCAGGAAGCGGAGGCGGCGGAGTTATCGCGCCGGGCACGGCTTGAAGCACGTCGCGCCGAGAAGGAAGAACTTCGTCGGGCGCGCCAGGCGGCCAAGGTCGCTCGGCTCGAGGCCAAGCGCATCGAGGCGGAACGTCGCGCGGCGAATCCTGCGGCCTATCCGTCGCGGCGAATTCCGCTGACCTCGGCAACTGTGCTGCTGTTTGCCGGGGCGGCTGTGGCGGTCGGCGTGGTGGGTTACTCGCTTGGTCGCGGTCGGGGCGACGGCAAGCCCGAACTGGCGACGGTTGCAGCGGTGACGGAATCGGCGCCGGGCGCGTCGCATCGATCGCCGCTGGGCAAGAGCAAGGTGGCGACGCCGGAAGTCAAGACGGCTGTCGCGCGAGAGGTGGCCGGCGGCAAGAACGCGGACCTCGAGCACATGCTGCAATCGGCGGCCCCGAAGGGCGAGGCGGCCCATGTGGCGTTGAACAAGGCGGCCGGCGTTGAGCCGGCGGGCGCGGCTTCGGCGGCGGCAGCGCTGCCGGAGAATTTGAATTACCTGCAGATTGAATCGTTTCGCGTGACGCGCGAGCGAGACAGTGAACAACTGGCCAGGGACGTGGCCGATGCAAAGGGATTTCTGTTGCAGCGCGGGATTCGGACGTTCGCGCGGCGAAAGAGCAATGGGTTTGTGTTGTTTGCCGAGCAGGGCTACCCGCCAAGCAAGGAACACGCGGCGTCGCGCGAGGCGTTCCGCCGGGAAATCGAATCGCTGGGTCTGGAGTACCGAAAGCAGGGCGGGCAGTACCAGTTCAAGGGCTGCCTGTTCGTGAGCTACGGCGTGACCCAGTCCGGCGAGCCGATGTAAGACGAATAGCGAGGAGTGTTTGACATCATGAGCATGGATCGATCCCTCAAGAGCAAGGCGTCTCTGTCGCGTCATCGCAATGTGTTGACGCGGACGGAGCGCATCAAGGCGCTTCAGGACCTCGAAGAGTTCAAGCCGGGTCAGAGCCGCCCGACCGGGCTCCGCAAAGTTGCGCATCGCAAGGCAGCCGTCGCCGCCAAGGTCAAGAAGGCGAAGGACGAAGCTGCGGGCGCCGCGGCCGGAGCTGCCGCACCGGCGGCTGGGGCTGCGCCGGCGAAGGACGCCAAGAAGGACGCAGGCAAGAAGTAACGCGCGATGGACTACAGCCGGCGACTGGCTGATCGAACGCGACGGGTGGAATTCTCCGGCATTCGCAAGTTTTTTGAACTGGCGGGCCGGTTGAAGGATCCGTGCGACCTGTCGATCGGCATGCCGGACTACGACGCGCCCGACGCGGTGAAGGAGGCCGCGATCGCGGCGATCCGCGCGGGGAAGAATCGCTACACGCCCAGCAGCGGGCTGCCGGAGTTGCGCGAGCGGCTGATCGCCGACGTGAAAGAGACATCCGGCGTGGATGCGGCGGTGTTGATCACCTCCGGCGTGTCGGGCGGGCTGACGCTGGCGCTCCTGGCGATGACCGATCCCGGCGACGAGATCATCTTTCTCGACCCGTACTTCGTCTCGTATGTGCATTTGGTGAACATGCTGGGCGGCCGGCCCGTGCCGGTGTCGTCGTATCCGGACTTTGCGTTCTCCGTCCAGCGCGTTCGTGCGGCGATTACTCCGCGCACGAAGGCCATCCTGATCAACTCGCCGGGCAACCCGACGGGTCGCGTCATGAGTCTCGCCGAAGTGCAGGCGGCGGCTGATCTGGCGCGCGACCACGATCTGCTGCTTATCTCCGACGAAATCTACGACAAGCTTTGTTACGACGGGGAGAACGTCAGTCCGCTGGCGCTCGCGCCCGAGAACACCGTGGTCCTACGCGGCTTCGGCAAGACCTACGGCATGACCGGCTGGCGCATGGGGTACGCCGCCGGGCCGAAGGCGGTCATCGACGAGATGACCAAGCTTCATCAATATACGTATGTCTGCGCGCCGTCGATGGCTCAGGTGGCAACGCTGGCGGCCCTGGATGCGGACGTCTCGCACCACCAGCGCGACTATGCGAAGAAGCGCGATCTGGTCTGCTCGTTGCTGGAGCCGAGCTTTGAGATCGTGCGGCCTGGCGGGGGGTTCTATGTTTTCCCCCGTGTGCCGCGCCGTTTCGCCAACGGAACGTCCTTCGCCGAAGCCGCGGCCGCGGAAAATGTGCTCGTTATTCCCGGCGGCATATTCTCCGCACAGGACACGCACTTTCGCATCAGTTACGCCACGACGGACGCAATGATCCGACGTGGGTGCGAGGTGATGTGCCGTTTGGCGCGAGGATGACCCTGCTCCGTTTGACCATCGCGGGGGCGAGTCATAAAGTCTGATTAGCATGTTCTCGCACACGCCGCCCGACTTCGTCTCACCTGCCGCTCGCCGATTCTTTTTTCTATTCCTGATTGCTTCTTGCGCGTTGACCGCCGGATGCGGCGGCTTGGGCAGGTCGACATCGCCCAATGAGGCCGGAGGGGGCGCCGAAACGCAGCAATTGCGATCCACGGCTGACGGTTCTTCCTTGCAAGCACAGGACGACGGCGATGGGGCTTCGATCTTCAACCGTCGTCCGGAGCGGCGCGTTGTGGAAGTCAAGGTTCATCGGATTTCCGCCCCGCGCGGGACGTTCACTCAACAGGATGCAATCTGGAAACTCGTTTCCGGGCGGCTCCCCAGCGCGGCTTCGGCGTTGCATCTTTCGGACAACGGCTTTCGCGCGGCGATCGGTTTGGAGGCGCATCGACAAACGTTGCTCGCCGAATTGCAGGCATTGCCCGACCTGCGCATCGCGGTTGATCAGGTCGTGCCCGACACGCAGCGTACGATTGAATTGGAGATCGGATCGTGCGGCGAACACGAGGTCGTTTTCTATCTTGACCGCGCGGGGGGGCTGCACGGATTGGATTTCGTGGAGGCAAAGGCGCGATTGCGGCTGACGCTGGAATGGCGCTCGCTGAACCCGGACGAGCTGTGGTTGCGATTGACGCCCGAATTGGAAGAGCCGCCCGGCCCGATCCGCTGGGAGATGACACCCAACGGTCCGCAGATGGCCCCCGAACGCCGCACGCGGGCGTTTGATGAGTTGGCGTTCGACGCGGCCATTCCGCCCGGCGGGTTTCTGCTTTTGGGCCCGACGGCGACCGTGTATGATCGGCCGCTGCTGGCCCGGCCGTTCTTCATCGAATCGCGGCCCGCGAGTCCGCAGGCGACGCCGGACCAACGCGAGAACCTGTTCGTCGTCAGTCCGGTTCTTCGTGTTGTGAAGCCCGAGCCGCCGCTGGGCAACGGCGCCAGCGCACGGGGAGAGTGACCGACATGGAGGCATCGTCGGACCGCTATTTCGAATCCGCCTGCCGGCATCTCGCGTTCGTCTTCATCACGGTCGATGAGCAATTGCGCGTGCAGTTCTGGAACGAAACCGCCACCCGGCAGTTCGAGCGAACCGCCGATCAGATGCGAGGCCGGCCGATTCTGGAGATTCTTCCGGAAGAACAGCATGCGACCGTCCAGGAGTCGATCTCGCGCGCGATCACAACCGGCGAGGCGGCGGACATCGAGATCAAGCTTCCGGGGGCGGAGCACTCGGTCGCGCTGGTGATGATTGTTTCGCCGATCGTGGACGGGCAGGGGCGCGCGATCGGGGCTTCGCTGGGCATGCGCGACATCACGGAGCGCAAGCGCCTGTCCCAGGAAGTTGCCCGGACACGGCGGATGGCGGCGCTGGGACGCGTCGCCGGAAGCGTGGCGCATCATTTCAACAACATCTTCGGTGGTATCAGCATCAGGATCGACACGGTGCTCGGGAGCAACAGCCCGATGGAAATGCGGCGCGCATTGCGCGGTCTCGCGGAGTCCATCGGGCAGGCTGCGCGGATAACTAATCAATTGGCGGCGTTTGCGGAATCGGAGAACACGACGTTCGCGATGGTCGAGTTGAACCCGCTGCTGACGAAGTTCATCGAGGAGCTTCGTCGTCGTGCCAAGCCTCTTCGAATCGAGATCGTGACCAGCATCGACGACGTGGCGTCGCAACCGTTCGAGGCAACGCGCCTGATGCCGGTCCTGGAGAGCATTTCGCAGAACGCCATCGATGCGATGCCAAGCGGGGGCACGTTGACGATCGAGATGAAGCGATTGGGGGATGACGCGGAAATTGCCATTCGCGATACGGGCGTCGGAATGTCGCCGGAGATGTTGGAGCGCCTGTTTGAGCCTTTCTTCACGACCAAGTCAGGCGAGGAAGTCAGCAGCGGTAAGAAGATCGGTCTGGGTCTTGCAGCGGTGCATGGACTTGTCTCGGAAATGGGCGGCACGATCTCCATTCAAAGCAAGGAAGGCATGGGGACGACAGTTCGATTGCTCCTCCCATTGAAAGGTAGCCCCGGAATGGAATTGGAACCGACCGGGCAGAAATCGGGATGACGCGCCCATTGCTTCGACGTAACACGTTGAAAACAATCAGCTTATGAGCGATTGGTTTAGTGTCGAAATGCCGTTGGCACACGTCTTGCGGTGGCACGCGGTTTCCCTATACTAATTGGTCTCTCCGCACCAGGGGCGGAACTAGCGCGATCGGGAGCGGGACTGGTCGCTGCTTCTTGAATGGCCTCTGGCGTGGGAAGTCCCCACGGATTATTCGGCTCGGGTAAAAGAATACTTTTGTCGATTAGTGGCTGGGTCGATCGCCGGTGTTTTCCCCTGGATTCTGTTCGGGGTTGCGGTGCGCGCTGCGCGCGACGCCGCGCCGCCAGGGGTGACTCGCCGACGCATCGACCGGTGAACCTCGACACGTCTTGGGGCGCGGCCGATTCGGCGCGCCGTCTTCAGGGTGAATGATGACCATCAACTCCAGAGAGATTCGAAACTTCGGCAAGGTTGGTGACGCGCTTCCGATTCCCAACCTGATCGCGATTCAGGTGGAGTCGTACAAGCGATTCCTGCAGGCCGAAGTCCACCCGGAGAAGCGCACGCCAACCGGGTTGGAGGGCTTGCTGCGCGAAGTTTTCCCGATCGCCAGCTACGACGAGAACATCGTCCTGAATTACCAGGACTACGAGCTGGGCAAACCGCGCTACACACCTGACGAGTGTCGCCAACTGCGGCTTACCTACGGCATGCCGCTGCGCGTCGCGTGCAGCCTGCATCGCAAGGACAAGGACGAAGTCACCGCGGAGCGCATCTATCTCGGCGAGATCCCGATCATGATCGGCGGCGGGGAGTTCATCATCAACGGCGCCGAGCGCGTCATCGTCTCCCAGTTGCACCGCTCGCCGGGTGTTGACTTCATCAAAGAGACGCTGGAAGCCGATCGGCCGCTGCATGCCTGCCGCATCATCCCCGAGCGCGGAAGCTGGATCGAAATCAACATCACGCGCCGCGATGTCATGGCGGTGCGCATTGACCAATCCGGCAAGATTCCCGCGACCTGCTTCCTCCGGGCGATGGATCATGCCTACGGCACCGATGAGCAGATCATCCGCGCGTTCTACCAGACCAAGGTCGTTCGCACGTCGGCGCTCAAGCCCGACATGTACGTCGTGTCCGACGTCTGGCCCGATGGCGATGTCGCCGACAGCAGCGAGCCGCTTGTACGGGCCGGCTGCCAGATCGGCGATGCGGTTGGACGCATTCAGGCGACCAGCCTCAAGCAGATTGAAGTGATTGAGCACGTCGCCGACCCGCTGATCCTCAACACGCTCGCCGAAGACAGCTGTCACAGCCACGAAGATGCCCTGATGAAGATTTACAAGGCGCTTCGACCCGGCAATCCGGCCCAGCTCGACAAGGCCGTCAAGCTCTTCCATGAGAAGTTTTACGACGAGAATCGCTATCGCCTCGGGCGCGTCGGGCGATTCCGAATCAATCGCAAGTTCGGCCTGTCGCTCCCGACTTCGTTCAACACGCTGACGACGGCGGATTTCGTCGCCTGTCTGCGATACCTGCTTGACCTGCGGAGCCAGGAGCGGGTCGGATTCAGCATCCCCAAGCGGGTGCCGTTCGAACTGTGCATGCTGAAGTGGACGCGCGAGCTGTGCGAACAGGTCTCCGCCTATCAGATGAAGGGCAACAAGCCCAAGGACCCCAAAGAGGGTGTGGTCCTCGGCGAACTGGACGCGGTGCGGGACGGCCGCAAGAAGCTCGCCCCGGCCGACGTGCTCAAGGAACTGTTGCGCCAGGTGCGCAGCATCAACGACGCCCCCGGCGAATGGGTCCCGACGGCGACGATCAATCTCGATGTCATGCGGCCTCTGCTGGGGCGGACGAAGTCCGATCCCGGTCGCGACAGCGAGGTCAATAAGGCGGCGCGCGATTTCATCGTATCCACGATTCGCACCCGCGCCGTGCGGATCATCGAGGGCATCGAGGCCTACCTGAACTGCGAGAAGATCGCCCATCCGGACCTCGCGCAGCTGGAGTTCATCAACTACTACGCCCGGCCCGGGCAGATTTATACGTTCGACGACGAGACGTCGAAGAAGTCGGCGGCCGCGATGGAGGCCGAGGTGGAGTCCGAATGGCGCGAGTTGTTCGGCAACACCGCCCGACACATCGCCTTCGAAGCGTTCGAGAAGACCAACGACGTGCTCGACAAGTACGGCCAGAAGGATCAGCTTTCGATCGGCAATGTGCACGAGTACGCCTGGAAAATGACGCGCGTCATTGTGCAGGAAGACGACATCGATCACCTCGGCAATCGTCGCCTGCGAACGATAGACGAACTCGCATGCGATGAGATTCGCAAGGGCTTCCTGAAGCTGCGCCGCACCGTGCAGGAGCGCATGAGCATGCGCGAGCCGGACCAGCTTGGAAAAATCGCCGAACTGGTGAACTCCAAGGCCATCTCCGGAGCGATCGAGTACTTCTTCGGCCGCGGCGAGTTGTCGCAAGTCGTGGATCAGACCAACCCGCTAAGCCAGTTGACGCATGAGCGGCGCTTGTCGGCCCTCGGCCCCGGCGGTCTGAACCGCAAGCGAGCCGGCTTTGAAGTGCGCGACGTGCACATTTCTCACTACGGCCGCATCTGCCCGATCGAAACGCCAGAAGGCACGAACATCGGCCTCATTGCGTCGTTGAGCATTTACTCGGCCGTGGATGAATACGGATTCCTCATTACGCCGTACCGCAAGGTGGATAAGAACCACGCGGTGAACGGGGTGAGCGAATTCCTCCGCGCCGACGAAGAGATGAAAACCGTTCTGGTTCCGCCCGATGCCGTCGACATCAAGACCAGCCGGGTGTCAGGCGATCACATCATGGCGCGAGTTCGCGGCGACTTGGCCGTGGTCAACAGCACCGATGTGGAATACGTCGATATCTCGCCGAAGCAGACGGTCGGCGTTTCAGCATCGTTGATTCCCTTCCTCGAGCACGACGACGCCAACCGCGCGCTGATGGGCAGCAACATGCAGCGCCAGGCGGTGCCGTTGCTCATCACCGATCCGCCGGTCGTGGCGACGGGCATGGAACGCATCGTCGCGCAGAACAGCGGCATGGTCGTTCAGGCGCGGCAGAACGGCACGGTCACCTTTGTCGATGCGACGCGAATCGTCATCGACAACACCGACGAATACGAATTGCGCAAGTTCCAGGGACTCAACGAGCGCACCTGCCTGAACCAGGTACCGATCGTCGCCCTGGGCGACAAGGTGAAGAAGGGGCAGATCATCGCCGATGGTCCGGCCACGCGACAGGGCGAGCTGGCGCTGGGTCGCAACGTTCTCGCGGCGTTCCTCACCTACGACGGCTACAACTTCGAGGACGCCATTCTGATCTCCGAGCGGCTCGTCCAGAACGACACCTTCACGAGCATTCACATCGAAGAACACGACATTGAAATTCGTGAGACCAAACTGGGCCGCGAAGAGTTCACACGCGACATTCCCAACGTGTCGGAGCGAGCGCTGCGGAATCTCGACGAGAGCGGCATCGTTCGAATCGGCACCGAGGTCGGCCCCGGCGACATCCTCGTCGGAAAGGTCTCGCCGAAGAGCAAGAGCGAACTATCACCCGAAGAAAAGCTGCTGCACGCGATCTTCGGCCGCGCCGGCGAAGACGTAAAGAACGACTCGCTGGAAGTGCCCAGCGGCATTTACGGCACGGTGATCGACACCAAGCGCTTCAGCCGTCGGACGAACGTCTCCGAGGAGCAGAAGCGGCTGCTGAACAAGCGCATGAAGGACATGCGCACCGCCTTCAACGCAAAGGTCATCAGCATTTTCCGACAGATGATCGAGGAGATGGAAGCGGTCGCCGGCCAGCCGATTGTCGACCCGAACACGAAGCAGGTGGTCGGCCGCAGCGACATTCAGGAAGTCGTCATGGAGCAGATCGGCGAGCCGGGCAACTGGGCGTTTGATCTGAAGTGGGTCAAGCCCGCGCCCAAGCGCGACGAGTGCGAACCGATCTATCGCAAGTACTGGGCCAGCATCGAAGAACATCTCGCCGAGCGTGATCGCAAGCTCGCGCAGGTCAAGCGCGGCGATGAACTGCCGCCCGGCGTGCTGGAGATGGTGAAGGTCTACACGGCCACGAAGCGCCGCCTGTCCGTGGGCGACAAGATGGCCGGTCGACACGGCAACAAGGGCGTCATCGCCAAGATTCTTCCGGTCGAGGACATGCCCTATCTGGAAGACGGCACGCCGATCGACATTCTGCTGAATCCGCTGGGCGTGCCCAGTCGTATGAACGTCGGCCAGATTCTTGAAACGCACCTGGGCTGGGCGGCGCGCATCCTCGGTTTCCAGGCGATCACACCGGTCTTCGACGGTTGCAAGGAGTCGGAGATTCACGCGGCGGTCGAGGAGGCGAACCGCAAGGTCGCCGAGTTGGCGGCGGATGCGAAGGTGGTGGCCGGCGCCGACAAGGATCGGCTGATCTTGAGCAAGATGCCGTTCGGCGGAAAGGTCCGATTGTCCGACGGTCGGACGGGCGACTTGCTCGATCAACCGGTGACCGTGGGCTACATGTACATGATGAAGCTGCACCACCTCGTGGACGACAAGATTCACGCGCGTGCGACCGGTCCTTACTCGCTGATCACGCAGCAGCCGCTGGGCGGCAAGGCGCGAACCGGCGGTCAGCGCTTCGGAGAAATGGAAGTGTGGGGTCTGGAAGCGTACGGCTCGGCATACATCCTTCAGGAGTTGCTGACGGTGAAGAGCGACGACGTGGAAGGCCGCACAAAGATCTACGAGTCGATGGTCAAGGGCGAGAACACGCTCGAGGCCGGCACGCCGGTGAGCTTCGACGTGTTGTGCAACGAGATTCGCGGATTGGGCATGAACATCCAGCTTGAGAAAGGTCGGACGATTTAGACAAGCGATCCTGGGCGGCGCGAGCGGGCAAGTGCCGGGAGGTTGCGAGCATGACCGGAATCAAGTGTGAAGTGGTGCAGAAGTTGGACGTCGCGGAACTAAAAGGGTTTTACGACGCGCAGGGCTGCATGATGCCTCAATCGGTGGACAAGCTCTCGAAGCTGGTCGACAACTCGGTGTGTTTCGTGACGGCGCGCGACGCATCGGGCCGGTTGATGGGCATTGCTCGCGGCCTGGCGGACGGGGTGCGCGGCTACCTGACCGAGTGCAAGCTGGACCCGTCGATGCAGGGTCCGGCGGCGGTCACGCACATCGACGGTCGCATTGAACACGACCAGTACGGCATCGCGCGACAGATGGCGGAGCTGGTGATCGGAGCGTTGGCAAAGCTGGGCTGCGAGCGGATCGACGCGGCGGCCTACGGGACGGAGGTCGATTTCTGCGAGGAGATCGGCTTCAAGCGCGCACCGGGAATCGTGCCCATGTCGCTGGACGTGCGGGCGCAGGTCGGCGCGACGGCTTGAGCGGTGTGCCGGCGGAACTGGCGAAACACAGCGCGGTCAGGGATGAGCGTGCAGGACAGATAAACCCATCGGTCCGCGACATCGCGGGCCGGAGCCTACTCGAGGACGATGACTCATGGCTGAAAATGTTTACGATCGCGTAAACGACTACGGTGCGGTGAAAATCTCCCTGGCGTCGCCGAACGACATCCGCAGTTGGTCGTACGGCGAAGTGCGCAAGCCGGAGACGATCAACTACCGCACCTATCGCGCGGAGAAGGACGGTCTGTTCTGCGAGCGCATCTTCGGCCCCGAGCGGGACTGGGAGTGCTTCTGCGGCAAGTACAAGGGCACAAAGCACAAGGGCATGATCTGCGACCGTTGCGGCGTGAAGGTCACGCACAGCCGCGTGCGCCGCAAGCGCATGGGGCACATCAATCTCGCCGCGCCGATCGTGCACATCTGGTTTTTCAAGGCCATGCCGTCGCGTCTTGGCGCGTTGCTGGACATGAAGACGTCGGACCTTGAGAAGATTGTGTACTTCCAGGACTACGTCGTCACCGATCCGAAGGACACGCAGCTCAAGCTGGGCCAGGTGCTGTCGGAAGAGGACTACCGCAGCGCGATTGAGAAGTACGGCGACGATTTCGACGCGCAGATCGGCGCGGAAGCCGTCAAGACGCTGTTGTCGCGCATGGACCTCAAGACCTTGAGTGTCCAACTGCGGGAAGACATTGCCAACACCAACAGCAAGCAGAAGATCAAGGATCTTTCCAAGCGGCTGAAGATCGTTGAGAGCCTTCGCAACAGCATCAACGACCCGACGTGGATGGTCATGGACGTGATTCCGGTCATCCCGCCGGACCTTCGTCCGCTGGTTCTGCTTGACAGCGGCAACTTTGCCACAAGCGACCTGAACGACCTGTACCGCCGCATCATCAACCGAAACAACCGTCTCAAGAAGCTCATCGACCTCAACGCGCCCGAAGTCATCATTCGCAACGAAAAGCGTATGCTGCAACAGGCCGTCGATGCCTTGTTCGACAACGGACGATGTCGCCGGCCCGTGCTTGGTTCGTCGAACCGCCCGCTCAAGTCACTGACCGACATGATCAAGGGCAAGCAGGGCCGCTTCCGTGAGAACCTGCTCGGCAAGCGCGTCGATTACTCGGCGCGAAGCGTCATTGTCGTCGGCCCGGAGCTTAAGCTGCATCAGTGCGGCCTGCCCAAGAAGATCGCGCTCGAACTCTATCAGCCGTTCATCATTCGCCGGTTGAAGGAGCGCGGCCTGGCCGACACGATCAAGTCCGCCAAGAAGATGCTCGAGCGGCGCGACCAGGAAATCTGGGACATTCTCGAAAGCGTGATTTACCAGCATCCGGTGCTGCTCAATCGCGCGCCGACGCTGCACCGAATGGGCATTCAGGCGTTCGAGCCGGTGCTCGTCGAAGGCAACGCGATCAAGATTCACCCGCTCGTCTGCAAGGGTTTCAACGCCGACTTCGACGGCGACCAGATGGCCGTGCACCTGCCCCTGTCGATCGAGGCGCAGGTCGAGGCGCACGTGCTGATGATGGCGACGAACAACATCTTCAGCCCGGCCAGCGGCTCGCCCATCATGTCGCCCAGTCAAGACATCGTCATGGGCATTTTCTACCTGACCTGTGACCATGCCACCGAGGCGACACAAAAGCCGCGGCGCACCTTCATGACGCCGACGGAGGCCTTCCTGGCGTACGAGCTGGGCAAAGTCTCGATCCACGAGGCGATTCGTGTTCGCGTCGAGCGCACGCGCATGGTCGAGGGTCAGAAGAAGATGCCCATCGACATGCCCAAGGATCGCATCATCACGACGACGGTCGGCCGGCTGATCTTTAATGACATCCTGCCGACGCAGATGCCGTTCTACAACTACCCGCTCACGGGCAAGGGCAGCGGTCGCGTCATCGCCGATTGCTACGCCTTGTTGGGACGCGGCGAGACCATCGACCTGCTCGATCGCATCAAGGAACTGGGCTTTAAGCGCAGCACGCTGGCCGGCCTGTCGTTCGGTCTGAATGACATGCGCATTCCGGACCGCAAGAAGGGCATTATCGAGGAAGCCCAGAAGAAGGTTGACCGCATCACGCGCGCCTTCCAGGGCGGCGCCATCACCGACATGGAGCGATACAACGCCCTGATCGATATCTGGGTGCACGTGCGCGAAGCGGTGACCGAGGCGATGATGGCCGATCTCAAGGCCGACTTCCGCACGCCCGACGGCAAGTATGCCAAGTCGTCGGATGAAGGCGCCAAGAAGTACCTGAACCCGATTTACCTGATGACTGACTCCGGCGCGCGCGGCAGCGTCGATCAGATTCGCCAGCTTGCCGGCATGCGCGCCCTGATGGCCAAGCCCAGCGGCGAAATTATCGAGACGCCG